>NZ_BAABIC010000008.1:0-257473 GCF_039542425.1 Pseudonocardia yuanmonensis
TCGACCACCCGTTCAACCCGATCTCCCTCGCCCTCGGCGCCGAGGCGAGCTTCGTGGGGCGCGCGCTGGACTCCGACCGCAAGGGCCTCACCGAGGTCCTCGGCGCCGCCGCCGCCCACCGCGGCTCGGCGCTGGTGGAGATCTTCCAGGACTGCCCGATCTTCAACGACGGCTCCTTCGACCTGCTGCGCAAGCCGGAGACCAAGGACCAGCGGCTCATCCCGGTCCGGCACGGGGAGCCGATCCGCTTCGGACCGGTCGGCGACGACGGGCTCGGCCAGTACGCCGTCATCCAGCGCGGCTTCCGGCTCGAGGTCGTCGACGGCGCCGGCTTCGACCCCTCCGACATCGTCGTCCACGACGCCACGAACCTGGAGCTGGCCTTCGCCCTGTCCCGGCTGTCCGACCAGGACCTGAACCACACCGTCACCGGCATCTTCCGCAACGTCGACCGCACCACCTACGACGACGCCGCCCGCGCCCAGGTCGAGCAGGCCAGGAGCGGGGGAACCCCCGACCTCCAGGGTCTGATCGCGGGCCGCGACACCTGGACCATCGCCTGATATGGGGACCGTCACAGACCTGTCCGACGAATCCCGTCCGGTAGCGTCGACGGGCGCACGGAGGGGGAAGGCGATGGTGAAGGGCCCCGAGGGAGGGCGGAAGCGGGCGCCGCGTGCCCGAGTGACCGACCCGGCCACGGCGATCCTGCTCGCCGCCGAGGCCTGCTACCTCCGCCTGGGCATCACGAAGACGACGATGGACGACGTCGCGCGCGAGGCCGGCGTCTCCCGTCCCACCGTCTACCGGCACTACGCGACCCGGGACGACCTGATCACCGGCGTCCTGCTCGCCCGCGCGCGGGACCTTCTGGACCGGGCGCGGCGGTTCATCGACACCCGGTCGACGATCGACGCGAAGCTCGTCGACGGGATGATCTTCCTCGTGGACAGCGGGCGTCGGGATCCCATGGTCCTCCAGCTCGTCAGCCTGGAGTTCCTCGACGTTGCCAACCGGGTCAGCGACACGCCGAAGCTGGCGACGGACCTCACGGCCGAACTCTGGGCCCCGATCCTGCGCGAGGCCCAGGAGGCCGGCGAGGTCCGGGCGGACCTGGACGTCGACCGGTTCTGCGCCTGGCTGACCTTCGTCGAGCTGATCCTGGTGGGCCGCATCGAGCGGCTCGGCGCGGACGACCCGTCGCACCGCCGCCTGATGGAGCGGTTCGTGGTGCCCGCGCTGCACCACGCGGTGGAGTACGACCGCAGCGCGATCCGCGCGGGCTGAGCGGACCTGGCGCCCGCGGGATCAGCCCGCGGGCGCGAGCGCCGGCAGCAGGAAGTCCCCGATGAGGTCGCGGGCGGTGGGCCCGTCCGGGTCGAAGAGGCCCTCGCGACCGACCATGATCATCTCGACGTCGGCCATCAGCGCGCAGAGCTCGTGCAGGTCGACGTCCGGGCGCATCTCGCCCGCGGCCTGCGCGGCCGACAGGATCGGCTCCCAGATCTCGTAGGTCAGGTTCTGCGCCACGTTGCTCGAGGTGAGGACCCCGCTCGCCGCGCCGAGGTTCTCCGGGCGGAGCAGGGCCTGCAGGATCGGGTCCTTGCGGCCGCCGTCGATGAGGAACGTCAGCCCGTCGACCAGCTTGTCGGCGAAGGTCGTACGGCTGTCGATGAACTCGCGCGCCTGGCCGCTGAAGGCCCGCGAGCGGCGGGACACGACCTCGATGATCAGCGCGTCCCGGTCGGCGAAGTACCGGTAGACGGTGGGACGCGAGACCCCGGCGCGCTTGGCGATGTCGTCCATCGTGGTGCGCTGCACGCCGTAGGCGAGGAAGCACTCCTCCGCCGCGGACACCAGCCGGCGCCGTGCCTGTTCCGGGCCGCCCGCGAAGGGCCCCCGTCCTCGTCCCACGTTCATCCCCCCGCCGTTCGGACCGTCAGCGTACCGGTCGGCACCGGTCAGACCGGCTCGAACACGGGCAGGACCTCGCCGGGCTCCTCCTCGGGACCGGACGGCACGAAGCGCACCCGGACCGGAGCCCCGGCCCGCAGACCGGCCGGATCGTCGGTCAGCAGCCGGACCATCAGCCACGGCCCCTCCGCCAGTTCGACGACGGCGCTGACGTACGGCACCGCCTCGGCGAGAGCCGGCAGCGGGGCCTGGTGCACCACGACCCAGCTGACGAGCCTGCCCTCGCCCGACACGACCACCGGTTCCAGGTCCGCCGACCCGCTGTCGGGGTCGGTGCGCGCCTCGGGCGGCAGCACCGTGCCGGACGGGCCGCGCTGCATCAGCAGCTCGCCGCGGGCCGCGGCGTCGTAGAACGCCGCGCTCGCCTCGTCCCGCTCGACCAGGGGGAAGCCGCTGCTCACGAGGCCTTCCTCTCGTGCGGGCTCAGCACCAGCGTGGAGTGGTGCTCCAGGATCCCGCCGTTGCCGCTGACCAGGACGACGTCGTTGCGCGGGGCTTGACGTGCTCCCCCGTCGCCCCGCGCCTGGATGACCGCTTCCGAGAGCGGCGTGAAGCCCCACATGTAGTACGACGACAGCTGCCCGCCGCCGGTGTTGCACGCGAGCTTCCCGCCCGGCGCGAGCCGGCCGTCGGACACGAACGCCCCACCCTCGCCCTTGGCGCAGAAGCCGTAGTCCTCCAGCGTGACCAGGACGGTGTAGGTGTAGCAGTCGTAGAGTTCGGCGACGTCGACGTCGTCGACCCCGATGCCCGCCATGCGCATGGCCGCCGGGCCGGACCTTCCCGCGGGGGTGACCAGCCCCCAGTCCGACCCGGCGTGCATGCGGCGGGGGGCGTGGGCCTGGCCGAACCCCCACACGTGGACCGGCGGCCTCGCCAGCGATGCCGCGCGGTCCGCCGCGGTCACGACCACCGCGACCGCGCCGTTGCTGACCAGGCAGCAGTCCAGCAGGTGCAGGGGGTCCGCGATCCAGCGCGACGCCTGGTGGTCGGCCACCGTGAGCGGCTCGCGCATCTGGGCGAGCGGGTTCTGTACCGCCCACGCCCGTTGGGCGACCGCGATCTCGGCGAGCTGCTCCGACGTGGTGCCGTAGCGCTCCATGTGCCGGCGGGCGCACAGCGCGTAGAGGATGTTCGGGTTCGTGGCGCCGGAGTTCACCGACCAGCCCGCCATGCCGCGCAGGTTCCGCGCGGCGCCGGGACGCTTGGCCCCGGAGCCCCAGGCCGCCCCCGCCGACTGCTTCTGTTTCAGCGGGGTGTCGGCGAACACGCAGGCCACGGTCGTTGCCGCACCCGCGGCGATCGCCTGCGCGGCCTGCGCCACCATGACCCCCGCCGTGGCCCCGTAGGCGTTGACCTGGTTGAGCACAGCCAGGTCGTGCAGGCCGAGCACCGCGGCGAGGTTGACGTTCACGTCCTGCTTCACCCCGGCGCTGACGAGCAGCCCGTCGAGGTCGCCCAGGCCCAGCCCCGCGTCCGCGACGGCGAGCCGGACCGCCTCGGCGGCGAGCGACGTCGAGGACCGCCCGTAGACCTTGCCCATCTCGGTCAGCCCGAGACCGACGATCGCTGAGTTCAGCCCAGCGCCGGTCATCAGCGCCCCTCCCAGACCGGCTCGCGCTTCTCCGCGAAGGCCGTCGGGCCCTCCTTGGCGTCCCGGCTGGTGAAGACGACCTTCACCGCGTCGCGGTTGATCGCCCAGGTCTCCGGCCCCCAGTCCGAGCCCGCGGACCAGGTCTCGTGCACCACCCGCTTGCTCTGCTGCACCGACAGCGGCGCGTTGGCCGCGATCAGCTCCGCCAGCTCCAGCGCGACGTCGAGCGCGGTGCCCTGCGGCGCGACCCGGTTGACCAGGCCCAGCTCGTAGGCCCGTGCGGCGGACATCGGCTCGCCGGTCAGGATCGTCTCCAGCGCGATCTTCAGCGGGATCTGCCGCTGCAGCCGGATGACCCCGCCCGCGGCGGCGAACAGTCCGCGCTTGACCTCCGGCAGGCCCAGCGAGGCCGTCTCGTCGATCACCGCGAGGTCGCAGGACAGCATGATCTCCGTGCCGCCGCCCATGGCGTAGCCGTTCACGGCCGCGATCACGGGCTTGCCGATCCAGTGCTGCACGATGCCGCCGAAGCCCCACTCCGGGTGCTCGCGGTCGTCGATCCGGTTGCCCTTGGCCAGCTCCTTGAGGTCCGCGCCCGCGCAGAACCCGCGGCCGGCGCCGGTGATCACCACGACCCGCACCTCGGGGTCCTGCTGCGCCTGCTCCAGCGCGGCACCGGCGGCGACCGACAGGGCGGCGTTCACCGCGTTCATGGCCTTGGGCCGGTTGAGCGTGACGACCGCGACGTGCCCTCGGCGCTCCAGGAGCGCGGCGGGCTCGGTGGTCGTGTCGATGCTGGTCATCGGGCCTCCGGAGGCAGGTAGACGGACTTCAGCGCGACGTAGGGGGTGAGGCCC
This sequence comes from Pseudonocardia yuanmonensis, assembly GCF_039542425.1. Classification (NCBI taxonomy): domain Bacteria; kingdom Bacillati; phylum Actinomycetota; class Actinomycetes; order Pseudonocardiales; family Pseudonocardiaceae; genus Pseudonocardia; species Pseudonocardia yuanmonensis. The sequence continues at coordinate 4,426 of NZ_BAABIC010000008.1, forward strand.
TCGGGTCCGAGCTCCCGCCCGAGCCCGCTGGCCTTGACCCCGCCGAACGGGCCCAGGACGTCCAGGGCGTAGTGGTTGACACCGACCGTGCCGGTCTCGATCCGTGCCGCCAGGGCCTCGCCGCTCCTGGTCGGCGGTCCAGACCGTGCCGCCGAGGCCGTACTCGGAGTCGTTGGCCAGGGCGACGGCCTCGTCCTCGTCCGAGTAGGGCGTCACGACCAGGACGGGCCCGAAGATCTCCTCGCGCGCGATCGGGCTGGTGTTCTCGACGTCGGCGAACACGGTGGGCTCCACGAACCAGCCCTCGGAGTGGTCGGCGGGGATGGACCCGCCGGCCGTCAGGCGCGCTCCGCTCCGACGGCCGGCGTCGACATGGGCGAGCACCCGCTCGCGTTGGGCCGCGCTGACCAGCGGCCCGATCTGGGTGTTCTTCTCCAGCGGGTCACCGACGCGCAGGGCCTTCACGGTGTCCGTGACGGCGTCGACGATCTCCGCGTAGCGCGAGCGCGGCGCCAGGATCCGGGTGCTCGCGTGGCAGGTCTGTCCGTTGTTGGCCAGCGACACCTCTGGCAGGGCGGCGAGGAAGACGTCCAGGTCGGCGTCCTCGGCGACGAGGGCCGCGGACTTCCCGCCGAGCTCGAGGGTGACCGGGCGCAGCAGCCGCCCGCAGACCTCCCCGATCGCGCGCCCGGCTGCCGTGGATCCGGTGAACGCCACCTTGTCCACGCCCGGGTGCTCCACCAGGTACGCCCCGGCCTCGCGGCCGCCGGGGAGCACGTTCAGCACGCCCGGCGGCAGCCCGGCCTCCGCCGCCGCCTCCGCGAAGGCGTAGGCGTCGAGCGCGGTCTCCGGGGACGGCTTCAGCACGATCGTGCAGCCCGCGGCCAGCGCGGGAGCGATCTTCATCGCGGCGAGGGCCTGCGGGTAGTTCCAGGGGGTGATCGCGGCGATGACGCCGACCGGCCCGCGGCGGACGCGGATGCGCGCGAGGGGGCCGTGGCGCACGTCGTCGGCGTCCAGCCCGGCGGCCAGCCCGGCGTAGTAGTCGAACATGATCGCCGGGGCGAACCCGTTGGCGCCCATCGACAACGCCCGCGGCATGCCGTTCTCGCGGCTGACCAGCTGGGCGGTGTCGCGGCCGCGGGCCTTGAGCGCCGCACCGAACCGGCGGATCACCTCGGCCCGCTCGGCGCCGGTCGTGCCGCCCCACGGGCCGCGCAGGGCCTCGCGCGCGGCCGCCACGCCGGCGTCGATATCGGCCGACGCGGCCAGCGCGGCGTTCCCGAGCGCCTTGCCGGTGGCGGCCTCGAGGACCTCCGCCGCCTCACCGCCCGACGGATCTCGCCACTCGCCGCCGACGAAGAAGGCGGGACGGTCGAGGGTCGCTTCCACTGGTCGTTCTCCGTTCCGCGCGCCGCGTCCGTGCAGCCCGACCCCCGGACCGTACGGCCGCACATTCGAGACACGCAACGTTTTCTGTCTCACTATCTCTGTCTCCCGACGACGCGAGGCCGGGCGGCCGGGTGCGGGGCCGCCCGGCCTCGCGGACCGGGGAGACGGGCTGGGGACCTCCCGTCCCCGGGCTGGGCTCGGGTCAGACCGGGGTCAGCTCCGAGACGAGCCAGGTCCCGTCGACCTCCTGCATGGTCACGCGGATCCGGCTCCCCGACAGGGTCGGGTCCGGCTTCGCCGCGGACTGCGTGGTCTGGTTGAGGAACATCAGCAAGGTGACCTGGTCGGTGCCGTCGGTGCCGACGACCGAGCTCGACACCACGGACGAGCGGGTGGTCAGCTGCTGCTGGCTCGCCGCCGGGCCGACGATGTCGGCGATCAGCGAGGCGTAGTCGTCCTTGAACTGCCCGGTCACCATGGCGCCCCGGTCGCCCTGGTCGTTCTGGATCGTGCGGTAGTCGTAGGACAAGAGCGCTGTGACCTTCTCCTCGGCCGCGGCGCTCGCCGCACCGCGGGCGCTCTCGATCTGCGCCTGACGCAGCGCGAAGAACCCGAACAGTCCCGCGACCACCGCCAGCACGACCGCGGTCACGCCCAGCACGGTGAACGCCCGCCGTGGCCTGCGCCGGGCATCGGCCCAGGCGGCGCCGGGCAGGTGCACCGCGGCCTTCGCCCCGCTCCCGACGGCGCGGGCGCCGCCCACGATGCCGGTCCTGATGCCGCCGCGCGTGGCGGTCAGCGCTCCCCCGAGCCGGCTCACGGCACGAACTCCACTCGCGACACCAGCCACCTGCCGTCCTGGTGCTCCAGCTGCTCGACGAGCCGGTAGAAGCGCTGCTCGCCGTCGGGCACCGTCTTGTTCTTCACCGTGGTCCTCACCGCGACGACCGCGGTCGCGGTCTCGCCGTCGTACTTCTCGATGCCCGCCTCGGTCACCTCGCCGGTGGTGACGACCTCGCCGTCCTTCACCACACCGACGTACGAGTCGAGGTTCTGGGTGAACAGCCCGCCGAAGTCGCCGGTGGACCCGTCGAGCACCCGCCGGACGTCGTCCTCGGCATGGCTGAAGTCGATGGTCGTCAGGTTCACGGCGGTCTGCCGAGCGGCGGACAGTGCGTTCTCCCGTCCCACGTCGACTGCCGCGCCCTTCGCCCAGAACACCCCCGCGGTGATCGCGGCGCCGAGCAGGAGCACGGTCACGACCAGCAGGGCGACCAGGCCCGCGAGACCGCGGCCCCCCAGCGTCGGGCGCTCCTCGCCGCCCGGGTCGGCGTCGTCCGTCCCGGCCGCCGCGGCGGGCTCCTCGCCGTCCGCAGCGGGCAGGACGGCGGTCGGGTGCTCGTCCGTGTCCTCCGCGGCGGCGAGGGCCGCGGTCGGGCGGTGCTCGGCGTCCGAGTCGGCGCCCCGGTCGGCGTCAGGGCCGGCGTCGGGGCCGCTGTCGGTCTCGATGTCGCCGTCCACCACCCCGTCCCAGACGGGTACGGGTGGGCTCGCTCCGCGGCGGGTCATGCGCCCGCCCCGGTGAGCAGAAGTGATGGCCATGTCATCTCCTCGGGCGTCGGTGCCGGAGTGCTGTTCGCCCCCAGTGCGGCGAGGGGTTCGAAGAAGGCGGGCTGCCCGTTCAGCGCCGTGTCCGGCGCGAGGGTCAGCCGGCCCGCCTCCTCCGTGCTGTAGCCGGAGCCCCGGCACTGGAAGATCGTCGCCGCACGCCGTCCGGGGGGTGACCCGGGTTCGAAGCACGGCAGGTTCCGCGCGCTGCGCGCCAGCGTGGGGTCGGACTGGGGCAGCTTGCAGTAGCTGTTCTGCGGCAGCGGCAGGTCCCCCAGCTCGGAGGAGTTCCGCGCGCCACCGGGCTGGTCCGGCGAGGTCCAGCCCTCGACGCAGCTCGGCGGGTTCACGTTCGTCTCGAGGTTGAACCGCAGGGCGCCGGGCTGGTCCTTGGGCACGATCATCTGGTTGACGACCGCCCACATCGGATAGACGACCAGGACCTGCTCGATCGGGGCGTGGTAGGCCTCGGCGAGCCGGGTCAGCACGCCGGTCGTCGACAGCAGGGTGGGCGTCGTCCGGCTCAGGTCCTTGAGCAGGTCGGTCGCCTTGCCCGCGGCCGCCGAGCCCTCGGTGAGGACTCCCCGCAGCGCGGGGTCGTTGTCCCGCAGGGCCTGCGAGAAGCCGGCGAGGTCCCGGCTCCAGCCTCGGATCGCGTCGCTGGAGACCAGCTGGGGGTCGGCGAACGGCTGGAAGTCCTTCAGCAGCGTCTCGGTCGGCTCGTAGTTGCCCTGCGCGGTCCGCACCAGCGTCTGCGTGTTGTCGATCAGCCGGCCCAGGTCGGGCCCGATGCCGTCGAACGCGGCGGCGAACTCGTCGAGCGTGCTCTGCAGCTGCTCGTGCGGCACGGACGACAGCAGGGTGTCCGCGGATTGCAGCACGTCCGCCGTGGGCGACGGGATCGACGTGCGGTACAACGGGATCACGTCCCCGTCGCCGAGCGCCGGACCCGCGTCCCCGGGCGGCGGGATCAGGTCGAGGTACTGCTCACCGATCGCCGACACGCTGTGCACCTCCGCCGTGCTGGCCGCGGAGGGCGGCCGGTCGGCGTCGATCGACAGGGTGGCCACGACGTGGCCGTCGTCCAGCTGGACGTCGGTCACCTTCCCGATGGTCACGCCCCGGTAGGTGACGTTGGCGTTCGGGTAGAGCCCTCCGGCCGCCGGGAGCTGCGCGGTGGCGGAGATCCGCCCGACGCCGAGCAGGCTCGGCACCCGGACGTAGACGAACACGATGAGCAGCGCCGCGACCAGAGTGAGCACGGTGAAGACGAGCAGCTGCACCTTGACGAAGCGGGAGATCAGCATGTCAGTTCCCTCCCGTCAGGCCGCCGACGAGGCCGCCGATCGGACCGGGGCCGGGATCGCCCGGGGGACGCTCGTCCGGCGGGATGGGCGCGCCGGTCTCCGGCGCGGGCGGGTCGGTCGGCCGGGTGGCGGGCTGGGAGCCCGCGACCCCGCCGCCGTGCGGCAGCAGGTCGCCGGCGACCTCGGGCACCGGCACCGGGGCGGGCTGCCCCTCCGGGCCGCCCTGCACGGGCGCCAGCAGCGGGTTGGCGTTCTGCATCGCCGCCCCGCCCGTCCCGGCGAGCACCTTCTCGAAGTTGCCGAGGCTGCCCGCGAACGGGGTGCCGGTGAGGAAGTTGCGGTCCAGCGTGGACAGCGTGAGGTCCAGGGTCAGCCAGAAGTTCACGTAGTCGCCCCGGAAGGTCTCCGAGAAGCCCTTGAGCGGGAACACGATCGTGCCCAGCAGGCCCAGCGAGTCGGTGAGCGAGCGGCCCGAGTCCGCGAGGCCGCGCAGCGCGGGCTCCAGGTTCGCCACGTTCGCCGCCAGGTCGTCCGAGGTCCGCCGGACGACGTCGTCCGCGGCCACGCCGAAGTCGCCCAGGGCGGTGAGCGTCCCGGTGAGCTTGTCCCGCTCCCGGTTCAGCACCTCGAGCGCCGGCGGGATCGCGTCCAGCGCCCCCTCGATCTTCGAATTCTGCTCGGCGAAGCGCGCCGACAGCCGGTCGAGGCCGTCGATCGCGCGGACGATGTCCGCCTTCTGGTCGTCCAGCCCGCCCGCGAAGGTGTCCAGCTGCTCGAGGAGGCTGCGGTAGGTCTCCTCCTTGCCGTCGAGCGCCTTGTCCAGCTCGGTGGTGATGGTCTTGAGCTGCTGCAGGCCGCCGCCGTTGAGCAGGGCGGCCACGGACGCGAGGACCTGCTCGGTCTCGGGGTACTTCCCGGACTGGGCGAGCGGGATCCGCGAGTCCGCCGCCACCAGGCGGGGAGCCGGGTCGGCGGGTTGGTCGAGCTGGATGTACTTGGCGCCGAGCAGCGAGACCTGGCCGACCTTGGCCGTCACGTTCTCCGGGAGCTCGACCTCCGGGTTGAGCGTGACGGTGACGAGGGCCTTCCAGCCGTCGAGCTCGATCTTCTGGATGTTGCCGACCGTGACGTCGCCGATCCGGACCGGGTTGTTCGGCACCAGGTCGGCCACGTCGTTCATCTCGATCTGGACGCTGTAGGAGCCTTCCTTCGTGCCCTCCGCGCCGGGGAGGGTGAAGTCGTTGAGCCCCTTGTAGTCACAGCCGGACAGCAACAGCGTGGTGGCGGCCAGCGCCGCGACCGCGACGGACCTGCGGACCGTGCGCATCAGTTCCCCCCGTTCGGGACGAGCAGGCCCCCGAGGCCCGGGACGTCGACCGGCGGCGGCAGCTCCGAGGGCCGCTCGGCGATCGGCGGCGCCGGGCCGATGGGGCCGGGGTCCGGCTGGTTCGCGCCGCCACCCGGGACGAGCAGCGGGTTGACCTGTGCCGGCGCCTGCTGCACGCGGAGCACGTCGAGCAGCGGACCCAGGTAGCTCTTGCAGGACTTCACACCCTCGTCGACGCTCTGGTACGCCACGGCGTAGGCGGAGCAGACGAAGTCCGCGGGCGTGTTCAGGTTGTCCACCACCAGCGCACCGGAGAGTGAGCCGCTGCGCGGGGAGTAGATGTTGAAGAGGTTCATCAACGTGCTCGGCCCGACGTGCAGGATCGTCGCGAGGTCGTCGCGGCTGTTGGCGAGCGTGCGGGTGAAGCGCCCGAGCTTGTCGACCGACTCGTTGAGCGGGGCCCCGTTGGTGTCGACGAACTCCTGCACGGCCTTCGCCGCGGCGTCGACGCCCTGCAGGGCCGCCGAGAGCTCGTCGGTGTTGTCGTCGAGGAAGGACGAGACCGTCGAGAGTCTGCCGTTGAACTCGACGATCTGGTCGTCGAGCGCGGACAGCGCGGTCACGAAGGCCTGCAGGTTGCGGACCGTGCCGAAGAGGTCCTCGCGGCCATCGGTCAGCGTCTGCACCGCGGCCGAGGCCTGGCGGACCATCTCGTTGAACTTGGCGCCCTGACCCCCCGCGGCGTTCGCCGCCACGGTCTCGGAGAAGCGCTTGAGCGCCCCGTCCTTGTCGATCCCGTCCGGTCCGAGGGCCCGGGAGATGGTGCCGATCTCCCGCTTCAGGTCGTCGAACTCCAGCGGCGACGCCGTGCGGTCGGCGGGGATGATCCCGTCGTCCGGCAGCACCGGGCCGCCGGTGTACGCCGGGGCCAGCTGCAGGAACCGGGTGGCGACGAGCGTCGGCGAGATGATCGCCGCCTTGGCGTCCGCGGGCAGGTCGTACTTCGCGTCGTAGTCGAAGGTGACCTTCACCGTGTCGCCCTCGGGCTCGATCGCGGTGATCTCGCCGACGTCCACGCCCTGGATCCGCACGCGGTCCTTCGGGTAGACGTTCTTCACCGAGGCGAAGTACGCCACGCCGCTCTTCGTGCCGCTGTTGAGCAGCAGCACGGCGACGGCGGCGAGCACCATGGCCACGACGACCGCGGCGAGCACCTTGGTGACGGTGCCGGTGGCGCGCATGACTCCCATGTCAGTTGCCCCCCAGTCCGATGAGGTTCGACGGCGCGGGCAGCTCGGGCACCGCGCCGGCGACCGGGTTGTTCGGCACCGTCAGGCTCGGGATGTAGTCGTTGACCGGGAACACCACGGGTGCCGCCCCGGACAGGTCGCCGTGCCCGGTGAAGTACGGGCCGGTCGAGAGGCCCTCGCCGAGACCGGTGATGAAGCTCGACACGCGCTGCACCGAGGAGACGATGTTGCCCTCGTTGCGCTCGATGACCACCATCGCCGCGTTCAGCTGGTCCAGCGCCGGCTTGAGCCGGTCCCGCTGCTCCTCCGTGAGGCCGACGATCTGGTCGGCCACCGCCTTGGTGTTGACCAGCAGCTCGTGCAGCACCGCGCGGCGCTGCTCCAGCTCCTGCAGCAGGGTGTTGCCGTCGACCAGCAGGGTGGTGAGCTGACCGGTGCGGCCCTTGAGCACCTCGGTGACCTTCTCGGCCCGGTCGAACAGCGCGCGCAGCGCCTCGTCCCGGGAGGCGATGGTCTGCGAGATCCGGGTGATGCCCGCGAAGGCCGGCGCGATCTCGTCCGGGGTGTCGGCGAAGGCGTCGGAGAAGGTGTCCATGGCCTGCCCGAGCTGGTCCATGTCCACCTCGCCCGTGCGCCGGGTCAGGTCCTCGATGCCCTGGGTGACGCTGTAGGGCGAGGTGGTCCGCTCCAGCGGGATCGTGTCGCCGGAGGACATCTCGCCGTCGCCCGCGGGCTCGATGCCCAGCTGGCGCTCGCCCAGCAGCGTCTGGGTGCGGATCGACGCCCGGGTGGCCTCGCCGAGGGACACGTCCTTGGCCGTGAACGTCACGACCACGTCCGCGCCCTCGAGGTCCACCGAGGACACCTTGCCGACCTCGGTGCCGGCGACCGTCACACGGTCGCCCGCCTTGAGGCCGCCCCCCTCGGCGAACCGGGCCTCGTAGGTGGTGCCCGCGAAGACCGGGAGCGCGGCGAGCTGGAAGGAGCCGAAGAGCATCGCGAGCAGGCCGACCAGGCCGGCGATCGCAATGACGACCGGGTTCTTCTCCCGGAACCGGAGCTTCACCGTCCACCCTCCTCATGGGACGCGGGGGCGTCGACCGGGTAGGGGTTCTCCCCTGGTCCGGTCCCCGGCGGGTTCTCCCGGCGCTCCTCGACGACCGGGTCGTGGGCCTCGCGCTGCTCGGGCGTCTCGAGCGGCTCGATGTTCGGCTTGCACCGGTCGACGTTGTCCGACGGGCCGACCCATGGCGTGTACATGGGCTGGCCGTCCGGCCCGGTGAGCTTGAGCCGCAGGGAGCAGATGAACAGGTTGTAGGTGGCGCCGCGCGAGCCGAGACGGCTGACGCGCAGGTAGGCGCCGGGCAGCAGCGACAGGTTGGTGTCGACGGCCTCCTGGCCCTCGTTCACCAGCGTCGCCACGCGATCGACCTGGTCGACCGTGCCCTTGAGGGGGCCGCGCAGGTCACCGAGCAGCTTGTCGGTGCCCGTGACCAGCCGGTCGATGTCCGCGAAGGACTGGCCGAGCGGGCCGCGATCGTTGTTCAGCCCGCTGATCAGCTGCTGGAGCTGGTCGATGGTCTGCTCCAGCTGCGGGGCGCGCTGGTCGAGCGTGCCCAGCACCGTGTTCAGGTTGGTGACGACCTGGCCGATCACCTGGTCGCGGTCGGCCAGGGTGTTCGTCAGCGACGCCGCCCGGGCCAGCAGGGACTCGATCGTCCCGCCCTCGCCCTGGAAGACCTGGATGACGTCCTGGGTGAGCGAGTTGATCCGCTCCGGGGCCAGCCCCTCGAACAGCGGGTTGAACCCGGCGAGCAGCACGTCGAGGTCGAGCGCGGGCTTGGTCTGCGCGATCGGCAGCGTCGCCCCCTCGACCAACCGCGCGGTGCTGCCCGCGCCCTCGCTCAGCGCGAGGTACCGGTCGCCGGTGAGGTTGAGGTAGCGGGCCGAGGCCTGCATGCCCTCCGGCAGGGTCCGGTCCGCCTCCACATCGAAGGTGACCTTGCCCTGGGTGTTCTCGTAGACCTCGACGTCGGAGACCTTGCCGACCTTCACCCCGGCGATCCGGACGGAGTCCCCGGGCCGCAGCCCGGAGGTGTCGCGGAAGACCGCCGAGTAGGACTTCGTCGTGGAGAACCAGCCGCCGCCCGAGAGCTCGAACCCGATCAGGCCGAGCACCAGCAGCGTCACGATGACGAAGATGATGCTCTTGGTCAGCGGGGCCGCGATGGCCTGCGCGTTGCTGCTGCTCATCGCCCGCTCTCCGCGTTCTCCGCACCGTCGGCACCGTTCGCGCCCTGCGCCGCGAGCGGGCCGAACAGCTGGGCCACGAGCGGCGGGTCACCGATCCGCAGCGTGTTGTCGCCCGGGTCCGGGTTGGGCTCGCCGCCCTCGTCGACGTTGCGCAGGAGCTCCGGCGGCGTCGACAGGCCGTCGACGGACGGGAGGCCGTTGCAGTTCGGGCCGCCGGTGGCCGCGACGACCGGCGGACCGTCGTAGGCCCGGTCGCCCGGCTCGAAGGTCGTGTTGCCGACCAGGCCGGGGACGGTGTCGCCCTGGGTCTTCTCCAGCCGCTTGCGGCCCTCGTCCATGCCCTGGAGGAAGCAGGAGAACACCGGCGAGTACTCGCGGAGCAAGCTCGTGGTGGGCAGCCCGGTGCGCACGACCTCCTCGAGGTCGTCGCCGTTCTGCCGGAAGAAGTCCGCGCCGACACCCGACAGCCGGGTCACCTGGTAGAAGAAGCTGTCCAGCTGGGCCTGCTGGTCCACGATGGTGCGACTGGTGAAGGCCGCGTTGTCCAGCAGGGTCGTCAGGTCCGGGGCGATGTCCGCGTAGAGGTTCGTGAGGTCCGCCCCGCTCTGCAGCGTGCGCTGCAGGTCCGGCAGGTTCTCGTTGAACCGGCGCAGGTAGGCCTCCAGCTCGGTGGCCGTCTCGCCGATCTGCGCCCCGCGGCCGTTCAGCGACCGGGCCATGTTGCCCAGGAAGGCCGAGACCTTGTCCGGCTCGAGCGTGGTCAGCACGTCGTCGAGGTGATCGAACAGGGTGTTGACCTCGACGGTGACCCGGTCGGTCATGAGCGTGTCGTCCGCCGCGAGCGTCGCCGACGACGCCTGCTCCGGGACGGTCAGCCCGACCGTCTTGGCGCCGAACGCGGTGAGCTGGTTGAGCTCCACGCCCGCGTTGGCCGGGATCTGGTTCAGGGTGTCGGGGTCCATGTCCAGGGTGATCAGCACGGAGCGACCGCCCTCGTCGAGCGCGACGTTTCCGACCTCGCCGACGTCGACCCCGAGCAGCTGGACCCGGTTGCCGGGGTACATCTGCAGGCCGGAGCGGTCAGCGCGGACGTAGACGGGGACGGTCGAGGTGAAGGCCTTGTTGTAGACCGCCACGCAGAGCGCGGCGAACCCGCCGATGACGCCGAGCAGGATCAGCGCGTAGACCTTGAGCTTGATCGACTGTGTCATCGCGTCACCCCGAGATCCGGAAGGCCTCGGAATCGGCGTAGAGGGCCATCGAGATGGCCAGCTCCACGGCGAGCACCGCGATCAGCGACGTGCGCACGGCCTTGCCGACCGCGCGGCCCACCCCGGCCGGCCCGCCCGAGGCGGTGTAGCCGTAGTAGGTGTGGATCAGGATGACCACGACGGCAATCCCGACGGCCTGGGCGAAGGAGTAGAGGACGTCCTGCCACTGCATGAACGTGTCCATGTAGTGGTCGTAGGTGCCCTCGGACAGCCCGAAGAAGTTGACCTGGGTGAGCTTCCAGCCGATCCAGGCCCCGCACATCGCCATGGCGAAGATCGGGATGATCGTGATCATGCCCGCGACCAGTCGGGTGGTCACCAGATACGGCAGCGACCGGACGCCGATGACCTCCAGCGCGTCGATCTCCTCCGAGACCCGCATCGCACCGAGCTGGGCGGTGAAGCCCGAGCCCACCGTGGCCGCCAGCGCCGCGCCCGCGACGATCGGGGTCAGCAGGCGCGGGTTGATGATCGCCGAGGCGAACCCGCCGAGCGCCTCGAGCTGCAGGTTCTGCAGGGCGTCGAAGGTCTGCACGCCGCCGGTCACCCCGGCGAACAGGGTGATGAACAGGGTGATCACCGACGAGCCGCCGATGACGGCGAGCGCGCCGGACGACATGCCGACCTCGGCGATCAGTCGCACCTGCTCGGTCTTGTAGGACTTGACCGCCTTGGGCGTCCAGGCGATGGACTTGCCGTAGAACTCGGCCTGGCGGCCGAGGTCGTCGAGCAGGTTCAGCGGCGCCCTCAGCGCCCGCTTCGCCCCCTCGGCCACCGTCCGTGCACTCATCTCAGTGCCCTCCGACGATGCCGAGCGAGTAGGGGATCTGCGTGAGCAGGATGTTGATCGGGAACAGCGCGAGGAAGGTGTAGACGACCGTCTCGTTCACCGCGTTGCCCACACCGCGCGGCCCGGCGGCACACGTCATGCCGCGGTAACAGCCGATCAGGGCGCCCACCACGCCGAAGACCACGGCGCGAATCTCGCCGTGGACCAGGTCGGGGAAGCCGACCAGCAGCTTCATCGAGTCGACGTACTGCCCCGGCGAGGCGCCCTGTAGGAACACGCCGAAGACGAACCCGCCGGACAGTCCGATCAGGATCATGACGCCGTTGAGCAGGAAGGCGTTCACCGCCGTGGCCAGCACCCGGGGGACGACGAGGCGTTGGACGGTGTCGATGCCGAGCACCTCCATCGCGTCGAGCTCCTCGCGGATCTTGCGGGCGCCGATGTCCGCGCAGATCGCCGTCGAGCTGGCTCCGGCGATGATGAACGTCGTCGCGACGGGGCCGATCTGGGTGACCGTGGCGAAGCCCGAGCCCGAGCCGGACAGGTCGATCGCGCCGATCTCGACCAGGATCAGGTTGAACTGGAAGGTCACCAGGGCGACGAAGGGGATGCCCAGCAGGATCGCCGGGCCGAGCGACACGGACGCGACGAACCAGGTCTGCTGGATGAACTCGCGCCACTGGAAGGGCGGCTTGAACATCGCCACGAAAGTGTCGAGCGTGAATGCGAAGAAGCCGCCGATGGGCTTGACGACGCGGGTGAGCGTGGGCGCGGCCATCACGCCCCCGTCCGGGAGGACGGAGCGAGGCGCGGCCGGCATGCGGTGGGGAGCTGCTGCATCTGGGCCTCTGCACTGAGACTGCGGGGGACTACGCGGGGACGGGCCTTGCGCGTCGGGCGCCACGATCGGGGGCTCGGCGTCCGTTCGGAAGGGCTCAACGACGGCCTACGCAACAAGTTACGTTCTTCGTAACGCCGGACCGGCGCTACTCCTGCGCGCCCTGCGCGGTGAGCTGGGAATCCGCTGGGGATTCTCACACGTCCAGGTGAAAGCGACCGCGCCTGCGATGCTTCATCTGACAGATTGCGTTGTACGTATCAAATCAACCCGGAACCGCAGGTCAGAGCCCCGACGGAGGACCCCGGGACGACTGCCGGTGACGCACACCACAGCGTACCGCATCTCCCTAGGGCCTTTAGGTTGGGTGCCGGACCCGCGCGACGAGCCCATGGAGGTGCTCCCATGCCCGGTGTCGAGGTGACCGTCGAGGGACTGTCCAAGTCCTTCGGCCGCGCCAACATCTGGTCCGACGTCACCCTCTCCCTGCCCCCGGGCGAGGTGTCGGTCCTGCTCGGTCCCTCGGGCACCGGCAAGTCGGTGTTCCTCAAGTCCCTGATCGGGCTGCTCAAGCCCGAGAAGGGCTCCATCGTCATCCACGACACCGACCTGGTGCGCTGCAATGAGTCCAAGCTCTACGAACTGCGCAAGCTCTTCGGCGTGCTCTTCCAGGACGGCGCCCTGTTCGGCTCCATGAACCTCTACGACAACATCGCCTTCCCGCTGCGCGAGCACACCAAGAAGAGCGAGTCGCAGATCCGCGACATCGTCATGGAGAAGATGGACATGGTCGGCCTCAAGGGCGACGAGATGAAGCTGCCCGGCGAGATCTCCGGCGGCATGCGCAAACGCGCCGGCCTCGCCCGCGCCCTCGTCCTCGACCCCGAGATCATCCTGTTCGACGAGCCCGACTCCGGCCTCGACCCCGTGCGCACCGCCTACCTCAACCAGCTCATCCTGGATCTGAACGCCCAGACCGACTCCACCTTCCTCATCGTCACCCACGACATCAACACCGCGCAGACCGTGCCGGACAACATCGGCATGCTCTACCGCAAGCACCTGGCCATGTTCGGCCCCCGCGAGGTCCTCCTGACCAGCGACGACCCCGTCGTCTCCCAGTTCCTCAACGGCCGCCGCCAGGGCCCCATCGGCATGTCCGAGGAGAAGGACACCGCCCAGGCCGCCCGCGAGATGGCCGAGGTCGACGAGCTCGACGGGCTGCCCCCGATCAAGCCCCAGCTGACAGCCACCGGGGGCCTGCCCGAGCGCAAGGCCGTCGCCCGCCGGCAGAAGCGGGTGCGGGACATGCTGCACACCCTCCCGCCCGCGGCCCAGGAGGCCATCCGCCGCTCCTTCGAGGAGAACAGCGCCCCGCAGGCGCGCGCGCAGGCCGTTGGCGCGGCCCCGTACAGCCGGCCGGACGACCCGACCCGAGCCCTGCCGAGGATCAGCCCGGACGACGACCCGACCACGCAGCTGCCGCGCGTGCGCTGAGACCACCGACCAGGAGGCACCGATGCCCGCCTACTCCACCGTCGTCGTCGGCACCGACGGCTCCGACACCTCCTACGCCGCGGTCACCCGGGCCGCGGCCGTCGCCCGCGCCCACGACGCCGGCCTCGTGATCGTCTCGGCGTACCACCCGACCGAGAAGGACACCGGTCCGGCCGACGACGCCCTCAAGGAGGAATCCCACCTCGTCCACGGCTGGACCCCGGCCGAGGAGACCCTCCGCACCGCCGCCGACCACGCCGCCCGCGAGCTCGCGGCCGACCGCATCCGCACGACGGCAGCCGACGGCGACCCCGTCGAGGTCCTGACCCGCGCGGTCCACGACAACGCGGCCGACCTGCTCGTCGTCGGCAACCGGGGCCTCGGCTCCCTGGTCGGGCGCCTGCTCGGCTCCGTCCCCGGGGACGCCGCACGCTCCGCCGGGGTGGATGTGCTGATCGTCCACACCACCTGATCGCTCGCGAGACGATTGACGCGTCCTGTCTCATGCGTCAGGGTCGGTGCGGCCACCCGCTCGGGTGAGACCGCCCGGCCCGTGCCACTCCCGGACGGCACGGCCGGACCACCGTCGACGCCGACTGGAGTGGTGCGCCGTGAACCTCGCCGAGCTGGTGCGTTTCTGGGGTCACTGGCGCCCCGAGCACGAGGCCCTGATCTGCGGTGACGTGCGGCAGAGCTGGGCCGAGCTCGACGCCGTCACCGACGCCGTCGCCGCCGGCCTCGCCGCGCGCGGCGTCCGGCCGGGCGATCGCGTCGGCGCGCTGATGGGCAACCGCCCCGAGCTGGTGCACGTGATCCTCGGGACGCTCAAGCTCGGGGCGGTCAGCGTGCCGCTCAACGTGCGGCTCATGGCCGGCGAGCTCGCCCCGCTCGTGCTCGATGCCGACTGCCGGGTCGTGGTCACCGAGGAGGCGCTGGCCCCGGCCCTGGAGGTCGCGGCCGCCGCACAGCCCCTCGACGTCGTGTGCCTCGGCGGTGCCGACCTCCCCGGGTACGCCGAGCTGCTGTCGGCCGGGACCACGCCGCCGATCGTCGAGATCGCCGCCGACGACGCCGCGTTCCTCTGCTACACCTCCGGCACCACGGGCGTGCAGAAGGGCGCGGTGCTGACCCACCGCAGCGTCCTCGCGCCCGCCGAGGCCAAGGTCGTCTCCGAGGGGCTGAGCTGGCGGGACCGGATCCTGGTCGCCGTCCCGCTCGTCTACACCGGCGCGGTCATCTCCTGCTTCATGCAGTTCACGGTGTACGCGGGCGGCACGATGGTGCTGGAGCGGGACTTCGACCCGGACCGCTACCTCGACATGATCGAGCGGCACCGGATCTCCGCGCTGACCACCGTGCCCGTTCTGTGGGAGCGCATGGCGCAGTCGCCGGACTTCACCCGCCGCGACCTCTCCTCGCTGGTCTCGGCCGCGGTGGGCGGGGCGCCGGTGCGCCTGGACCTGCTGGAGACCTACCGCGAGCGGGGCGTCTCGCTCGTGCAGGTCTACGGGATGACCGAGGCGTCGGGGCTGATCAGCGCCCTGCGGGCCGAGGACGCCGCGGCGTACCCGGGATACGCGGGCAAGGCGATCATGGGAACGACGATCCGCATCGCCGGGACCGATCCCGCCGAGACCGCCACGGCTGGTGAGGTCGGCGAGATCCTGGTGCGCGGCGCGCACGTGATGCGCGGGTACTGGCGCAACCCGGAGGCCACCGCCGCGACCATGCTCCCCGGCGGCTGGCTGCGGTCCGGCGACCTGGGCGCGATGGACGAGCGCGGCCACCTCAAGGTGGTCGACCGCACCAAGGACATGCTGATCTCGGGTGGCATCAACGTGTACCCCGCGGAGATCGAGCGGGCGCTGGCCGGGGTCGAGGGCGTGACCGAGCTGGCCGTGATCGGGGTGCCGGACGAACGGTGGGGCGAGGTCCCGATGCTCGTCGTGCACTGTGCGGGCGACCCCGACCCGGTGCTCGACCGCCTCGCCGAAAAGGCCCGCGGCGACCTCGCGGGGTTCAAGCGGCCCCGCTTCGCGGTCGCCGCCGGCCCGCTCCCCCGCACCTTCTCCGGGAAGATCGCCAAGCCGGAGCTGCGCAAGGCCTACCCCACCGTCCCGGCCGACGCCGTCGCCCTGCGCGTGTCGTCGGCGGAGGGGTCGGCGTGAGCGACCTGGTCCTGCGCTCGGATGCCGGGCCCGTCCGGACCCTCTCGCTGAACGACCCGGACCGGCGCAATCCGCTGAGCGTCGCGCTGCGCACGCATCTTCTGTCGGAGCTCACCGAGGCGATGGAGGACCCCGTGGTCCGCGCCGTGGTGCTCACCGGTGCCGGCTCGGTCTTCTCCGCGGGCGGGGACCTGTCGGCGATGCGCCGCCGGCCCGCTGCCGAGGCGCTGGAGCTGCTGGAGTCCGCCCAGGCCGTCGTGCGGACGATCCTCGCCGGTCCCGTCCCGGTGGTGGCGGCGGTCGAGGGCGCGGCCTTCGGGGCCGGCGTCGCGTTGGCGGCGGCCTGCGACCGGGTGGTCACCACGGCGTCCACTCGCTTCCGCGCGACCTTCACCGGGGTCGGACTCTCCGGCGACATGGGGATCTACTGGTCGCTGCCGCGGCGGGTGGGCCCCGCCTGGGCGCGACGCATGCTGATGTTCGGCGACGAGGTGGACGGGTCGCGTGCGGTCGACATCGGGCTGGCCGACGTGCTGGCCGAGCCCGGCGAGGCGCTCGCCGTCGCCACGGCCGAGGCCGCACGCGTCGCCAGGGGTCCGCGCGGCGCCCTGGCCGCGGTCAAGGGGATGCTCGGGACGGTGGGTGACCGCGACGCAGTGCTGGACGCCGAGGCGCGGACCCAGAGCTCGTTGACGGACACGGACGACTTCGCGGAAGGCGTCGCCGCCGTCCGGGAGCGACGTGCTCCGTCGTTCGGCGAGCCGGGCTGAGCTCGAGTCAGGTCCACCAGGGACCGAGCGAGCGCAGGAGCCCGAGAATCGCCTCGGTGACCTCGGCGGGCCGCTCCTGCTGTATCCAGTGCCGGGCACCCGGCAGCAGCACTATGCCGCGCAGGTCGTCGAGGTGGCGCTCCTGGCCGGCGTGGGGCATCACGGCGAGGGCGGGGTCGTCGGCCCCCGCGACGAAGAGGCAGGGCACGGTGATGCGGGCCCCGGTGAGGTGCGGAGTGGCCGCCCAGTTCCGCTCGATCGCCCGGTACCAGTTCAGCGGGCCGGTGAACCCGGTGCGGGCGAAGGCCTCGGCGTAGGTGCGCAGGTCGGCCTCGGACAGCCACGGGGGCAGGCGGTCCGGTTCGGCGAGGCGGTCGAGGTAGCCGCGGCCGTCGTCGGGGCCGAGCAGGGCGTCGACGGTGAGCCCGCCGAGGACGAGCCGCATCGTGCGCTCGGGGTCCTTGGCCAGCTCCGCGTCGGCCACGCCCTCGTCCTGGAAGTACCGGATGTAGAAGAACCGGTCCGCCAGGCGCTCACGCCAGATCTCGAGCGGGAGCCGACGGGCGCGCGGGGTGAACGGGACGCTCAACGCGCAGAGGCCGGCGACCCGGTCGGGGTGCAGCAGGGCGAACTGCCACACGACCGTCGCGCCCCAGTCGTGGCCGACGAACACCGCCCGGCGGTAGCCGTGCGCATCGAGCAGCCCGACGAGGTCGCCCGTCAGCGCCTCGATCCCGTAGGCCGCGGGCTCCGTCGGACAGCTCGATCCGCCGTATCCGCGCATGTCCGGCGCCAGTACCCGGAACCCGGCGGCGGCCAAGGCCGGCTGCACATGGCGCCACGAGTACGCGAGCTCGGGGAAGCCGTGCACGAGCACCACCGGTGGACCGGAGCCCTCGTCCCGGACCGCCAGTGCGACGTCGCCGACCCGGACTGTCCTCATCGGACCTTCGGGTAGCGCTGCGGGGCGTCGGCGTACACCCCGCGCAGCTCGCGCTTGACGATCTTCCCGCTCGCCATCCGCGGCAGCGGACCGTCGTGGGTGATGACGTACCGCGGCACCTTGTAGTCGGCGAGGCGGTCGTTGCAGAAGGTCACGAGCGCCGACGGGTCCAGCTCGCCCTCGGCGTGGACGACGGCGGCGGGTGTCTCGCCGAACTTCTCGTCCGGCACCGGGATCACGGCCACCTCGGCGACACCGGGTGCCTGCTGCAGGACCGTCTCCAGCTCGGCCGGCGAGATCTTCAACCCGCCGGAGTTGATCATCTCGCCCATCCGGTCGACGTAGGTGAGCAGCCCCTCCTCGTCGACGCTGCCGAGGTCACCGGTGTGCAGCCAGCCGCCGCGCAGGGCCTTCTTGGTGGCCTCCTCGTTGCGCCAGTAGCCGGGGAACATGCCGGGGCCGCGCATCAGGATCTCGCCGACCTCACCCGGCGCGCAGTCGCGGTCGTCCGCGTCCACGACGCGGAGGCGGGTGAACGGGCCACCCCAGCCACAGGCGTCCGGGTGCTCGAGCGCTCCCTCCGCCGACATCGCCGTACCGGTGCCGCCGATCTCGGTCTGGCCGTAGATCTGGCGGAGCGCGACGCCGCTGGGGCGCCACTTCTCCAGCAACGGCACGGGGACGCGGGCGCCGCCGACCCAGGCCGTGGTCAGGTGCGGCAACCGCGCCCGTTCGAAGCCCGGGACGCGCGAGATCTGCTCGAACAGGATCGGCGGCCCGGTGAAGGTGGTGATCCGGGCCTCCTGCAGCACCTCCAGGGCGCGAGCCGGATCGAAGCGCGGCTGCAGGTACATCGTGCCGCCGTGCACGAGGCTGCGGGCGAGCCCCCACACCACACCCGCAGCGGTGAACATCGGCAACACCAACAGGACTCGCAGGTCATTGGGCGCCACCGGCTCGCCCAGCGACCACTCGTGCATGATCCCGGCGATCGTGCGGTGGGTGAACACCACGCCCTTCGGCATGCCGGTCGTGCCGCTGGTGAAGACGATCGCGGTGGGGTCCTCGGGCTCCGCGTCGAAGCCCGGGACCGGCGGATGGTCCCCGCCGCGCAGCGCCGTGACGGTGGACTCCAGGCCGACCGGGGTGAACACGGCGCCCGCCGAAGCCACCTCGTCGAGGAGTGGGAGGTGGGCGGCGTCGCCGAAGACCACGGCGGGCTCGCACAGGTGCACGAGTGCGCCGAGCTCAGCGGCGAGGAACCGCTGGTTGAAGCCG
The DNA here is from genome assembly GCF_039542425.1 of Pseudonocardia yuanmonensis. Lineage (NCBI taxonomy): Bacteria > Bacillati > Actinomycetota > Actinomycetes > Pseudonocardiales > Pseudonocardiaceae > Pseudonocardia > Pseudonocardia yuanmonensis. Next base: position 23,118 of record NZ_BAABIC010000008.1, read on the forward strand.
CAGACGACCGCGCCGACCTTCCACGCGGCGACCGCGGCGACGCACCACTCCAGCGTGTTCGTGCCGACGATCCCGACCCGATCCCCGGCCGCGACGCCGCGGTCACGCAGACCGCCCGCCACCCCGTCGGACCACGTGTCCAGCTCGGCGTAGGTCACGACGTCGCCGTCGAAGTCGATCGCGGGATGGTCGGGAACGGTGCGGACCCACCAGGTCAGGGCGTCGACGACGGTGCCGCTCACGGGTCCTCCGGAGGTGGTGGGACCGGGGCGGCGGGTCGGTGGCCGCCGCCCCGGCGGGCTTCAGGAGAACAGGGGGGCCATGTCCTCGGTGAGGTTGACGGTCTTCAGCTCGTAGTACGACTGGACCGCCTCGGGCCCGGTGTCGCGGCCGACCCCGGAGCACTTCACCCCGCCGAACGGCGCCTCGGTGTTGTAGACGAAGGAGTTGACGCTGAACGTGCCGGTCCGCACCCGGCGCGCGACGTCCGCCGCCTTCTGCGGGTCGGTGGTGAACACCGCGCCGTGGAGGCCGTACTCGGAGTCGTTGGCGATCGCGATCGCCTCGTCGACCGTCTCGTAGCGCAGCACCGACGCAACCGGCCCGAAGATCTCTTCCTGGGCGATCTTCATGCCGTTCTGGACGCCGGTGAACACCGTGGGCTGGACGAAGGCGCCCTTCTCCAGGCCCTCCGGGATTCCGCCGCCGGTCGCGACCGTCGCGCCCTCGGCCTTGCCCGCCTCGATGTAGCCGAGCACCCGCTCCTGCTGGCGCTTCGACACCAGCGGGCCCATGGTCGTCGCCGGGTCGAACGGGTCCCCGACCACGAAGGACTCCGCGGTCGCGACCAGGGCACCCACGACCTCGTCGTAGCGCGAGGCCGGCACCAGCACCCGGCTGTAGGCCGCGCAGACCTGGCCCGTGTTGAAGAACGAGCCCATCGCCAGGCCCGCCATGGTGGTCTGCAGGTCGGCGTCGTCGAGCACGATCGCGGCGGACTTGCCGCCCAGCTCCAGCTGCAGGCGCTTGAAGCTGCCGCCCGCCTCCTGGCCGATCTGCCGACCCGCGGCCGTCGAGCCGGTGAAGCTGACCTTGTCCACGCCCTGGTGCGCGACGAGCGCGCGGCCCGCGTCGCGATCACCGGTGATGTAGTTGAAGACACCGGCGGGCACGCCGGCCTCGTGCAGCGCCTCGGCGATGAAGAATCCGTCGAGCGGGGTCTCCGGGGCTGGCTTGTAGACCACGCTGCAACCCGAGACCAGCGCCGGCCAGATCTTGGAGACGGCCATGTTGAACGGGCCGTTCCACGGCGCGATCGACGCGACGACGCCGACCGGCTCCTTCACCACGGCGGCGGGGCCGTACATGGTCTGCCGGACCTCGGACAGCGGCGTGTTGCGTGCGACGTCGAGGAAGTACTTGCCCACCGCGAGCGCGCCGGGGATCTGCATCCCGGCGATCGAGGTCGGCAGCCCCATCTCCGAGGTCACCAGCCGGCCGATCTCGTCGAGCTTCGGCTCGATCAGGCCGAGCGCCCGCTCGAGCACGTGGGCGCGCTCCTCGACCGATCGCAGCCGCCACACGCCCTCGTCGAAGGAGCGGCGGGCGGCCTTGACGGCGGCGTCGACGTCGTCGGCGTTCGCGTCGGGCGCCTCCCCGACGACCTCCTCGGTCGACGGCGAGACGACGGGGATGCGGATCGACGAGCTGGGCTTGCGCCACTCGCCGTCGATCAGGAGCTCGTCACGGATGGTCATGGTCGTCCCTTCGGGGCCGCGGTGACTCGGGGGGAAGGCGTCCGCTCGACCGGGAGCACCAGCGGGTACGACGTCACCGATGTCCCTTCGTTGGGCCGAACGGGGTGTGCGGACGGACGGCGGCGGGACCCGCTCGCTCGACGTCACGGTGCCTCGAGCCTAGAGGCTTTAGGTGAGCGGTGTCCAGGGTCACCCCTTCTCGCCTCCGCGGTCCGCGCGCAGCACACTTCCGACAGGTTCGCCGTCTATCTACATCTGTTAGGTTGGGTCGGACGTCAGCCGGAGGAGCAACGATGGACCTCGAGTGGTCAGCGGCCGACCTCGCCTTCCGCGACGAGGTCCGCGCCTTCCTCGACGAGAGGCTCACGCCGGACCTGCGCCGGGCGGGGCGCCTGATGACGAGCGTGTACGCCGACCACGAGGCGAGCATGCAGTGGCAGGCGATCCTGCACGAGCGCGGCTGGGCCGCGCCGGCGTGGCCGGTCGAGTACGGCGGCTGCGACTGGACGGTGACCCAGCACTACCTCTTCAGCCGGGAGTCGATCCTGGCCGGCGCTCCCCCGCTGTCCCCCATGGGGATCAGCATGGTGGCGCACGTGCTGATCGAGTTCGGCACGCCGGAGCAGAAGGAGTTCTTCCTGCCCCGGATCCTCACCGGTGAGGTGTTCTTCTGCCAGGGCTACTCCGAGCCCGAGGCGGGCTCGGACCTCGCGGCACTGTCCATGTCCGCGGTCGAGGACGGCGACGACCTGGTCTGCACCGGCAGCAAGATCTGGACAACCCACGCCACCGAGGCGAACTGGATGTTCTGCCTGGTCCGCACCTCCCGCGCGGCCAAGAAGCAGCAGGGCATCACGTTCCTGCTGATCGACATGAGCTCGCCGGGCATCGAGGTCCGCCCGCTGGTGATGACCTCCGGCGAGCAGATCCAGAACCAGGAGTTCTTCGACCACGTGCGCGTGCCGAAGGCCAACGTCGTCGGCGAGATCGACGACGGCTGGACGGTCGCGAAGTACCTGCTGGAGTTCGAGCGGGGCGGCAGTGCCGCTGCCCCGAAGCTGCAGGTCATGGCCGACCAGGTCGCTCGGGCCGCAGCCGGGCAGCCCGGGCCGGACGGGGGCCCCCTGCTCGAGTCGCCGGCATTCGCCGCCAAGCTCGCCGACGCCCGGATCCGCATCGACGTGCTCGAGGTGCTGGAGTTCCGCGTGCTGTCCGCGGCGGCGGGCGGGACGAACCCCGGGACCGCGTCCTCGATGCTCAAGATCCTCGGCACCGAGCTGAGCCAGACGCTGACCGAGCTGCTGCTGGAGGCCGCCGGCCCGCGCGGGCGGGCCTACCAGCCGCACGCGACCCGCCCGGGGGGACCGCTCGCCGGCTTCGCGCCCCCCGCCGACGGCTACGTCAGCGGGGAGGAGTGGCAGGCCGTGGCGCCGCTGCGCTACTTCAACGACCGGGCCGGGACGATCTACGCCGGCAGCAACGAGATCCAACGCAACATCCTCGCGAAGGCGGCTCTGGGGCTCTAGATGGACTTCTCGCTCACCGCGGAGCAGCAGCTCCTGCGCGACTCGCTCGCCGACTGGCTCGCCGACCGCTACGACCTCGCGCGCAGCCGGGAGGCCGCCGCCTCGGAGGCCGGCTGGCAGCCCGAGGTGTGGCGCGCGTTCGCCGACGACCTCGGGATCCTCGCCGCCACGCTGCCCGAGGAGGTCGGCGGATCCGGCGGCGGGCCCGTGGAGGCGATGGTGATCGCCGAGCAGCTCGGCCATGCCCTGGTCGTCGAGCCCTACGTCGACACCGTGGTCCTCGGCGGCGGTGTGCTGCGGCGCCTGCCCGGCACCGGCGACGTGCTCAAGGGGATCGGCGCGGGGTCCGTGCGCATCGCCCCGGCCCTGCCCGAACCGACGTCCGGGCACACCGCACACTCCGTGGCGACCACGGCGCGACGCGACGGCGGGGACTGGGTGCTGACCGGCGCCAAGGCCGTCGTGCCCGGGGTTCCACAGGCGACGCACCTGCTGCTCACCGCCCGCACGTCGGGCGAGCAGCGCGACCTCGACGGGATCTCGTTGTTCCTGGTCCCCGTCGATCTTCCGGGCCTGCAGGTGCACCGCTACCGCACCATCGACGACCGGCACGCCGCCGACCTCGTGCTCGACGACGTGCGGCTCCCCGCTGCCGCGCTCCTCGGCGAGGAGGGCCGCGGCTGGACGGCGCTCTCCCCCGCACTCGACGAGGCGCTCGCGGCTCTCGCCGCCGAGGCGGTGGGCTGTCTGCGCAGGGTGCTCGCCGACACCGTCGCGTACAGCAAGGAGCGCCGGCAGTTCGGCCAGCCCATCGGCTCCTTCCAGGCGCTGCAGCACCGCATGGTCGACATGCACCTGGAGGTCGAGCAGTCGGTGGCAGCGATGTACCTCGCCACCCTGCGACTCGGGGCGGAGCCGGCCGAACGGGCCCGCGCCACCTCGGCCGCCAAGGTCACGATTAGCCGCGCGGCCCGCTTCGTCGGCCAGAACGCCGTCCAGCTCCACGGCGGGATGGGCATGACCCAGGAGCTCGCGATCGGCCACTACTTCAAGCGGCTCACCGCGATCGAGTACGAACTCGGCCCCGCCGACCACCACCGGGCGCGCTATGCCGCCCTGACGCCCACCGGGTAGCACAGGACCTGACGTGGGCTGACCGGCCGACGCAGCTGGGCGTGTTCGCCCGCGCAATGGAGGACTCACAGCGGCTCGCCCGCACCCCTCGTGGGAAGGAGAGACCGACGGGTGCTGGTCGGCCTTCTCGACGAGACGCCGGGGAGCGACACCGCCGTCCTCGCGTGCTGCGGTTTCTGCGGCAGGCATCGGAAGCACCTTCCGGTCGTGGCCCGGATCTCCGTCCGGTGCCGCTTTGACGACCCGTTCGGTTCGGGCTCCGCCGCGACCCGGCGCTTCGGTCCACTCCGCGCCCACACGAGCTGTCGAGGCGGGGCCCGCACTGCTCAGCTGCCCATCGGATCGTGATGCCTAGGTGTGTACGGGCTTTTGATCTTGCGTAGTTGATCTTCTGGCGCCGTAGTCGTCGACGGCGCTGCCGTGCTGTGGGCGTCGTCGTGCGCGAGCGGAGGCGAGCCGGGAGTCGGTGGCTCGGGTTGCGAAGTCTCGTCGGCGGAAAGTTGGTGTGCAGCTGCGGCGGCCACATCGGAGGGAGCCAGGAGAGCGGCCACATTCCAGCTGCCAGGTGGGTTCAGGGCCGCCGCGGCCTCCTCTCGACGGAGCAGCAAGGGCTGGTCAAAACACCGCCCGGCTGCTGACTCGGTACGCGCGCGGCTGCGCGGTCAGCGTCGCGCCGGCCGAGCCTTCGCCCGGGTCGGCGCCCGGGTCGGCGCCCGGGTCGGCGCCCGGGCCGCCCGCGGGCGGGCGCGAACAGGCGTTGGGTGAGTCGCCCTCCCCTTCCGGGCGAAGTCGTCCCGGCAGCGGGCGACGGCGACCACGTTTCTCATGCTCGATTGGGCGTGGCCCGGCGAGACGATCTCGCCCGGCCGCCCGGCCGCCCGGCCGCCCGGCCGCCCGCGGTCACAGGATCCGCATCGTCGAGCACACCCACCGGTCCAGGCCGACGAGCGTGAACGAGGCGGCCAGCGCCCGGCGCCGTCCCCGGATCCGGACTGATGCGGCGACCTCCACGGCGCCCTCGTGCGGCTGGGAAGGGTGGAAGCTCAGCAGCCGGGCCCCGCCCCGCAATCCGCTCCGCGCGACCGACATCGCCCGCAGGTAGCGAAGCACCCGAGGGGCGACCAGGTCGGTGAGCTGGGTGGCCGGGCGGCGCTGGTCGAGCACCTCCACCAGCAGCACCACCGTCCGCTGCGCGTGCTGGATCGCAACGCGGTCGAGCGGGACGTCGGAGACCGGGTCGCCCGGCGGGAGCCCGGCGGGTGCGTCGACGGGCGCGCGGTGGCCGCAGGTGGGGCACGGGTCGAGGAAGTCGTCGCCGTCGAACACCACCGTGCGAACCGGGCGGAGCCCGAGAACCCGACGAAGTGTGTTCTCGCTGGGCGTCTCCTTGTGGTCGAGGGTCTGGGACAAGGCGGCCTCCCAAGGGATCGGCAACCAGCCCGAGCAGCAGGTCAGTTCTTGTCGTGGTGGGCCGGTTGCGGGGCGCGGTGCGAAGCGCCCGCCCTTGCTCCTCCGCGCCCGACTCCGCCCGGCGAGGCTCGCGGGCAAGGGCGATCGCCAGGTCGTCGGCGAAGCCGATGCGCAGCACCCTTGCCCGTGAGACCGGCGGAGTAAGCGGCCCACCACCGATAGCACAGTCCTGCCGAGAGCAGGTCGACCGCAGCGAAGCTGCACCCCACGTCGTGCTCTGAAGTGGAAGCGGCGGCCGTGTGGTGCTCACCGCCGCCAACTGGTAGGGCTCCGGACGAAGCGAGTGCCGTCAGGCCGAGGCGACGAAGGTGAGGAGGGCGTCGGAGGCGCCGACCTGCCGCAGCTCCAGCTCGTACTGGCCGATCTCCTCGTCGGATCCACCGCTGCGCGTGATGCCGTCGAGCAGGAGCTTCCGCAGCGACTCCGCGTTCAGCGGCACCGGCGCGGTCACGACTCGATTGACATCCGCACCACGGCGCCGGAGGACCAGCTCAAGCAGCCCGTCCGGCAGCTGTGCCGTTGCCTGGGCGACCACCTGCACCGCCGGTGGGCAGGACTCAGATATCTCCACCAGGTCGGTCTGACGAGCGTCACCGCCCTCGTCGCGCGTGATCACGGACGCCGGTGGATCGGCCTCGTCCCGACCGAGGACGATCGCTCGGGCGCCCCTCCGCGCATCCACCAGGCCCCACTCCTTGAGGAGACCCACCGCGCGGTTGGCCGTTCCGACGGCGATGCCGTAGCGCTCCGACAGATCCAGGACCGTGGGGAGCGGGGAGCCGGCCTCGATCGTGCCGTCGAGGATCTGGGCCCGCAGGTCCATCGCGGCGCGCTCGTATGGGCTCCGGGCGAACAGCTCGTCGGGCCCGACGACGCCCGGATCGCCGGTCGGCCGGCGCGGCAGCCGGTCGAGCAGGCCGGACGAGGCCCGCTGGTCTGCCTCGGATACCCACGCCGCATACACGCGCAAGGTGGTAGCCCCGCCGCCACCGTGACCGAGACGTCCTGCGACGGTCCGGACGTCGACCCCACTGGCGATGAGCTCGGTCGCCGAGTAGTGCCGCAGCTTGTGGAAGGTCGTCTGGATGCCCAGTTGCTGGACCAGACGTGAGTACCGGCGCGTGATGGTCTTCGGCTTCAGGTGCGTCGAGCCGTCGCCCGAGCCCGAGAAGACGTAGGCGTCGAGCGCAAGCTCGGTCCCGAGCGCCGCGGCCAACTCCATGCACCGCGCGCGGTGCGCCGTCAGCAGGGTCACGGACTCGGGATCCAGGGCAATGCGCCGATGCTGGCGGGTCTTGGTGTCCTTTTCCCACGTCTCGCTGCCGAGCTGGGCCACCGAGCGCTCCACGCGCAGAACCTCGCGGACGAGGTCCACGTCGTGCCACCGCAGCGCACAGAGCTCGCCACGACGTGAGCCGGTGACCATCGTGAGCCAGATCAGCACCGCCCAGTCCGGGTCGTCCCACGAGGCGTTGAGGATGCGTGCAGCCTCCTCCGACGTCGGCGGCTGAGGCTTGGCCGGCGGCTGCCTCGGTGGTTCCGCGTGCTCGATGGGGTTCCTCGCCAGCCACTGCCAGCGCACGGCACGGCGCAGCGCTCCGCTGAGGACGACATGGATCTGCCGGATCGTCGACTGTGCGAGGGGCTTGCAGACGTGCGGCCGGCAGCGGTGGTCGCAGCCGTGCGAGGTCCTCTTCCAGTGCTCGATAGCCTTCCGGCGGTTGCAGTGGGTCCGGCAACGGCGGAGCTCCGCGTAGAACGAGTCGAAGACCTGGGACGAGAGCGCGGCCAGCTTGACCTTACCGATCAGCGGCAGGATGTGGGTGGTCGCCAGGTTCTCGTACGTCGACCTCGTCGTGCGTTCGACCTCGAGGAGCGCGAAATGCTGCTCCATGAGTTGGGCCACCGAGGCCGAGGTCCGCGGGTTCAGCCTGTCGTCGACCTGCACGAGGGAGCCGCCGCAAGGTCTTCTCCGCCTCTGCGGCGGCGCCGGGGCCCTTGCGGACGATCTCCTGCAGGTAGTGCCGCTTCTTGCTGATCGGGTCGCGACCTGCGTACACCCGGACGCGATACGAGCCGCTGGGCAGCTGCGTGATCTCACCTCGTTGGCGGATGCGACGCTGGTGCTGGCTCGGCGGCATGGCGCGAGAGTAGGTCGACTCGCGCCACATCCGGCGCCACGAAACGCGGCGCCGAGGAGTCAGGCGGAATGAACTACCTGGTCAGAAGGGTGGAGCTGAGGGGATTCGAACCCCTGACCCCTTGACTGCCAGTCAAGTGCGCTACCAGCTGCGCCACAGCCCCTTGCGATGAGGAAACACTACAACACCCCGTGGGGACCCGATCGAGGGGGGTCCCCACGGGGCGCCGGACCTCAGCCCTGGATGGCCTTCTGCAGCCAGTCCGTGTCGTTGACGTCGACCTTCGTACCGTTGACGGCGATGGTCGGGGTGCCGAACTGGCCGTTGGTCTGCAGGGCCGGGACGGCGGCCGCGGTGTTGGTGGCGTTCTCGATGAGACCCGTGTTCGCCTGGGCCGCGACGCACTGGCCGAAGGCGGGGCCCGCGCCGAGGGCGGTGCCCTTGGCGGTCAGCTCGTCGTTGCTGAAGCCGGCGCTGCCCTCGGCGGGCTGCTCGGCGTAGAGCTGGGCGTGGTAGGCCGGGAAGATGCCGGCGTCGGCGGCGCAGATGGCGGCGTTGGCGGCCCGGGTGGAGTAGCCCACCGGGTTGCTGGCGCGGTCGAGGATCGAGATCGCGTGGTAGTTGACCTTGATCCGGCCGTCGTTGAGCGCCGTGGTGAGCTCGTCCTTGTAGGTCGTCTCGAAGCGCTCGCAGTACGGGCAGAGGTAGTCCTCGTAGATGTCGACCGTGACCGGCGCCGCGGCCTGCCCCGCCGTGATGACCGCCCCGTTGCGGGCGACCGGGTAGGTCGCCGCCGGGGCGGCCGAGTCCGAGGCCCTGTTGTTCATCGTCACGACGACGCCGACCACGATCGCCGCGATCACGACGACGGCCACGATCGTCAGCACCAGGCTCGTGCCGCTCAGGCCGCCGAACCCCCGCCGCTTCGGGGTGATCCCCGCCGCCCGCAGCCGCGCCTCGGCCGCGGCCTGCCGCCGCTTCCGGTCGCTGCGATCCGCTCCGCCCACGTCAGTTCCCTTCCACACCCGAACCAGTGGTGACGAGGTCCCGCTCGCGGTGGAGCAGGGTCTCGACGGCGAGCAGCGTCCCCGGCCGCACGATCAGCCAGGCCGCCAGCAGCAGGAAGCCCGCGTCGCGCACGATCTCCTGGACGTACTGCGTCTGCCCGGGCGCCACCGCCCCGCCGCCGCCGAAGCAGCCGCAGTCGATGGCCAGCCCGCGCGCCCAGGCCTGGGTCACGCCGGCGACGAACACCAGCAACAGCCCGGCGGAGAGCCAGGCGACGGCCCGGGTCCCGATGCCGAGCAGGAGCAGCACGCCGAGCGCCAGCTCGAACCAGGGCAGCACCCCGGCGACGACCGCGACGGCCTCCCGGGGCAGCACGTCGTAGGCCCGGACGGCCACGTACGTCTGCGCCGGGTCGAGGGCCTTGATCAGCCCCGACGCGAGCCAGACGGCCGCGAGCCCCAGCCGCGCGAGCGTGCCGATCCCGTCCAGAACGCGGCCCCTCGTCACGCCGCGCACGGTAGCGCCGGCACCTGAGACACAGGTGAGCGACTCTCAGAACCGCTCGCGCGCGGACTCCTGCTCGAGCACGGCGTCGAGGTCCTTGAGCCGGTTCATCCCGGACACGGCGCGCGCGGTCCGGTTGTTCTCGGCGAGCAGCCCCTGGTGCCGGTGCACCCACTGCCAGTAGCCCGCGGTGTAGGGGCAGGCGTCGTCGCCCAGGCGCTTCTTCGGGTCGAACGCGCAGCCGCCGCAGTGGTCGCTCATCCGGTCGATGTAGGCGCCGCCGGAGGAGTAGGGCTTGGTCGCCATCTTCCCGCCGTCGGCGTGCTGGCTCATCCCGATGACGTTCGGGGGCATGACCCACTCGAACCCGTCGACGAACGCGGTGCGGAACCACTCGTTGAGCTCGGCCGGCCGGTAACCGCGCTGCAGGGCGTGGTTGCCGAGCACCATCAACCGCGGGATGTGGTGCACCCAGCCGCGGTCCCGGACGCCGGCGAGCGCGCTGCGCAGGCAGGCCGCGGTGACGGCGTCGGCGTCGAGCTCGGCCCACCACTCGGGCAGCGGGGTGCGGGCGCGGAGGGCGTTGCGCCGGGTGTAGCCCTTGCCGAAGTGCCAGTACAGGTGCCAGACGTACTCGCGCCAGCCGAGGATCTGTCGGACGAACCCCTCGACGCCGGGCAGGTCGACGTCGCCGTCGCGGTAGGCCTGCTCGGCGGCGTGCACGGCCTCGAGCGGGTGCAGCACGCCGTGGTTCAACGGCACCGAGAGCAGGGAGTGGGACATCGCCCAGTCGTCCTCGAGGATCGCGTCCTCGTAGGGCCCGAACGTGCCGAGCCGGTGCCGGACGAAGTGCCAGAGCGCCGAGACCGCCTCGTCGTGCGTGATCGCGAACCAGCGCGGGCCGTCCCGCCCGACCGTCGGGTAGCCGGCGTCGTCGAGCTCGCGGCGGACCTCGTCGTCGATCCGGTCCTCCTCCGGCTGCCACGGTCCCGTCACGTCCAGCGTGCGCTCCCCCTTCGGCGGGGGCTCGCGGTTCTCCGAGTCGTAGTTCCACCGCCCGCCGACCGGCTCGTCGCCGTCCATCAGCACGTCGAACCGCTCGCGCTGGGAGCGGTAGAAGTCCTCCATCCGGAACCGGCCGCGGTCGCCGGCCCACTCCTCGAACTCCGCCCGCGGCAGGGCGAAGGTCGGCGTGGGCAGGACGTCCGCGACCAGCCCGTCCTTGCGCAGCCGCTCGACGAGCTCGGCCGCCGCGAAGGACGTCGGCTCGTGCACGACCACCGGCTCGCCGACCTCCTCCAGGGCCTCCCGGTAGGTGTCGGCGCGGACGTACCGCGCGCGGTCGCCCAGCTCGGCCGCCAGGTGCCGCATCCCGGACAGCACGAGGTGCAGCTTCTGCCGGTGGAACCGCTTGCGGCGCAGTGCGCGGCCGGACTCGACGAGCACCACCTCGCGGTCGCGCATCCCGTCCGTGCCGTGGACGTGCGGACCGAGCTGGTCCGCGAAGAGCCACAGCGGTTCCCGTCCCATCGGCTCAGTGTCGGTTCGCCGCACGGCTCGCGCGAGTCGACGGATTACGCTGCGCAACGTGAGTGATCCGGCTTTCGAGGCCGAGCTGGCCGAGCACCAGCAGGACCACCGGCACCGCGACGTGTCCGGCGGCTGGCTGCGCGCGGCCACCTTCGGGGCGATGGACGGCCTCGTCACCAACATCGCACTGATCGCGGGCGTCGGCGGCGGCGGGGCGGACCGGCAGACCATCGTGCTGACCGGCATCGCGGGCCTGGTCGCGGGCGCCTTCTCGATGGCACTCGGCGAGTTCGCCTCGGTGGGCACGCAGAACGAGGCGATCGACGCCGAGGCGGACGTCGAGCGCCGGGAGCTCGCCCGGCATCCGCACGCCGAGCAGGCCGAGCTGGTCGAGGAGTACCGCAAGCTGGGGCTGTCCGACGAGACCGCCCGGCGGGTCGCCGAGGAGATCAGCGCGAACCCGGAGATCGCGCTGCGCGTGCACGTCAGCCAGGAGCTCGGCGTGAGCATCGACGACAAGCCGTCGCCCTGGGTGGCGGCCACGTCGTCGTTCCTCTGCTTCGCGATCGGCGGGATCATCCCGCTGCTGTCGTTCCTGTTCGGCTCGTCGTCGCTGCTGCTCGGGCTGGGCATCGGGGCGGTCGGACTGTTCGCCGCCGGTGCGCTCTCGTCGCGCTTCACGGTGCGCACGTGGTGGGGCGGGGGGCTGCGGCAGTTGATGTTCGGCGCCATCGCGGCCGCGGCGACCTACCTGGTGGGCATGCTCATCGGTGTGACGGCCGCCTGACCCACGGGTGTGACAGGCTTGTCGCCGGCAGGCCCGCACCGCACGTCAGGAGAACGCCGTGACCGCTGAGGTCCCGCTCGAGGGGCTCGGCGCGCAGAGCCTGGTCGAGCTCGCCCTCGACCGGATCCGCGGCGACATCCTGCGCGGCGCCATCGGGCCGGGCGAGCGGCTGGTCGAGGAGCAGCTCACGCGGCGGTTCGGGATCAGCCGCGCCCCGGTGCGGGAGGCGCTGCGGCTACTGGGCCAGCAGGGGCTCGTCGAGCACCTCCCCCGGCGCGGCGTGCGGGTCGCGGAGCTGTCGGCGCGGGACATGACCGAGCTGTTCGGGCTGCGGGACGCGTTGGAGCGGTTCGCCGTGGAGACCGCGCTCGGCGGCGGCAGGCGGCCGGACCCCGAGAAACTGGCCGTCCTCGAGCGCGCGGCGGAGCGGATCGAACGCGCGGCCGGGCACGAGGAGCACGCCGACGCCGCGATCGACCGGGCGGAGGCGCACCGCGAGTTCCACCTCGCCCTGGTCGCGCTCGCCGGGCACCGCCACCTGTTGCGCGTCTACGAGCCGGTGATCATGCAGCTGCAGCTCTACATGGCCGCCAACATGCGCCGCGAGGCCGAGCAGCGCTCCCCCGCCGAGGGTGCGCACCGGCACCGGCACCTCTACGAGGCCGTCGCGTCCGGCGACGTCGCCGCGGTCCTGGAGGCCCTGGCGAGCCACGGCGCCCAGACCTACCTGCGCCCCGAGCTCGACACCTGACCCTGCGTGGTCCGTGGTGCTCGAGCACCACCTGACCGCGCACGGGAGCGGCAGCCCTAACACAGCCGTAACGCAGGACACCTTTCCCTGACACCAGACTGTCGACAATCGACCGAGTGCAGACGGCGACAGCGGCTCCCTCGGTCGGGGTTCTCGGGCTCCGGGCGGCCTATCGCGCGGGCACGCTCCGTCCCCGGGACGTGGTCGAGGCGGTGCTCGCGCGCCTCGCAGCACGGGGCGACGACCACGTGTGGATCTCCGTGAGCCCGGCCGCGGAGCTGCGGGAACGGGCCGCCCGGCTGGAGACGCTCGACCCGGGGGCACTGCCCCTCTACGGCGTCCCCGTCGCGGTCAAGGACAACATCGACGCCGCCGGGCTCCCGACGACCGCCGCCTGCCCGGCCTTCGCCTACACCCCGACCGTCGACGCCGGGGCGGTGCGCCGGCTGCGCGAGGCGGGCGCGATCGTCGTCGGGAAGACGAACCTCGACCAGTTCGCCACCGGGCTCAACGGCGGCCGGTCCCCCTACGGCGCGCCGGAGAGCGTGTTCGGCGGGGACCTGATCTCCGGCGGCTCCAGCTCGGGCAGCGCCGTGGCGGTCGCGGCCGGGATCGTGCCGGTCGCCCTGGGCACGGACACCGCCGGGTCCGGGCGGGTCCCCGCCGCGCTCAACGGCGTGGTCGGGCTCAAGCCGACGCGCGGGCTCGTCGGCGCGTCCGGGGTGGTGCCGGCCTGCCGGTCGCTGGACTGCGTCAGCGTCTTCACCCGGGACGTCGCCGACGCCGCCGCCGTGCTCCGCGTCCTCGCCGGCCCCGACCCCGACGACCCGTGGTCCCGCACCGGCGCACCGCGGCCGCGGGGCCTGACCCTCGCAATCCCCGAGGAGCTCGACCTCGAGGGCGACGCGGCCATGCGGGCGGCCTTCGAGGCCGCGACCGACCGCGCGGTCGCCCGGTCGACGGGGTTCGTCCGGACGACGGTGGAGCCGCTGCGCGAGGCCGGGGACCTGCTCTACGGCGGGCCGTGGGTGGCGGAGCGGCTCGCCGTGCTGCAGGACTTCCTCGCCGCGCACCCCGACGACGTCCTGCCCGTCACCCGCTCCGTCGTCGAGAGCGGCGCGGCCTACTCCGCCGTCGACGCCTTCCGCGCCCGGTACCGGCTGCAGGAGCTCAAGGCCTGGACCGACCGGCTCTTCGCGACCGCCGACCTCCTGCTGCTGCCGACCGTGCCGACCACCTTCACCCGCGCCGAGCTGGCCGCCGAGCCGGTGGTCCGCAACCTCGTGCTCGGCCGGTACACCCAGTTCACGAACCTGCTCGACCTCGCCGCCCTCGCCGTCCCCGCCGGGACGACGGCGGACGGCCGCCCCTGCGGGGTCACGCTCGTCGGCCCCGCCTTCTCCGAGGACCGGCTGCTCGCCGCGGCCGAGGCGCTGCTGGCGCCGGTCCCCCCGCCCGTGCCCACCCCCGTCCCGTCCACCCCGGAGGTCCCGTGACGACCGACATCCACGCACGTCCCGAGCCGAGCGCACCACCGCGGACCGCCGTGATCGGGCCCGTCGCCGCCCGGCCCTACCCCTGGCCCTTCGACGGCGCCGTCCCCGCGTCGAGGACGGCCCTGATCTGCATCGACTGGCAGGTCGACTTCTGCGGGCCGGGCGGCTACGTCGACCGGATGGGCTACGACATCTCGCTCACCCGGGCGGGCCTCGGGCCCACGGCACGGCTGCTCGCCCACGCCCGCGAGGCCGGCATGCTCGTGATCCACACCCGCGAGGGCCACGCGCCCGATCTCTCCGACCTCCCGGCGAACAAGCGCTGGCGGTCGAAACGGATCGGCGCCGAGATCGGCTCTCCCGGGCCAGCCGGGCGCATCCTCGTCCGGGGCGAACCGGGCTGGGAGATCGTCCCGGAGGTCGCGCCGGTCCCGGGCGAGGTGTTGATCGACAAGCCCGGCAAGGGCGCGTTCTACGCCACGCGGCTCGACCTCGTGCTCCGCACGCACGGGATCACGCACATCCTGCTCACGGGCATCACCACGGACGTCTGCGTGCACACGACCATGCGCGAGGCGAACGACCGCGGCTACGAGTGCCTGATCCTCGCCGACTGCACCGGCGCCACGGACCCGGCCAACCACGACGCCGCCCTGCACATGGTGACCATGCAGGGCGGGGTCTTCGGCGCCGTCGGGACCGCCGACGCCGTCGTCGAGGCGACCACCTGGAGCCCGGAATGATCTCCGTCGACGCGGCGCCCGGCGCCTTCACCTCCGATCCCGCCACCACCGCCCTGGTGATCATCGACATGCAGCGGGACTTCTGCGAACCCGGCGGGTTCGGCGAGACCCTGGGCAACGACGTCTCGCTGCTCCGGTCCGTCATCCCGCCCCTGCAGCGGGTCCTCGCCACCGCGCGGAGCACCGGCATGACGGTGATCCACACCCGGGAGGGGCACGTCCCCGACCTGTCCGACTGCCCGCCCGCCAAGCTGAACCGCGGCAACCCGACGCTGCGGATCGGCGACCCGGGTCCCAAGGGCCGGATCCTGGTCCGGGGGGAGTACGGCCACGACATCGTCGACGAGCTGGCGCCGCTGCCCGGCGAGCTCGTGGTCGACAAGCCGGGCAAGGGCTCCTTCCACGGGACCGCGTTCGGGCCCGAGCTCGAGGCACGCGGCATCACGAGCCTGATCGTCGCCGGCGTGACGACCGAGGTCTGCGTGCACACCACCGTCCGGGAGGCCAACGACCGCGGCTACGAGTGCCTCGTGCTCTCGGACTGCACCGGCTCGTACTTCCCGGAGTTCCACCGCGTCGCCCTCGAGATGATCGCCGCCCAGGGCGGCATCTTCGGCTGGGTCGCGCCCTCGTCCGCACTGCTCGCCGCCCTGACGACGGAGGCCGTCGCATGAGCACCACAGACGCAGCACAGCCGATGAAGCTCTCCTGGTGGGTCTCCGGGGACACCAACGCCTTCTTCGGCCTCGGCTTCAACACCCTGGTCAACGTCCTGACCCTGTCCGGGCTCTGCCTCGCCGTGGTGAACATCCCGGGCGCCGACGTCTTCGGGGTCATCCTGCCGGCGCTGGGCGTCCAACTGCTGATCGGCAACGTCTACTACACCTACCTCGCCCGGCGGCTGGCCCGCCGCGAGGGCCGCACGGACGTCTGCGCGATGCCGTACGGGCCCTCCGTCCCGCACATGTTCATCGTCGTCTTCGTGATCATGCTGCCGATCTACCTGCAGACCCGCGACCCGCTGGCGGCGTGGGCGGCCGGGCTGGCGTGGTCGTTCATCATCGGGATCATCGTGCTGCTCGGCGCCTTCGTCGGGCCGTGGATCCGCAGGTACACACCGCAGGCGGCGATGCTCGGCACGCTCGCCGGCGTCTCGATCGCGTTCATCTCGATGCGCCCGGCGGCGCAGATGTTCGAGGCGCTGTGGATCGCCCTGCCCGTCATGGTGATCATCCTGATCGGCTTCTTCACCGACCTGAAGCTGCCCGGGAACATCCCCGTCGGCCTCGCCGCGCTGCTTGTCGGCTCGGCCATCGGCTGGATCGGCGGGTACATGTCGGCACCCGACGTCGTCGCCGCGGCCCGGGACGTCGCCCTCTCGCTGCCCTCGGCGGACCTCGCCCGGCTCGGCGAGGGCCTGTCCGACGTCGCGCCGCTGCTCGCGACCGCGATCCCGCTGGGCATCTACAACTTCACCGAGGGCATGACGAACGTCGAGTCCGCCGCCGTCGCGGGCGACGAGTACAACCTGCGCGCCATCCTCGCCGCGGACGGCGCCGGCGCGGTCGTCGGCTCGGTCCTGGGCTGCCCGTTCCCACCCGCGGTGTACATCGGGCACCCCGGGTGGAAGGCCGCGGGCGGCCGGACGACGTACTCGCTCGCGTCCGGCGTGGTGATCGCGCTGATGTGCTTCCTCGGCCTGTTCTCGCTGCTCGGCGCGCTGCTGCCGACCCCGGCGATCGTGCCGATCCTGCTCTACATCGGGCTGCTGATCGGCGCGCAGGCCTTCCAGGAGACCCCGCGGCGGCACGCCGTCGCGGTGGTCATCGCGATCATCCCGAACGTCGCCTCCTGGGCGGCCGGGCTGATGAACAACGCCCTGTCCGCGGCCGGGACCACCGCGCAGCAGGTCGGCGAGGAGGCCCTGACCGGCGCCGGGCTGGTCTACCACGGCACCGTGCTGCTCGGCGGCGGCGCGATCCTCGCCGGGATGGTGCTGGGCTCGATCACCGTGTTCGTCATCGACAAGAACTTCTTCGCCGCGGCGGTCTACTCCGCGATCGGGGCGGTGCTCGGGTTCGTCGGGCTCATCCACGCCGAGCAGGTCGGTTGGAACGTCGGCGGGCAGATCGCGCTCGGGTACCTGTTCGCCGCGGTGCTGCTGGCCGTATTCGGGCTCGTCATGCGCCGGCGCGGGCCGGCCGGCGACGGGGTGCGCGAGGACCAGCCCGTCGCCGCGGACCTCGTCGGGGCCGAGCCCGGCGAGGGCGTCCCGACGCCGCGGCACGCCGAGACCACCCATGCCGGGACCACGCCCGCCGAGCCCGCACCCGCCGCGACCGTGCCCGACCCCGACGGGCCCGCCCGCCCGGCGACCGCGTGACCGGGACCCTGCCCGGGCTGTCCGGACCGTCCGCCGCGGGAGCGGGGGCACACGCTCCCGCGGCGGGCACCTCCCGGACGCCGGGGGCCGGCCCCCCGATCGACGCGCCCGAGGTGGTCGCCGAGGTCCGCACGGCGTTCGAGCGGTACGAGAAGGCGCTGCGGGAGGGCGACGTCGCCACCCTCACCGAGCTGTTCTGGGCCGACCCGCGCTGCGTCCGCTACGGCGTCGCCGACCGGCAGTACGGCGCCGGGGAGATCGCGGCGTGGCGGCGGGCGAACCCGGGGGTCCAACCGGGCCGCACGCTGTCCGGGACGGTGGTGCTGGCGACCGGCGAGGCGTCGGCCGTGGTCAGCACACTGTTCGGCTACCCGGGTGGCGCGACGGAGGGGCGCCAGACCCAGACCTGGGTGCGGCTCCCGGAAGGCTGGCGGATCGTTGCGGCGCACGTGTCCGAGGTGCCGCGGTGACCACCGTCCTGGTCGCGGTCGTCGCCGCTCACCGGCGCGGCCAGCCGTTGCACCCCGAGCTGCTGGCCCTCGGCGCGGTGTTCGCCGGCACCGGCCGCACGGCCCCGGTCTACCGGCTGCTGGCCCTGCCCGGGGAGGAGGTCCGACGCGGCGGCCTGGTGCGGGTGGCCGACGGCGGCGCGGAGGTCGAGGTCGAGCTGTTCCGGCTGCCCGTCCCGGCGGTCGGCCGGCTCGCCGTCACCCTGCCCTCGCCCCTGGCCGTCGGCACGCTGATGCTGGCCGACGGCCGGTCCGTGGTCGGGATCGTCTGCGAGGGCTGGGCGGCAGGCACCGCCCGGGACGTCACCGCGCACGGCAGCTGGCCGGCCTACCTCGCCGCCTGCTGAGGGGCCGCCACCAGGCTCCTCACTCGGCGCCGACCGCGCGCTCCCCCGCGACCGTCTCGGTGGTGGCGTCGTCGTGCCCGTGCGGGCGGGGGAGCGTCTCGGGCGCCCACAGCCAGAAGCCGAGGGCGAGCACCGAGATCACGCCGGTGAGGGCGAAGGCGAAGCCGAACCCCGCGGCCTGGGCCACGGCGCCGGCGGCCAGCGGCCCGACGATCGCGCCGACGTCGGCCGCCATCTGGAAGCCCGCCAGCACGGTGCCGCCGCGGGCCCGGCTGCCGATCACGTCCGCGACCGCCGCGGTCATCGGCGGATTGACCAGCCCGCTGCCGACACCCGCGACCAGCGAGAGCGCCAGGAACACCCCGGACGACGGCGCCACCCCGAGCAGGCCCGTCGCCACCGCGGAGACCACGAGACCGGCGAGCACCGGGGGCTTGCGGCCGCGGCGGTCGGCGAGCCGGCCGGACATCAGGAGGGTGACGGCGTTGCCGGCGGCGAACACCGCCAGGGCGAACCCGGCCCAGGTCTCACTCTGCCGCAGCGCCTCGACCACGAACAGCGGGACCAGCGCGACCCGGACGCCGAACACCGTCCAGCCGTTGGCGAAGCTCGCGACCAGGGCCGCGCGGTAGGTGGGGTGCCGGATCGCCGTCGGGAAGGTGGCGGCGGGCTCGGCCTCGTCGCCGTTCGCGGGCCCGCCGAGCCGGCCCCGCAGCAGCGGGACCGACACCGCCATCGCGCACAGCAGCGCCGCCGCGTAGCAGAGGAACGGCGCCCGCAGGCTCACCGCGATCAGGCCGCCGCCGGCGAGCGGGCCCGCGATGTTGCCCAGCAGGAACCCGGTGGCCCACATGCCCGACGCCCGCCCACGCGCCTCGGGCGGGGCCAGCCGCACCAGCAGCGAGATCGCCGAGACGGTGAACATCGTGGAGCCGATGCCGCCGACGCCGCGGAACACCAGCAGCTGCCAGTAGCTCTGCGCCGCCGCCGTCGCGCCCACGGACGCCGCCGCGATCACCAGGCCCACGGTGTAGACCCGCAGCTCGCCGAACCGGCCGACCAGCCGTCCGCTGAACGGCGCGAAGGCCAGCCGGAACGCGGCGAACAGGCTGATCACCGCGGAGGCGGCCGCCACGCCGCCGTCGAACGTCCGGGCGAAGGCCGGCAGCGCCGGGGCCACGATGCCGAACCCGATGGCGACCACGAAGGCCGCCACCACGAGCACCCAGATCTCCCGCGGCATCCGCACCCTCGTGCGCGCCGACACGGCGTCCTCCGTCGTGGCCACGTCGCCCCTTCCGTCCCGATAGTTGGCAACGCTACGCGATCGGGTGACGCGTCGGGTTCCTCACTGTCGTCGGATGCGGGCGGCGCGGCCGCTCGCGGAGGCCGGCAGTAGCCTTCCCGGCGGTGGACGCGGACGAGGTGCTGGCCCGGTTGGCGGAGCTGACCGGCCCCACGGGCGAGGAGCTGTTCGCGGCGATCGTGGCCGGGCTCGACGGGCGCCCGCTCACCGACGACGCCGCCCTCCGCCTCGGCACCGCCCTGCGGCGCAGCTACCCGGCGCCGATCGTCGCGGAGGCCCTCACCCAGGCCCAGCTGCGGGAACGGGCGGCCGGGAAGTTCGAGCGCGCCGGCGAGATGTTCCTGACGCGCGCGGGCTGGGAGCAGGCGTCACCCGAGATCGTGGCGCGGCACCGGGCGGCCCGGTTCGCCCCCGCGCGCCGGCTCGCCGATCTCTGCTGCGGCATCGGCGGGGACCTCCTCGCGCTCGCCCCCGGCCGGGAGGTCGTCGCGGTGGACCGCGATCCCGTCCACCTCTGGATGGCCCGGCACAACGCCGCGGTCTACGGCGGCCACGCCGGGACGCTGCTCGCGGACGTCCGGGAGGTCGACCTGGCGAGGGTCGACGGGGTGTTCGTGGACCCGGCCCGCCGGTCCGCGCGGGGCCGGATGCGGACCGGCGACAGCGAGCCGCCGCTCGACTGGTGCTTCGGCCTACAGGTCCCCGCGGTCGGGATCAAGGCCGCCCCGGGTCTCGACCACGACGTCGTCCCGGCGGGGTGGGAGCTGGAGTTCGTGGCGGTGGACCGGGACCTCAAGGAGGCCGTGGCCTGGTCCCCCGCCCTGGCCACCACCCGCGCCCGGGCGACCCTCCTGCCCACCGGGGACACGCTCGTCGCGGCGGAGGGCGACCCGGTGGAGGTGCGGGGCCCCGGCCGCTACCTGCTCGACCCGAACCCGGCCGTGACCCGGGCGGGCGCCGTGGAGGAGCTGGCACGCCGCACCGGGACGTGGAAGATCGACGAGCGGATCGCGTTCCTGTCCGCCGACGAGCCGGTCGCGACGCCGTTCGCCCGCACGCTCGAGGTGATCGACTCCGGGCCGTGGGACCAGAAGAGGCTCCCCCGTCGGCTGCGCGAGCTCGACGTCGGCGCGGTCGACATCCGACGGCGCGGCCTGGCGGGCGACGTCGACGCCCTGCACAAGCGGCTCAAGCTACGGGGGTCCCGGCGGGCGACGCTGGTGATGACCCGCGTCCGCGACCGACCGTGGGGCCTGGTCTGCGTCTAGGGGGCGGGGCCGAGAACGGTCAGGGCCCCGACCCGGTCGGATCGGGGCCCTGAACTCCAGGGGTGGAGGTGCCGGGAATCGAACCCGGGTCCTCCTTCGCTTTGCGAGGGCTTCTCCGTGCGCAGTCCGCTGTGTCTCTACTCGGATCCACCGGTCTCACGGACGAGCCGGTGTGACGATCCCAGTCGCTGTGTGGTGTCCCGCCCGACCCCGGCGACCGGGCCGGACGGTGAGTCCCCTAGCTGATGCCGGACACCGGGGCGGGAACGCCCCCGGGCCGACAGTCCCTTACTGGATCAGGCAGCGAGCGCGAAGTCCGCGCGGGCGCCCTGAGCCGGGACAGTGCGACTCTCGTCGGCACTTATTTGGTTACGACGCATGGTTAACGAGCTCATCGTCGTCTTCCTCGGCACGCTTCCCCTCGGTCCGCCTCAGGAGTCGAGACCGTTCACCCCCTTGTCACGACCCGCCTCTCGGGCCGTCACCCGAGTCTAACGCGCACCGCGCGGCGGATCATCCCGATTCGGTCCCGGACCGCGAGTCGTACCGGTCACGCGCGGCGAGCACCTCGTCGACGTGCGCCTCGGCCCACTCCTTGACGGCCAGCAGCGCCCCGTGGAGCCCGGTCCCGAGCGGCGTGAGCCGGTAGTCCACCCGCACGGGGACGGCGGCGGTCACCTCGCGCTCCACCAGCCCGTCACGCTCGAGGACGCGGAGGGTCTGGGTGAGCATCTTCGGGCTGACCCCGGCCACCCGCCTGCCGAGCTCGGAGTACCGCTTCGGGCCGTCGGCCAGCGCGGTGAGCAGCAGGCCCACCCACTTGTCGCTGATCCGGTCCAGCACCATCCGCGAGGGGCAGGCGGCGAGGAAGGCGTCGTACGCCGTGCGCTCGGCCTCGCGGCGCTGGGCCGCGGTCGTCGTCGCCATGCTCTCCTCCGGCTCTGCTACGCACTTCCAGGTAACTACTACCCGTTGGATAGTAGCACTCATACCGTGAGTTCCGGAAGCACGGACGAGGAGGAGAGCGACATGCGTGCAGTGGTGTTCCGGGAGTTCGGCGGGCCCGAGGTGCTGGCGGTGGCGGAGGTGCCCGAGCCCGGGCCGGGCCCGGGCGAGGTGCGGATCGCAGTGGAGGCCGCGGCCGTCAACCCGATCGACCTGGGGACCCGCTCCGGGTTCACGGTGCAGGCCGGGCTGGCGCCGGCACCCGAGGGGCCGTTCGAGCGGGGGCTGGGCTGGGACGTCGCGGGGCGGGTCGACGCCCTCGGCGCGGGCGTCGAGGGGCTGCGGCCGGGCGACGCGGTGGTCACGATGATCCCGGCCTTCGCCGTGCCGGTCGGGGCGCAGGCGGAGAAGGTGGTGGTGCCGGCGGCGGACGTGGCGCCGGCCCCGGAGGGCGTGGAGACCACCGCGGCGGCCACCCTCCCGCTCAACGCCCTCACCGCCGCCACGGCCCTCGACGACCTCGCCACACCGGCGGGCTCGACCCTGCTGGTGATCGGCGGGGCCGGCGGCGTCGGGGCGTTCGCGGTGCAGCTGGCGGTCCGCGCCGGGCTGCGGGTCCTCGCCACGGCCTCGGCGCGCGACGAGGAGGCCGTGCGCGGGTACGGCGCAGAGGTCGTCCGCCGGGACGCGCTGCCCGGCGGCGTCGACGCCGTCCTCGACACGGCGGGCATCGGAACGGCCGCGCTCGCGCCCGTGCGGGCGGGCGGCACGCTGGTGACCGTCGCCGGACCGGTGCCCGCGGAGCGCGGGATCCGCAGCGTGCAGGCGGAGGTCCGGCCCGACGGGGTCCGGCTGGCCGAGCTGGCGGCCCTGGCGGCCAAGGGCGAACTGACCCTGACCGTCGCGGGCACCTACCCGCTCGACGACGTCGCCGCGGCCCACACGCGGCTCGCCGCCGGCGGGGTGGGTGGGCGGCTGGTCCTGCTCCCCTGACCCTCCTCACCCTGAGCGAACGGCACCTTCGCTCAGTAGGAGTGAGCGAGAGCGCCGTTCGCTCACCCACTCAGCGGGCGAGGCAGGGGCGCTTCGGGTCGAACTGCCACTCCGGGACCAGGTACCGCATGGCGACGGCGTCGTCCCGGGCGCGAGGCCGTGCTCGCGGTACAGCGCGTGGGCGGCGCCGCCGGGGTGTCGTGGGTGCTTCCGCAGGTCGCCTGGGGGTCAGAGGCGCAGGAGGCGGGTGCCCGTGTCGTGGAGGACCGAGCGGAGGAACGGCTCGCCGAGGCGGTCGTCCGCGGCGGCCCAGTCCGCGATCGCGCGGAGCTGCTCGGCGTACGGGTAGGGGATGTTCGGGAAGTCGCTGCCCAGGACCACCCGCCCGGGGATCTCGGCGAGCCGGGCGGGCCAGTCCGCGGGCAACGGCGCGAAGGCCTCCGCGTACGGCGTACCGACCATGGTGGTGTCCAGGTGCACGTTCTCGTGGCGGTGCACCAGCTCCAGCGCCGCGAGGAAGTCCGGCATCCCGGCGTGGGCGAGCACCGCCGTCAGCCGCGGGTGGCGGGCCAGCACCTCGCCGAACACGTCCAGCCCGGTGTGCTCGCCGGGGATCGGCCCGTGCCCGCAGTGCACGACCACCGGGACCCCGGCCTCGGCGAGCAGGCCCCACGCCCCGTCGAGCAGCGGGTCGCGGGGGTCGAAGGCACCGACCTGGACGTGCACCTTCACCGCCCGCGCCCCGCCCTCGACCGCGGCGCCGAGGTACTCCTCGACCCCGGGCTCGGCGTAGAGCGTGGCGGTGCGGACGGCGGCCGGGTTGTCCGCGGCGAACTCCGCCGCCCACTCCGTGAGCCAGGCCGCCATGCCGGGCTTGTGCGGGTAGACCAAGGGCGCGTAGCGGAGCACGCCGAGCTTCTCCAGCGTGGCGATCCGCTCGGCCTCCGGGGTGCGGTACTGGATCGGCCAGTCCATGCCGTAGTGCGTGCGGGCCTGGTCGAAGTAGGCCCACACCTTGCGCAGGACCCGCTCGGGCAGGAAGTGCACGTGCACGTCGACGAGCCCGGGCAGGCCGAGGTCGGCGAACCAGCGGGGGACGTCGTCGTCCGACGTGGGCGGCGCGGGGAGCGTCACGAGAGCGACCTCGCCCGGCCCTTCGCGGCCCGGCCGATCGCCCGGGCCATGTCCCGCTCGGCGTCCTTCTTCGCCAGGTCCTGCCGCTTGTCGTAGGTCTTCTTGCCGCGGGCCAGCGCGAGCTCGCACTTGACCTTGCCGTCGCTGAAGTACAGCGACATCGGGACGAGCGTCAGCCCGCCCTCGCGGATCTTGCCGATCAGCCGCTCGATCTCGTACTTGTGCAGCAGCAGCTTGCGGGTGCGCCGCGGCTCGTGGTTGGTCCAGCTGCCGTGCGTGTACTCGGGGATGTGCAGGCCGCGCAGCCACACCTCGCCCTCGTCGACCGTGGCGTACGCGTCGACCAGGGAGGCCCGGCCGAGCCGCAGGCTCTTCACCTCGGTGCCCATGAGCGCCACACCGGCCTCGAACTCCTCGAGCACCGCGTAGTCGTGACGCGCGCGCCGGTTCTGCGCGATCACCTTGCGGCCTTTCTCCTTCACCCCTCCAGCCTACGCGGAGGGTGCCGCGTCACACCTTCACGTAGAGACGCAGCGTGACGTAGCCGGTGATCCCCGCGATCAGCGCGCCGATCGGGACCAGGTACGCCGAGACCGTCAGGACGTCGGCGAGCGTGACCGGCGGGATCACGCCGTTCTGCGCGATCCCGGCCAGCAGCGAGTCGATGAAGGCGATCTTGCCGACGACCAGCCCGACGCCCGCGAGCACGGCGCCGACCACGCCCGTCACCACGGCCTCGATGAGGAAGGGCAGCTGGGTGTACCAGCGCGTGGCGCCGACCAGCCGCATCACGCCGACCTCGGTCCGCCGGGTGTAGGCGGAGACCTGGACGGTGTTGGAGATCAGCATGAGCGCCGCGACCGCCTGGACCAGCGCCAGCGCGAAGGTGACGTTCCGGACGCCGCCGAGGAAGTCGAACAGCTTGGCGACGACGTCCCGCTGGTCGATCACGGTGCGCACGCCGACCTGGTTCTCCATCGCCTGCTTCACCGCGGCCGCGCCGGCCTCGGTCGACCCGTCCCGGTCGACGAGCTTGACCCGCAGCGTGGCCGGCAGCGACTGGGGCCGGGCGAGCTCGGCGACCGACTGCCCGGCGAACAGCTCCTGGAAGCGCTCGTACGCCTCCTGCTGGTTCTCGTACGTCACCCCCGCCACCAGCGGGGAGTTCTCCAGCGTGGACCGCAGGCCCGCGCAGATCGGCTGGGTGCAGCCGGAGTCCGCGGTGGACACGTCCTGGGTGAGCGCGACCCGGATCTCGAGGCGGTCGGAGTAGATCGCCTCGGTCGCGTCGATCGTCTTCACCGCGAGCAGCCCGGTGCCGACCATGAGCAGCGAGATCGCGGTGGTCAGCACCATCGCCACGGTCATCGTGACGTTCCGGCGCAGCCCGGTCGCGACCTCCCGGACGACGAAGTCGGTTCTCATGCCGCCTCCACGGGGAGGAGTACGTCGACGGGGCGCACTACCGGCCCACCCCGTACACCGCGTGGGCCTCGTCCCGGACGACCCGGCCCATGTCCAGCTCGACCACCCGCCGCCGCATGGAGTCGACGATGGAGTGGTCGTGGGTCGCCATGACCACGGTCGTGCCGGTGCGGTTGATCCGCTCCAGCAGCAGCATGATGTCCTGGCTGGTGTCCGGGTCGAGGTTGCCGGTGGGCTCGTCGGCCAGCAGGACCAGCGGCCGGTTCACGAACGCCCGGGCGATCGCGACGCGCTGCTGCTCGCCGCCGGAGAGCTCGTGCGGCATCCGGTCGGCCTTGCCCTCCAGCCCGACGAGCTCGAGGACCTCGGGCACGACCTTGCGGATCGTCGAAGGCGACTTGCCGATCACCTCGAGGGCGAACGCGACGTTCTCGCCGACCGTCTTGTTCGTGAGCAGCCGGAAGTCCTGGAAGACGACGCCGATGCGCTGGCGGAGCCGGGGCACCTTCCGCCGCGGGAGCTTCGCGACGTCGAGGTCGGTCACCCAGATCTTGCCGCGGGTCGGGACGTCCTCGCGCAGCAGCAGGCGCAGGAAGGTCGACTTCCCGGAGCCGGACGGCCCGATGAGGAAGACGAACTCGCCCTTGCCCACCTCGACCGAGACGCGGTCCAGCGCGGGCCGCGTCGAGGTCTTGTACATCTTGGTGACGCGCTCCAGCCGGATCACGGCCGGGACGTTACCGGCGGATCATGACCGGGCCGTCACCCGACAGGCCCCCTCGGCGCAGGGGCGGTACCGCTCGTCCGATTACGCGTTCTCCGCCTCGAGCTGCTGGTTGCGCCGCCAGCGGATGCCGGCCTCGATGAAGCCGTCGATGTCGCCGTCGAGCACCGCGCCGGGGTTGCCGACCTCGTGCTCCGTCCGCAGGTCCTTGACCATCTGGTACGGGTGCAGCACGTACGAGCGCATCTGGTTGCCCCAGGACGAGCCGGTGTCCTTGAGCGAGTCCATCAGCGCCTGCTCCTCCTGGCGCTTGCGCTCGAGCAGCTTGGCCTGCAGCACGACCATCGCGGTGGCCTTGTTCTGGATCTGCGAGCGCTCGTTCTGGCAGGACACCACGATGCCGGTCGGGATGTGGGTCAGCCGCACCGCGGAGTCGGTGGTGTTGACGCCCTGCCCGCCGGGCCCGGAGGAGCGGTAGACGTCCACCCGGAGGTCCTTCTCGTCGATGTCGATGTGGTCGGTCGACTCCACGACCGGGGCGACCTCGACGCCGGCGAACGACGTCTGACGGCGGCCCTGGTTGTCGAACGGCGAGATCCGGACGAGCCGGTGCGTGCCCTGCTCCACCGAGAGAGTGCCGTACGCGTAGGGGGCGTGGACCTGGAAGGTCGCGGACTTGATGCCCGCCTCCTCCGCGTAGGAGGTGTCGTAGACGTCCACCCCGTAGCCGTGCCGCTCGGCCCAGCGCAGGTACATGCGCATGAGCATCTCGGCGAAGTCCGCCGCGTCGACCCCGCCCGCCTCGGAGCGGATCGTCACCAGCGCCTCGCGCTCGTCGTACTCGCCGGAGAGCAACGTGCGGACCTCGAGCGAGGCGATCTCCTCACGGAGCTTCGCGCGATCGCGGTCCGCGTCGGCGATCGCGGACTCGTCCCCCTCGTCCTCGGCCAGCTCGTAGAGCACGGGGAGGTCGTCCAGCCGGCGGCGCAGGTCCTCGACCCGGCGCAGCTCGGCCTGCGCGTGCGAGAGCCGGCTGGTGACCTTCTGCGCGGCCTCCGTGTCGTTCCACAGGTCCGGGGCCCCGGCCTGCTCCTCGAGGTCCGCGATCTCCGCCTTGAGCGCGGGGACGTCGGTGACCGCCTCGATGCCCTCCAGGGTGGTTGCGAGGTCCTTCAGGTCGGCTGCCACGTCGGGGTTCACAACGCTCCAGGCTACGCGTGCACGCGAGGGGCGTGCGGCGGGAGGGTTGCCCGGAGGGGTCAGTCCAGCGGGACCGTGTCGAGCAGCTTCACCATGGCCCGGGTGTGCGCGACGGTGAAGTCCGCGACCGCCTTGCGGTACGGGTCCTCCTCGTTCCGGGACGCCGCGCGGGCCTCGGCGAGCCGGGCCGTGTAGACCTCCCGCGAGGTGCTCACCAGTTCGGCCCGCTGCTTCACGGTCAGCTGGCCCGCGTGCAGCAGCCGCAGCACCAGCGGGCTGCGCAGTGCGTCGCCGCCGCTGCCGTGCTGCAGCCACGCCTTGAACGCCCGCTTGCCGGCCGCCGTGATCACGTACTGCTGCGACGCCCGCGGCCCCTGCTTGCCCAGCCGCAGCAGCCCGGCCTCCGCCATCACCGGCAGCTCGCGGTAGACCTGGCTGCGGGTCACGGTGAAGAAGGAGCCGAAGCGCTCGCCGGCGGCCGCGACGAGCTGGCCGCCCGTCATCGGACCGCTGTGGAGCAGTCCGAGCAGGGCCGCGGCGGTGGCGTTGACTGCGGGTGGGGCCGGCATCCCTCAACGGTCCCACGTGCGCCGGGGTTCCGCATTCCACAGTGGCCCCCGACCTGCGAGTTCGGACTGTCGGTGGCCCGGGGCAACCGGGGTGCGTACCCCGCCGGCGGGGCTCCACACCTCGCTCGTGTGGAGCGGTCCGGAGGGGGTGGGCGAGGTGTGGGCGAGGGTGTGGGCGAGGAGTGGGTGCGGGTCTGCTCGGGCGGCCCGGGGGCACGCGATCGGGGGCCGGGCGGTGGCTCGCGCAGCATGCTCGCAGGGACGAGGGCTCGCCGGGACGAGGGCTCGCCACGCGGGAACGAAGACACGGCCCGCGGGAACGAAGGCGGCCCCGCGAGCACGAAGGCGCACGCGGACAGCGCTCGCCCGGCGGATCGACGGCCGGCACCCCCGTCGGGGCACGGCCGCACACCCGGGACGTCGGCGGCACACCTCGTCGACGGGTTGTGCGGCGCCGGGCGGGGTGTGGGACGGGTAGCTGCTCGCGCGCCTCCGGCTCGGCCCCCGCCTCCGGCTGGGCCCGCGCGCCCCCGCCTCGGGTTCGATCGCGCGCCCCCGGCTCCGCCGGCCGTGCCGCCCTGCACCCCCTGCACCCCCTGCGCCGACCTGCGCTGCCCGGCGCGCCCTGCCCCGCCCTGCCCCCCGTTCGCCAGCAGCGTGTCCACGGCGGTCGAGCGCGTGACCGCCGGCGCCACGAGCTCGCACACCCGCTCGGGCGCCGCACAGACATCGAGTCGCGGCACACCTTGTCGACGAGGTGTGGGACGGAACCCGCGGGTGTGGGAGCGGGTCCGGGTCGGTGTGCGGCGACCGGCCGGGTGTGGCAGCGGGTCCGGATTGGTGTGGGACGGAACCCGCGGGCGTGCGAGCGGGTCCGGGTCGGTGTGAGGCGACCGGGTGTGGCAGCGGGTCCGGATTGGTGTGGGACGGAACCCGCGGGTGTGCGAGCGGGTCCGGGTCGGTGTGAGGCGACCGGCGGGGTGTGGGAGCGGGTCCGGATCGGTGTGCGGCGACCGGCCGGGGGTGGCAGCGGGTCCGGATCGGCGCGCGGCGACCGGTCGGGGGTGGGACGGGCTCGGGACCCGTGCCGACCGGTCTGCACACGGGTCCACCGCACCGCCCCGTCGGTCCGGGGCGGGACGGGTGGCCCGCCTCAGACGTGGAGGGAGCTCTCGGGGAGGACGTGCGCGGTCGGGCGGCCCACCCGGCACCGCCGCCCCGGCCCGGCGACGATCGCGGCGGAGCCCTCGGCGCCCGCCGGCAGCCGGTAGGGCTCGGCCGCGTCGAGGTCCACGGCGTACCCGAGGTCGCCGAGGCTGGCGACGCTGACGCGGGAGAGCGGGTTGCCGGCCTCGGCGATGAAGCCGCTCATCAGCTCGTCGCCGAACACCGCCTCGCGCCAGTGCCCCTCGCGCGTGCCGGGACCGCCGGTGTTCTCGACCGGCACGGCCCCGCTGCCCCCGAGCGCGCCCCACTCCGTCACGGCCCCGGTGCCGGTGAAGACCGGGTCGTCCGTCCCGGACCCGGACAGCAGGCCGAGGCGGGACCAGAGGGTGCCGATGCCGAGGACGTGCCCCATCTCGTGGGTGATGACGTCGTCGAGCGTGCCATCGCGCTGCATCTGGGCGAGGTCGGCGGTGTCGAACTGCATCCGTCCGACGGCCGGGAGCAGCCCGGCGGACACCGGGCGCAGCTGCGTGGGGCCGGCCTGGCCGAGCACCTGCCCCGACCCGTCGATGTCGACGCCCGAGGCGAGGATCAGCACGTCGTCGACGGTCTCGCCGTCGACGTCGACCGCGGGCAGGTCACCGACGACCATCCGTGTCCACCGGTCGGCGGCGGCCGCGAAGGCCTCCTGCTGGCGCGGGCTCAGCCCGCCGGCGAAACGGACCTCGATCGTGAACGGCGACAGTCCGGCGGGGCCGAGGGTGCCGACGGCGGCCTCGGCGGCGCGGGCCGCGTCGGCCACCGCCCGGTAACTCTCCATCCCGTGATCGTCCCGCGCGCTCGCGGGCGGCGCCGATCGGGGGGCCGGTCACCGATCGTCAGGCGTGGCGGACCTCGACCTCGATCCACTCCATGGCCGAGAACGGGATCGCACGGCGCCGACCGTTGTCCATGGTGAAGATCCACATCTGGTCTCCCGCGCTCGCGCTGCGCACCACGTCGGAGAGCGCGTCGTCCTCCAGCTGCCCGGCGGGGACGTCGTCGGCCACCTCCGCCCACTCCCCCCGGTGGAGCTCGCGCGCGGTGTGCACGACCAGCCGCATCTTCCTCGTCACGGCGACCCCTCCTCGTCCGTCGTGTCGTGCGTCCCGCAGCGACGGACCGGCCCGGTCGGCGCCGCGGGTGGCGGCGCCGACCGTCCGACGAGGACCCGGGTGGAGACCGGACGGCCGCTCCGGCGGATCCGACCTACGATGCCGCGGGCGGATCAGAGCGTCAACGCGGCGATCTTCTCGCGCTGCTGGTCGACCCCGCCGTACAGCCCGGCGAGCCGCTTGGCGCGCTTGTAGAAGAAGTGCGCCTCGTGCTCCCAGGTGTAGCCGATGCCGCCGTGGTACTGGATCATCGCGGCGGTCGACTGCAGGGCCACCTCGCTCGCCTTGGCCTTGGCGACCGCGACGGCGAGCTCCGCGTCGTCGAGCCCGACGTCGACGGCGTGCGCGGCGTAGAGCGAGGCGTGCTCGGCCATCGTGACGCCGACGTGGATGTCCGCCAGCGCGTGCTTGAGCGCCTGGAAGGAGCCGACCGGCACGCCGAACTGCTCGCGCTCGCGGTCGTAGGCGACCGTCCGGCTCAGCGCCTCGCGCGCGATCCCGACGAGGTCGGCGGCGACGAGCACGGTGGCCCGGGCGGCGAGCTGGGCGCCGGCGTCCCCGGGCAGCGGCTCCACGTCCGCGACGTTCAGCGTGGCCAGCCGCGTGGTCCGGTCGTAGGACCCGACCGGGGTCGCCTGCGCGCCGGTGGCCAGGCCGAGCCCGTCGGGGGTCCGGACCACGACGACGTCGGCGATCACCCCGTACTCCACGGCGGGGACGACGCCCGGGGCCGCGCCGCGCAGCCCGACGGCGCCGACCGCGTCGCCCGAGGCCAGCCGCGGCAGCCAGGCGGCCTTCTGCTCGTCCGAGCCGGCGAGCCGGATCGCCTCGGCGGCGAGCACGGTCCCGCGCCACGGGCCCGGTGCGACACCGGCGCCCAGGGCCCGCGCGATGACCTGCGCCTCGACCAGCCCGAGGCCCAGCCCGTCGTGCTCCTCGGGGACGGTGACGGCGAGCCAGCCCTGCTCGGCGGCGGCCTTCCACAGCGACTCGGGGTTGCCGTCGCCGTCGGCGTCCTCGAAGACGCGGCGGACGGCTTCCATGTCGAACCGCTCCGCGAGGTAGGTCGTGACCGCCGCGCCGAACTCCTGCTGGTCCTCGGTGAGGGCGAAGAACATGCCGGCCTCCTACCGCGGCAGGCCGAGCACGCGCTCGGCGGTGACGTTGCGCTGGACCTGGGACGAGCCGCCCCAGATGGTGACCGACCGGGACCACATCGCCTGCGCGTTGAGCGGGCGCAGGTCGAGGTCGCCCAGCTCCTCGAGGGTGTCGTCCTCGCCGAGGACCTCGTCGTAGACCTCCCAGAGGTCCTGGAAGGCCTCCGACCACTGCAGCTTGGTCATCGACGCCTCGAAGCCGAGGTCGCGGCCGCGCTCGGTCCGGGTGAGCACGTGCATGGAGTGCAGCCGCAGACACTCCAGCTCGGTGAGCACCCGGGCGAGCTTGTTGCGGACCACCGGGTCCGTGTCGCGGCCCAGCTTCTTCGCGACCGCGGCGATCTCGTCGTACTGCCGGCGGAACTCGGTGTACTGCGAGATGCCCGAGGCGCCGCGCTCGAAGGACAGCAGCAGCATCGCGGTCCGCCAGCCCTCGCCGATCTCCCCGAGGACGTCCGTGGCCGGGACCCGGGCGTCGTCGAAGAAGACCTCGCCGAACTCGCTCGCGCCGGACATCTGCTTCAGCGGCCGGGCGTCGACGCCGGGCTGGTGCATGTCGATGAGCAGCATGGAGATGCCGCGGTGCTTCTGGCTGCCCGGCTCGGTGCGGACCAGGGTGAAGATCTTGTCGCCGTGCACGGCGTTGGTGGTCCACACCTTCTGTCCGTTGACGACGAAGTCGTCGCCGTCCCGGACGCCGCGGGTGGACAGCGCGGCGAGGTCCGACCCGGCGCCGGGCTCGGAGAAGCCCTGGCACCAGATGACCTC
Source organism: Pseudonocardia yuanmonensis (assembly GCF_039542425.1). NCBI lineage: Bacteria > Bacillati > Actinomycetota > Actinomycetes > Pseudonocardiales > Pseudonocardiaceae > Pseudonocardia > Pseudonocardia yuanmonensis. Next base: position 55,014 of record NZ_BAABIC010000008.1, read on the forward strand.
GTTGCGCAGCATCGGGCCGATGATCTCCTTCTTCTGCGCGTCCGTGCCGATCGCCATCACGGTGGGCGCGAGGAAGGTCAGGCCGAGCGGGTTGACCGTGCGCGGGGCGTCCGCCAGCACCATCTCGACGTCGTAGATCGCCTTCATGCCGGGCGTGCCGCCGCGGCCGCCGAACTCCGTCGGCCACTGGATGCCCGCGAAGCCGGCGAGCGCCTTGTCGCGCTCCCAGTCGCGGCGCAGCCGGAAGCTCTCGTCGTCCGGCAGCGACTCCCAGAAGCCCGGGCGGCGCCACTCGTCCGGGATGTTCGCCGAGAGCCAGGACCGCAGCTCGCTGCGGAACTCCTCCTCGGCGGCGGTGAAGGTGAGGTCCATCGTCGAGACCCTCCTGCGTACGGATCGGATGCGGCACGCCGGACCCCGACGAGGAGCCCGCGCCGGCGCCCAGCCTGGCATACCCGTCGGTAACCTGCATCGGCCGAGGTGCCCCTCGTCCGGGGTGGGCTTCCGGTCGACGGCGTCGGTATGCGCCCAGTAGCCTTCCGGTATGCGCAGCGAGAGGGTGACCGTCACCCTGCCGGCCGAGCTGGTCGCGGAGGCACGCGAGGCGGTCCGCAACGGGAGCGCGGCGAGCCTGTCCGCGTACGTGGCGGAGGCCGTGCAGGCTCGGCAGACCCGTGATCGCTCGCTCGCTACTCTGGCCGACCTGTACGGAGGTCCCCCACCGGCGGACGAGCTCGACGCGGCGCGCAGGTCGCTGCGGCTCGTGCCTCCCGTGGCCGTCGGCTGAAGGGCGCGCAGATGATCGGCGGAAGAGTGCTGGACGCCAGCGCGCTCGCGGCGTTCGCGACCGGTCGCCCCGTCTACATGCGCGCGCTGGTGTGGGCCGCCGTCGAGGAGAACCTCGTGCTCGCGGTGCCCTCCGCCGCACTCGGCCGCGCCTGGTCGCAGCTCGAGCCCCAGCACCACGCCGCCCTGCAGGTCCTGCTCGGCCTGCCGAACACCGTGATCCACGACCTGTCGCCCGCGATGGCCCAGGAGTCCGGGCTGCTGCTCGCGGCCGCGGGGCAGGACGACATCGTGGCCGGGCAGGTCGTCACCACCGCCCGGCACCGGGGCTGGCCCGCCGTCACCGGGGACCCCGGCGCGCTGCGCAAGCTCGACGGCGCGGTGGCGATCGAGGAGCTTCCCTAGACCGGCCCTCTAGACCAGGCGGTCGCGCAGGGCGGTGAGCTCGTCGTCCGTGAGGCCGTTGGCCTGCAACCAGCCCACCGCACCGCCGTCGCGCTCGTCGAGCGTGGCCAGCACCTGCTCCATCGCGACCGCGCGCGGACTGTGCCGGTCGATCTCCTCCGGCCCGGGCATCTCCTCGCCGGACACCGAGGTCCAGCGCCGGAACATGGCCTCGATCCTCGTGGCGGACAGCGCGTAGTCCTCGACGACGGCCTCCCGCTCGACCCCGACGGCGTCCAGCACCATGGCCACCAGCGTCCCCGTCCGGTCCTTGCCCGCGGCACAGTGCACCAGCGCGGTGCCGTCCGAGGTGGCGAGGCGACGGACGGCGCCGACGACGTTCGGCCCGCGGTCGCGCAGGTACCCGAGGTAGTTCGCGACCATGGGATGGACGTCGTCGCCCACCTCGGGCAGCTCACGCCCGGACTCGGGGATGAACGTGTACTGCACGGTCTCGACGCCGGCCCGGGCGAGCTCGGTCTCGCCGCGCTCGGCGATCTCGCGATCGGTCCGCAGGTCGAGGATCAGCCGCAGCCCGAGCTCGTCGACCAGCCGCCGGACGTCGGCCGGGGTCACGTGGTCGAGCGACTCGCTGCGCAGCAGCACCCCGGTGCGGGTGTACCCGCCGCCGACGAGCGGCAGGCCGCCGACGTCGCGGATGTTGCTCAGGCCCTCGAAGCGCAGCCAGCGGTCGGTGGGAGTGGTCGGCACGGCGGCGGCGTCGGTCACGGACCCACGGTAACGGCGGTTCCGCGCCGATCGTGGGTGACCGGCGTCTCAACCCAGGAGCTTCCGCGTGCCCGCCTGCGCGATCGAGAGCGGGTCCGGGAGCGCGGCCAGGCCGTCCTCCGGCGCCAGCACGGTGAAGGTCATGACCACCTCGGCGTCCCGCACGGAGATCAAGACGACGTCGAAGCCCTGGCCGCCGACGCGCCAGCCGGTCGCCTCGTCGTGGCCCAGGTCCGCCCGCAGGTCCTCGGCGGGTGCGATCACCGCGGGCCGGCCGTCGACGTGGCCCTCGGAGCAGGACATCCCGGCGACGGACGCGCGGTAGGCCTCCGCGGCGCTCGCCTCGTCGCCGTAGACGCTCACGGCCTCCTGGACCAGCCCGTTCGCGCTCTCCGCGGCGGCACCGACCCGCACGGCGTACGGGAACTGCGCGACGACGCCCGGGCCGCCGCACAGCGCGGGCGTCGCCGGGTCCGGCCGCGGCTCCTCCCCCGCCGCGAACCCGGGGCCGATCTCCGCCGGGGTGAGCAGGAAGGGGCGGAGGCCGTCGGCGGCGGCGTCCATGCCGGCGTCGGAGACGGGGGCCTGGGCGGCACCGCCCGACGAGACCGGGCGCGGCGGGGCGGCGGCCCGGGGCGGCAGGGAAACCTGCTGTGGTGCGGGGATCTGCGGAGCGGGGACCTGCGGTGCAGCGACCTGCTGCGGCGCCGGGGCGGCCGTGACGGCCGGGCTCTCGATCCGCGGGTCGGCAGAGGCGGCGCCGCAGGCGCCGGTCGCGAGCACGGCGCCGAGCACGGCGGCGGTGGAGAGGGCGGCGGGCAGGAGTCGCATACCGGGAAGTCTTCGCCGGGCAGGGCGCCGCGTCGGGGAGGCCAGCACCACCCCGGGCCGGGGCCAGCATGCGGATCACAGGAGCGGATCGGGCCGCCGATGACGCAGGATCGAGGGGTGATCCCCGACGAGACGCCGCTCGGCCGCGCGATCGACCTCCTCGCCGAGCAGGACCCCGGCGCGACCGCCCTGCTCCATCCCGCCGGCACCACCACCCGCGCCGAGCTCGCCGCCGCGTCGAGCAGGGCGGCGCGCGAGTTCGCCGCGCTCGGGGCGGGCGAAGGCTCGCTGGTCACCATCGGGCTGCCGAACGGCGCGGCCTTCTACGCGGCGGCCGTCGGAGCCTGGAAGATCGGCGCGATCCCGCAGCCGGTGTCGGCGAAGCTGCCGCCCGCCGAGCTGGAGGCGTTGATCGAGGTCGCCGACCCGCCCGTCGTCGTCGGGCTGCGGGCGCCGGACGGGCGACCGTCGCTGCCCGCGGACTGGGCGCCCGATCCCGCCCTCGACGCGGGCCCGCTGCCGCCCGCGGTGCCGCCGAGCTGGAAGGCGCCGACCTCGGGCGGGAGCACCGGGCGGCCGAAGATCATCCTCGCGGGCAACGAGGGCCGGCTCGGGATCGTCACGCAGGCGGCCGAGCGGCTGCGCCTCGAGGGCGAGGGCGAGGTCTTCGCCGTGACCGCGCCGCTCTACCACAACGCGCCCTTCATGTTCTCGCTGATCAGCCTGCTGCGCGGGGGCACGGTCCTGGTGCTCGACCACTTCGACGGCGCGACGGTGCTGGAGGCCGTGGACCGGCACCGGGTGACGTGGCTGTACGCGGTCCCGACGCTGATGGGGCGGCTCCTGCGGCTGCCGGAGGAGGTGCGGACGGCGGCGGACGTCTCGTCGGTCCGCACCCTGCTGCACGTCGGGGCGCCGTGCCCGGAGCACGTCAAGCGCGGGTGCCTCGAGTGGTTCGGGCCCGAGACCGTCATCGAGCTGTACGCGGGCACCGAGTCGCAGGCCAGCTGCATGATCGACGGCGTGGAGTGGCTCGCGCACCCGGGCTCGGTGGGCCGGGTGGTGTCCGGCGAGATGCGGATCGGGGACGAGGAGGGCCGGCCGCTGCCCGTCGGCGAGGTCGGCGAGGTGTGGATGAAGGTGCCCGAGTCGCCCTACCGCTACCTCGGCGCCACCGCGCGGGCCCGCGACGGCTGGGAGTCGCTCGGCGACATGGGCCGCATGGACGCGGAGGGCTACCTCTACCTCGCCGACCGGCGCAGCGACATGATCCTGGTCGGCGGGTCCAACGTGTACCCGGCCGAGGTGGAGGCCGCGCTCGACGCCCACCCGGCGGTGCTGTCGTCCTGCGTGATCGGGCTGCCGGACGACGACCTGGGCTCGCGGGTGCACGCGATCGTCCAGCTCGACCCCGGCTCGGCCGTCACGGACGAGGAGCTGCGCGCGCACGTCGCGGGGCGGCTGGCCCGGCAGAAGGTGCCCGCGACGATCGAGCGGGTGGACCAGCCGCTGCGGGAGGACACGGGCAAGGTGCGCCGCTCCGCCCTCCGCGCCGAGCGGATGCCCGGCTGACGCGCCCCGGGTCGGCGTCCGGCGCTCCCGGGATCGCCGACCCGGTGTCCCGGCCTGCCGACTCGCGGAAGCCCACAGCGCGACTCGCAGAAGCCCACAGCGCGACTCGCGGAAGCTCAGGGCGCGACCCCGCGGAAGCCCTGAGCGCGGCCCGCGGGCGGCGTCAGGCGGCGGGGCCGCGGCGGAGGGCGGCGGGGAGCATCCGGGCGCCGTCGCCCGAGCCGGCGGCGCGGTCCTCCGGGTTCATCAACCGGCACCGGGCGAGGGAGAGGCAGCCGCAGCCGATGCAGGAGTCGAGCCCGTCGCGCAGGGCCACCAGCGCGTCGATCTGCTCGTCGAGCCGGCCCCGCCAGGTCTTGGACAGTCGCGTCCAGTCCGCCTTGGTGGGGGTGTGGTCGGCGGGGAGCTCGTCCAGGGCGGCGCGGACGTCGTCGAGCCCGATGCCGATCGAACGGGCGGCCCGGATGAACGCGAGCCGGCGCAGCACGCCCCGCTCGTAGCGCCGCTGACCGCCGGACGTGCGGGTGGCGCTGACGAGCCCCTCGCGCTCGTAGAAGCGCAGCGCCGAGTGCGGGAAGCCGCTGCGGGCCACGACCTCCCCGATCGTCAGCAGGTCCTTCGCGTGCACGGCGCCTCCCCCGAGCTGACGCTCACTTCACGTCCACCCTACGCGTCAGTAGCCTCCGGTCGCAGCCGGTGACCGTTCGTCGCACGAGACGCGGAACACCTTGCCACTGAACGACGCGACGAACGGCCCCGGAGCAGCGGTGACAGGCAGCCCCAAGTCTTGTGTCCGGGGGTTCACTATCCGTAGTGTCGCCGCCAGTCATCACGGTCCGATCACGAGCGGACGGTGGAGCCGGAGTCCCCGACCGGCTCCCCGGGACCCCCGACCCGGGTCCGCCCGCGACGGGCCGTGGACGTGGAAGAGAAGGCGAAAGGCTCAACACCTTGGCTGGCCACCGCTCCCCAGGCGGCCGGCGTGTCACCGGAGACCCGGCTCCCCACCGGGTCCCCACGCGGCACGCCGCCAGGCGCGCGACCGCCCCCGGTCGCGGCGCTCCCCGGCGCACCGTCGCGTCGACCACCGCGGCCGTCGGCGCCGCGTTCGGCGTCCTGTCGACGGGCGCGTTCGCGGCCGTCACGTCCACCGGTGCCGGTTCGGCGATCGCCGACGCGGCAGAGACCTCGACGGCCGCCACCCAGCTGGCCGCGAACTCCGAGGCGCTGCAGGTCGACCCCGCGGACGTCGCGATCACCGGTGCGCACCTGAGCCCGGTGGCCTACTCCGTGGCGGGCGTCGACGGCCCGGACCTGGCCGAGGCCGCTGCGGACGCCGCCCCCGACGCGGAGCTGGCCTCGCTGGACAAGGCCGGCCGGATCGCCGACCGGATCGCGGAACAGCAGGCCAAGGAGGCCGCCGCGGCCGCCGCGAGGACCGAGCTCGACGCGCTGATCGCGCGCGGCGGCCTCGACGGCTGGATCGCCCAGGCCCTCGAGATCTGCGACCTCCCGCAGGACCTGGCCCCGGGCGTCAAGAAGGTCATCATGGCCGAGTCCGGCGGCAACCCGCGGGCGATCAACCTGTGGGACTCGAACGCCCGTGCCGGCCGCCCGTCCCAGGGCCTGATGCAGGTCATCCCGACGACCTTCCGCGCCTACGTGCACCCCAGCCTGGCGGGCCGTGCGATCACCGACCCGGTCGCCAACATCACCGCGGGCGTGCGCTACATGATCGCCAACTACGGCGTGGACACGCTCGAGGCCGGCGGGCGCAGCAACAGCGCGGGCGACTACGTGGGCTACTGAGCCCACCACCGGGTCGGCCGCCGACCCACCTCCCGGGCGCGCCGGGACGACGTGCCACGGCCGGGTCCGCCGAGCAGGTCCCGGCGGCCCGCCTTACAGTACGAAGATCCGGATCGTCACGAGGGATGACGGCCCGGTCACGCCTCCCCTCGCCCCCGCCCCGCCGCGGGGCCCGCCCGGACGCCCGACGGGACCGTCCGCCGGGACCGGACGGGTGGACGAGGCGGGCCGGAGGAGGCGACAGCGGAGGGACCGGATGACAGCGATGCGGCCCGACCCCACCGACCCCGTCTCCGGTCCGGTCCCGCGCGTCCCTCCCCTCCCCTCCACCCCGGAAGCCACTCCGGACACTGCCCCGGGCACTGCTGCGGGCGCTGCTGCGGCCACCGAGCGCGCCCGCCGCTTCCGTCCCGAGCTGCAGGGCCTGCGCGCGCTCGCGGTCCTCCTCGTCGTCGCGTACCACGCCTGGTTCGGCCGGGTCTCCGGCGGCGTCGACGTCTTCTTCGTGATCTCCGGGTTCCTCGTCACCGGGCAGCTCTTCCGCACCGCCGCCCGCGCCCGGCTGCGCTTCCGTCCGATGTGGGCGCGCCAGGCCGCGCGACTGCTGCCCGCCGCCTTCACCGTGCTGGTCGTCTGCGCGGCCGCCGGCTCCCTGCTGCTGCCCGAGGCCCGCTGGCAGCAGACGCTGCACGAGCTCTTCGCCTCGGCCGTCTTCCTGGAGAACTGGCAGCTCGCCGCGGACTCGGTGGACTACGCGGCCCGGCACAACACCCAGAGCGTCGTCCAGCACTTCTGGTCGCTGTCCATCCAGGTGCAGTTCTACGTCGTCTGGCCGCTGCTGATCGCGCTCGTGGCGCTGGTCGCCGGGCAGGCCCGGGAGCGCCTGCGCGCGCACCTCCTGCTCACCCTCGGCGGACTGTTCGCCGCGTCGCTGACCTTCTCGGTCGCGCTCACGATCACCGACCAGCCGCTCGCCTACTTCCACTCGCTCACCCGGGTGTGGGAGTTCGCGCTCGGCGGCCTGCTGGCGCTGACGATCGACGCGATCGCGCCGTCCCGCCGCTGGCGGATCGTGCTCGGGTGGGTCGGCGTCGTCGGGCTGGTCGCGTGCGGCGCCCTCCTGCGGGTCGACGCCGTGTTCCCGGGCATCGCCGCGCTGTGGCCGACCGGCGCGGCGTGCCTCGTGCTGATCGCCGGGAGGACGGGCAGCCGGGCCGGGGCGGACCGCCTCCTCGCCTCCCGGCCGGCGCGCTACCTCGGCGACCTCAGCTACGCGCTGTACCTGTGGCACTGGCCCGTGCTGATCCTCTTCCTGGTCGCCCGGGACCAGGAGGAGGTCGGGCTGGGCGGCGGGCTGCTGATCGTGGCGGTCTCGGTCCTGCTCGCGGTGCTCACCCACCATCTCGTGGAGGAGCCGATCCGGCGCGCGCCCCTCACCGACCGCGTCCGCTGGCGCGGCGCGGCCGCCGGGCTCGCGGTGGTCCTGCTCGCGGGCGGCGTCTGGCAGGTCGAGGCCGCGCAGCGGGCGCAGGAGACCGCCGCCGTCGGCGACCCCGACCACCCGGGCGCGATGGCGGTGCACTCCGGCTCGATCGACGACGTCGACCCCACCGTCGAGCTGATCCCGCCGATGGTCACGGCGCCGAACGACTTCTACCCGGTGCAGGACTGGGCGTGCGCCCCGATGAACCGCTACCCCACGGCCGAGGCCTGCACGTTGCCCCGGCCCGATCCCGCCGTCCCGCCGGCGAGGCGGATCGTGGTGGTCGGGGACTCGCACTCCCAGCAGTACACCGCCGCGCTGGCCCCGGTCGCGCAGCGGAACAACTGGGAGCTGGTCGACTTGTTGAAGGGCGCCTGCCCCTTCTCCACCGCGTCCGAGGTGGACCCGGCCAACGTCGACTGCCTGAACTGGAACGCCGCGGTGGTCGACGAGATCGCCGACCTGCGGCCCGACGCCGTGTTCACCCTCGCCAGCCGGGACGTCCGGGCCGGGCTCACCGAGGTCACGCCGCCCGGGTTCGTCGCCGCCTGGCAGCGGATGAACGAGCTGGGCATCCCGGTGGTCGCCGCGCGGGACAACCCGCGCTTCGACCCGACCGTCAGCCCGCCGGACTGCCTGCAGCAACGCGGCCGCGGGGCCCCGGAGTGCGGCCTGCCGCGCGCCGAGGTGTACGGGCCGATCCCGCCGTACCAGCTGGCGCCGGACGTGCCGCCGAACGTGACCTTCCTGGACTTCTCCGACCACCTCTGCGACGTGGCGCTGTGTCCGGCGGAGATCGGCAACGTCCTCGTCTACATGGACTTCAACCACGTCTCGGCCACGTACATGGCCTCGCTCGCGCCGGTCATGGAGGAGCGGCTGCACCAGGCCCTGGGCTGGTAGCGGGCTACCCGACGGGCCGGGCCCGCCGGCCGTGCACCGCCACGACCTGTCCCCGGCGCAGCTGGGCGCCGCGGCGGGTCTCCGTGCGGCCGTCGACCATGACCTCGCCGGCCTCGACCAGCTCCCGGGCGTGCACGCCGTCCTCGGCGAGGCCGGACAGCTTGAGGAACTGCCCGAGCCGGATCGGTTCGGTCGCGATCGGGACGTCCAGGATCGGCGCGGGTGGCATGCCGCGATCCTCGCACCGGGGGCGTTCCGCCGGAGACCTTGGCCCTGAGTGAACGTTCGTTTAGCCTGCGGACGTGACCTTCGCCAACCGCGTGACCCAGCTGCTGGGCGTCGACGTCCCCATCCTGCAGGCCCCGATGGGCTACATCGCCAAACCACGGCTCGTCGCCGCGGTGTCCGAGGCCGGCGCCATGGGTCTGGTCCCGGGCTCGCTCGGGATCGACGAGGTGCGCGAGGACATCCGCCGCACCCGCGACCTGACCGAGCGGCCCTTCGGCGTCAACCTGCCGCTGGCGTTCGTCAAGGACCCGGCGATCGTCGACATGATCGTCGAGGAGGGCGTCCGCTTCGTGACGACGTCCGCGGGCTCCCCCACCGCGCACACCCCGCGGCTGAAGGAGGCGGGCCTGACCGTCTTCCACGTCGTCCCGTCGCTGCGCGGCGCGCAGAAGGCGGTCGAGGCCGGCGTCGACGGGCTGGTGGTCGAGGGCAGCGAGGGTGCCGGCTTCAAGGCGCCCCGCGAGGTGTCGTCAATGGTGCTGCTGCCGCTGGTGGCCGCCCAGGTCGGGGTGCCGATCGTGGCCGCGGGCGGGATCGCCGACGGCCGGTCGATGGCCGCCGCGTTCGCCCTCGGCGCCGAGGGCGTGCAGATGGGCACGCGGATGGTGGCGACCGAGGAGTCCCCGGTGCACCGGAACATGAAGGACGCGGTGGTGGCCGCCGCCGAGACCGACACCATGCTGATCAACAAGCACAACGGCAAGCAGGTCCGGGTGCTGCGCACCGAGGCGACCGCGCCCTTCGAGATCACCACCGAGGGCGACCCGATGGCGCTGCTCGGCAGCATCCACGGCCTCTACCGGGACGGTGACCTCGACGCGAGCCTCGCCCAGCTGGGCCAGGTGGCGGGCCGGATCGACCGGGTCGAGCCGGTCGCGGAGATCATCCGGCGCACGGTGGTGGAGTTCGAGGAGACCCTCGGCGGCCTCGCCAAGCGCTACCTGGAAGGCGCCTGACGCCGGCGGGGTGAATCGTGCAGCGGCACCGCGCGGTCGGGCGCGGTGCCGCGGCACGGGAGGCTCACGTGGCCCCGCCGCGCACCGGTTCGTCGCCCTCCGCGGCGGGGTCCGTGGCGGGCTCGGAATCGCGCCAGCGCCCCCAGCGCCACAGGAACACGGCGATCAACGGCAGCCCGGTCAGCGGGATCACGATCTGGCGCCAGGGCCAGCCGTCGCCGGCCAGCTCCGCCCGGGCCGGGTCCCGCGGGTCGACGATCACCTCCACGACCTCGCCGGACCGCAGGTCCTTGCGCGGGGTGGTGACCCAGGCCGACCCGCCGAACCGGGCGGTGTCGACCAGGGCCCGGTCGGCGCGGCCCGGCGGGGTGTGCCGGACGGCGACCACGGTGCCCTGGTCCGGCTCGCCGCGCAGGCCGAGGACGTGGTCGTCCCAGGCCGCGACGCCCGCGATGTGCACGACGACCGCCGTCAGCACCAGGGCGGTGACGCGCACGAGCAGGGCGACGTACCAGCGCGCGCCGCCCACCCGGTCCCGTTCCACGCCCACGGCGGGTCCTCGTCGGAACCGGGGGCGGGCGTTAACGACTCTCAGGCGCCCGCGGGCTCCCGGGCGGTAGGGATCCGGCGCTCGACGAACCGGGGCAGCCGATCGACGAAGAGCAGGTAGCCGCCGGTCGTGGTGGCCGCGAAGCAGGTCAGCTCGACGACCGCGATCAGGCTGTCACTGATCCACCCGATCATGCACAGGTGCAGCGCGAGGCCGAGCGCGATCGCAACGGGCCGGGTGCGCCGGAACCACAGCGCCACCGCCACGAACAGCTCGGTCGCGACCGCACCCACGGCCATCGTCGCCAGCACGGGCAGGACCAGCAGGAACCGCGGCGCCAGCGCCGAGTCGACCCCCCAGGAGGCCAGCCCGTTGCCGGAGAGGAAGTCGAGGCTGAGCTTCCCGAGGGCGGCGTAGACGTAGACGATCGTGATCTGCGCGCGCATGAGGTACACCGGCGGCGCCCAGACTCCGTCGCCGTAGCGGCGCGGGCGCAGGGCGAGGTCGGCGTCGCAGCGGGTGAAGGAGATCAGGACGGACATCGTGGCCAGCAGGAAGGCCCCGTTGCCGTAGTACCCCGCGCCCCACATCAGCACGAGCACGCAGACCCCGACGGTGGCCGCGGCCGGCCGCGCCCGCACGCCGAGCACGACGAGCACGGCGGCGGCCAGCATCACCAGCCCGACGACCGTCCACACCGGGGTGGGCAGCGCGGGCAGGAACGGGTAGAGCGGGCGCGGGCGGTTGCCCAGATACGGGTTGGCGGTGAGGGCCAGGGCGCGCACCACGGCGACCAGGCCCAGCACGATCCGGTAGGCCGCGAGCGGCCGGGCCGGCACGGTCTCGGGGATCGTCAGCACGGCTGCACGCTCTCGAGCTCGGCGTCGTAGAAGCGGGTCACCGCGTTCAGCTCGGGATGCCGGTCGCACAGCCGCTGCGGGGTCTGCGGCCCGTAGTGCACCGCCGACCAGGGCCGGCCGACCTCGGCCGGGTCCAGCTCGACGCGCGTGCCGTCCGCCGTCTCGCCGACGTACCGGTAGTCCGTGGAGGACTCGACGAACATGCTCCAGGCGTAGTGCCGCGGCGTCGAGGTGGTCGCGAGCGACACGGCCGGCACCACGATCTGCAGGGCCAGCACCCCCAGCAGCAGCCGGGACGCCAGTGCACGGTTCATCGGCCGACCGTAGTGCCGGGACGGCCGCGGGCCCCGGGAGCGGGACGGTGCTGCGGTCGGCGGCGCACGGTCCGCGGTGACTCGTCGTTCTCGTCCGGTCGGCGTCGCCGTGTCCGGTCCGTCCGGACGGCCCTACCGGCCCAGGTACCGCAGCGCCCGCTCCGCGGCGTGCGCCCCGCACATGCCGTGTGCCCCGGCGCCCGGCGGGGTCGCGGCGGAGCAGAGGTACACGCCGGGCACGCCCGTGTCGTACGGCGTGAGCGTGGCGCGGGGGCCGAGCAGCAGCCGTGCGGCGTGGGTCGACCCGGTGACGATGTCGCCACCGACGAAGTTCGGGTTGTACCGGGCGAGGTCGGTCGTGGTCCGCACGGCGGTGCCGACGACGCGGTCGCGGAAGCCGGGAGCGAACCGCTCGAGCTGCGCGGTGATCGCCTCGGTGGCGTCGCCGGCGAAGCCGTGCGGGACGTGCGCGTAGGCCCACACGGGGTGGACGTCCCCCACCGACCGGCCCGGATCCGCCAGGTACTGCTGCCCGACCAGCACGAACGGGCGCTCCGGCAGCCGGCCGGCGTGGATCGCGCGCTCCCCGGCCGCGACTTCCTCGAGCGGGCCGCCGAGGTGCACGGTGCCCGCCCGCGCCGCCGCGGGATCGCGCCAGGGCACCCCGCCCTCCACCGCGAAGTCGACCTTGAACGCCCCCGGGCCGTGCCGGAACCGGCGGTACGCCCGCGCCACCCGCCGCGGCAGCCGGTCGCCCAGGATCCCGGCGACCGCGGCCGGGGCCAGGTCGAACAGCACGACGTCGGCCGGCGGCAGCTGGTCCGCGGACGTCACGCGGACGCCGGTCTCGATCCGACCGCCGTACCCGGCCAGCACCGCGGCGAGGGCGTCCGAGATCGCCCGGGAGCCGCCGGCCGCGACCGCCCACCCGTGCCGGTGCCCCGCCGTGAGGATGCCGAGGCCGATCGCGGAGGTCAGCGGCCGCTCCAGCGGGTGGAACGCGTGCGCGGCGACCCCGGCGAACAGCGCCCGGGCCTGGGGCGTGGCGAAGGCGCGGGCCAGGACCGTGGCCGGCAGCAGGGTGGGCAGGCCGAACCGGGCGAGAGCGAGGGGGTGCGCCGGGACCCGCAGCAGCGGGCCGAGGACGTCCTCGGCCAGGGCGTCGTAGCGGGCGGCGGGGCGGGCGAGCAACGCAGACCAGCGGCGGCCGTCGCGGCCCAGCCCCCGGGCCGTCTCCTCGACCGAGCGGTGCAGCACGCCGGCCGGGCCGTCGTCGAGCGGGTGCACGCAGTCGATCTCCGGCCACCGCCACTCGAGGCCGTACTCGTCCAGCCGAAGGTCCTGCAGGGCCGGGGAGCCGACGGCCATCGGGTGCACCGCCGAGCAGTGGTCGTGCAGCAGGCCGGGCAGGATCGCCTCGCCCGTGCGGGTGCCGCCGCCGATCTCCGCGGCCGCCTCCAGGACGGTGACGTCGACGCCCGCGCGCGCCAGCAGCGCCGCCGCGGTGAGCCCGTTGGGGCCGCTCCCGACCACGACCGCGCTGCTCACGGCCGCGACCCTAACGCCCGGCGATCAACCGTCCGGACCCGCCGTCCGGACCTGCCGTCCGCCCCGGCCGCCCCGCCCGGTCGCGACCTCCCGCCACCGATCCTCCACCGACGACCCCACCGACGACCCGGCCGGACGATGCACCCGCCTCATCCGACCGTTGACGTGCGGGGCGGCGAGGCGCACCGTCGGAGGATGGTTGCACCGACGACGTCCGCACCCACCTCCGCCGCCGCCCCGACCGCCGAGGGCGGGATGCCCTCCTTCGAGCCCGCGCAGAAGGGCATCTCCCTGCCGCGCCCACCCGTGTTCGCGACCGTCGAGGAGGAGCGGCTGCACCGCAAGCAGCAGCTCGCCGGCGCGTTCCGGATCTTCGGCCGGTTCGGCTTCGGCGAGGGCGTGGCCGGGCACATCACGGTGCGCGACCCGGAGCACCCGGACATGTTCTGGGTCAACCCCTTCGGCATGTCCTTCCGGCACATCCGCGTCTCCGACCTGATCCTCGTCGACCACACCGGGGCCGTCCGGTACGGCGACAAGCCGGTCAACCGCGCCGGGTTCGTGATCCACTCGGCGGTGCACAAGGCCCGGCCGGACGTGGTCGCGGCCTGCCACGCGCACTCCGTGTACGGGAAGGCGTGGTCCTCGCTCGGCCGGCCGCTCGACCCGATCACGCAGGACGCCTGCGCGCTGTACGAGAACCACACGGTGGTCACCGAGGGCGCGGGCGCGGTCGTCGTCGACGAGGAGGCGGGTCGGCTGCTCGCCGAGGGCCTCGGCGACAACGCCATGTGCTTCCACCGCAACCACGGGATCTTCACCGTCGGGCACACGGTCGCCGAGGCGGCGTGGTGGTTCGTCAGCACCGAGCGCAACTGCCAGGCCCAGCTGCTGGCCGAGGCGGCCGGCACGCCGACGCTGGTCGACCCGGCGAACGCGCGGTTCACCCGCGAGCAGACCGGCGGGCACTACGCCGGCTGGTTCGCCTTCCAGCCGCTGTGGGACGAGGTCGTGCGGACGGACCCGGACCTGTTCGACTGACGCCGGGCACCTGACGACCGACCGGCGGGAACCCCGGCGCGCCGGGGTTCCCGCTCCGGGCGTGACCTTCACCGTGGTGAACCGAATCAAGCGGTTGATTTAGAGTGGCCGGAGAGCCCGACCGCCCACCACCGGAAGGACGCCGTGCCCCTCCCCGACTCCGGCGAGCTGCACTACCCGCTGCCCGCACCCGACCCGCTCGACCCGCCGAAGGAGTGGGCCGAGCTGCGCGACCGGTGCCCCGTCGCCACGGTGACCCTGCCCAGCGGCGACCACGCGCAGCTGCTCACCCGCTACGACGACGTCAAGCAGGTGCTCTCCGATCCCCGCTTCCCCCGCGTCGGCGGCGGGCAGGGCGCGCGGATCTCGGACTCCGGCGGCGTGTTCGACAGCGACATGGCGAGCGTGCTCCCGCAGACCGGCCCGGCCCACCAGCAGTGGCGGCGCCTGGTCATGCGCTGGTTCACCGCCAGACGGATGGCGGCGCTCCGGCCGCGGATCGAGGCGATGGCGGACTCGCTGATCGACGACATGCAGGCCCACGGTCAGCCGGCGGACCTCAAGGCGGCGCTCGGCTTCCCGCTGCCCGTCTGGGTCATCTGCACGATGCTCGGCGTGCCGGACTCCGACCGCGACAAGTTCTCCTACTGGTCGGACACGCTGCTCAACCTCACCCGCTACACCCGGGAGGAGATCGTCGCGGCGCAGTCCGAGTTCCTCGGCTACATGCAGGCCCACGTCCGGGCCAAGCGCGCGCAGCCCGGCGACGACCTGCTCAGCGAGCTGACCACCGAGCCCACGGCGGACGGCACGCTGCTGACCGACGCGCAGCTCGTCGGCACCGGCCAGGGCCTGCTCGTCGCCGGGCACGAGACCACCGCCAACATGATCAGCAAGATGGTCGCGATGCTGCTCGCGGACCGCAGCCGCTGGGAGCAGCTGCTCGCCGACCCGTCGCTGGTGCGCACCGCCGTCGAGGAGTCGCTGCGCTTCGACGCCAACCCCGGCATCGGCATGCCCCGCTACATCGCCGAGGACGTCGAGCTCGCGAGCGCCGCGCTGCCCGCCGGCACCACCGTCATGTGCAGCATGGGCGCCGCGAACCGCGACGCGCAGGCGTTCGACGGCGCCGAGGAGATGGACCTGACCCGCTCCCCGAACCCGCACCTGAGCTTCGGCTCCGGCCCGCACTCCTGCCTCGGCCAGGCGCTCGCCCGCACCGAGCTGCAGGTCACCCTGGAGGTGCTGCTGCGCCGGCTGCCCGGGCTCGAGCTCGCCGTCCCGGTCGAAGAGCTGCAGCGGGTCGAGGGCCTGGCCGTCGGCGGGCTCCGCGAGCTCCCGGTGCGCTGGTGACGGGCGACCCGGCCGTGACCTCACCCCGGACGAGCCGCGCCGAGGCGACCAGGGCGCTCATCCTCGACGCGGCCGAGCGGCTCTTCGCCGAGCGCGGCGTGCTGGCGGTGTCGAACCGGCAGATCGGCGAGGCGGCCGGGCAGGGCAACACCGCCGTCGTCGGCTACCACTTCGGCGCGAAGGAGGACCTGGTCCGGGCGGTGGTGCGCCGGCACACCTCGCGGATCGAGGGGCTGCGGGCCGAGGCGCTCGCCGCCACCGAGGGCTCGTCGGACGTCCGGGACTGGGTCGACTGCCTGGTCCGCCCGCTGACCGGGTACCTCGACGCCCTCGGTGCGCCCACGTGGTTCGCCCGGTTCCACGCGCAGCTCACGACCGAGCCCGCCTACCGCGAGATCGTCACGCAGGAGTCGCTGGGCTCGCCGGCGCTGCTCGCGACGGCCGAGGGGCTCAACCGCTGCCTGCCCGACCTGCCCGCCGAGGTCCGCCTCGAGCGCGGCGACATGACCCGCCTGCTGATGGTGCACGTGTGCGCCGAACGCGAGCGCGCCCTCGCCGAGGCCGCGCCCACCCCGCGGACCAGCTGGGACGCGACCGCCACCGGCCTGGTCGACGCGATCGTCGGCCTCTGGCTCGCACGAGCCGCCGCGCCCGCCGCCACGGAAGGAGACCGAGCGTGAAGGTGACCGTCGACGAGGACCGCTGCTGCGGCGCCGGGCAGTGCGTGATGCTCGCGCCGGACGTGTTCGACCAGCGCGAGGACGACGGCATCGTGGTGCTCCTCGAGGCCGAGCCCGACGCCGCCCTGCACACCGCGGTGCGGGAGGCCGCCGACGTCTGCCCCGCCGCGGCGATCACGGTCGACGAGGGCTCCTGAGCACAGCCGGTTGACCGGCGGCGACACCGCCGCGACCATGCCCGTGGGCGGCGACCACCGCCGCCCACGGGCCGCGGGGAGGTCGGCGGATGACGGTGTGGGACGTCGCCGCCCGGCCGGAGCGCGAGCAGTTCGGGTACTGGCACGAGGTCATCTGCCGGGCTTTCGTGCCGCTGACCCCGCGCCGGGAGGCCGCGGCCGGCCCCGGCTTCGCCGCCCGCGTCGAGACGCGGCCGCTGCTGCGGATCGTCCGTGCGCACATCGCCTCGCAGCCGCAGGCGACGCTGCACGGGCCGGCCGAGGTCGCCCGCACCGACGGGGCCTTCTACTTCGTGAACCTGCAGGTCGCGGGCCGGTGCCGGGTCCGGCAGGGCGGGGCCGACGCGGTCGTCGGGCCCGGGGAGTTCACCGTCGTCGACACGACCGAGCCGTACCGGTTCGACTTCGACGCCCCCTGGCGGATGGTCTCCTACCGCCTTCCCCACGACCTGCTCGACGGTCGCCGGCTGCGGCCCCGGCTCGGCGGGCGCTGGGAGGGCGACGGGGCGGGCGGGGTGGTGCGCGCCATGATCGGGGCGTTGTGGGAGGTGGACGACACGACCGGCCCGCTGGCCGCCGCCGACCTCGAGCACGCCCTCGCCGCCGCCGTCACGGCCGCCGCCGACCCCGCCCCCGAGACGCCGCCCGTCGAGGCGCTGCGGGCCGCGGTCCTGCGGTACGTGCACGGCCGGCTGGGCGACCCGTCGTTGTCCGTGGCCGCCGTCTGCCGCCGGTTCGCGATCTCCCCGCGGACCCTCCACGCCGCCTTCGCCGACGCCGACGGGACCTTCGCCGCCACCGTCCGCCGGCTGCGGCTGGAGCGGGCCGCCGCGCTGCTCGCCGACCCCGCCGACACCCGGACCGTCACCGGGATCGCGGCCTCGGTCGGCTTCCTCGACCCGGCCTCGTTCAGCCGGGCCTTCCGCCGCGCGTTCGGCTGCGCGCCGACCGAGCTCCGGGAGGCCGCCCGACGGCCCGCACCACCTGCACGAACCGCACGAACTGCACGGCTGCCGCGCACGGAATGACGAGACGGCGGCGCCGTGCGCCGGGAGCCTGAGGCTCTCCGCCGGACGCCGTCCGGCACCGACGACGGAGGTCCCCGGTGTCCGTCTCGTTCTCCCTCTCGCCCGAGCAGATCCGGCTCAAGCACGCCGCGCGGCACTTCGCCGAGGCGAACCTGCGCGACCTGGCCGAGGCCGTGCGCGCCGAACCCGACCCGGTCCGCCGCGCCGCGCTCGCCCGCCCCGCCTTCGAGAAGGCGGTCGCGGCCGGCTTCCTGAAGGGCCTGATCCCGGCGCCCTTCGGCGGGACCGCGGGCGGCGGCGTCGACGCGGCGATCCTGATCGAGGAGTGGGCGGCCCACAGCCCCGACTTCGTCATCTCGATGGCCGGGCCCCTGATCGCCCTCGTGCCCGTCTACGAGGTCGGCACCCCGGAGCAGGTCACGCGCTTCGTCGCCCCGTTCCTCGCCGACTCCGGCGCGCCACTGGCCGCCATGGCGTACTCCGAGCCCGGTGGCAGCGCCAACTTCGACGCGCCGCCACCCGCCGAGGGCACCCGCACCACCGCCGTCCCCGACGGGGACGACTACGTGATCAACGGGCGCAAGGCGTGGGCGTCGCACCTGCCGGGCTGGGACGGCGACGGGCCGGACCTCATGACGATCGTCTGCCGCGCGCCCGGCGGCATCTCGCTGATCGTCGCCGAGCGGGAGCACCTGGCCGGGCACGTCGAGGTCGAGGAGTACCACGACCTGCCGGCCCTGCGGGGCTGTCTCACGGCGACCGTCCGGCTCGTCGACCTCCGGGTACCCCGCGCGAACCTCCTGGGCCGGGAGGGCCAGGGCGTGGAGCTGTGCCGCAACGCCTTCGTCGGCAGCGGGGCGTCCATCGGCACCTTCGCCGTCGCGGCGATGCGCGGGGCGTTCGAGACCGCCCTGCGGTTCGCCACCACCGAGAAGCGCGGCGGCGCGGTGCCGATCATCGAGCACCAGTCCGTCGCGGACGTGCTGGCGGACGCCAAGGGGCGGATCGAGGCCGTCCGGCTCCTGTCCTGGCGGGCCCTCGACGCCGTGCTGGCCCAGGACCCGCACGGGCTCGAGTGGGCGCTGCACGCCAAGGTGTTCGGCTCCGAGACCGCGGTCGACGTGGTCACGGAGCTGGTCAAGGTGGTCGGCGTGTCCGCCTACGACACGGCGTTCCCGCTGCTCCGGTACCTGAACGAGGCCCTGGCCTACCCGGTGATCGAGGGGTCGAACACCGGCGTCCGGCGCCGGCAGCTGCAGGCCCTCCTGCGCACGCCGGGGTACGACCCGCTCGCCACCTCGGGAATGGAGTGACGGGCGGGGGTCAGGCCGGCTCGACCCGCTTCCAGAAGTCGGTGAACTCGATGGTGTCGAAGAAGGCGATCACCTCGACGATCCGCCTGTCCCCGTCCTCTCCCGCCAGCCGCATGTACCAGCTGTAGGTGTTGTCGTAGGGCGTGCCGTCCCGCGCGGTGGCGTGCGCGTCGAAGAGCGCGATCACCCAGTCCCCGTCGGCGAACAGGCCCCGCACGCTCGGCACGAGCCGCTCGGACATCCGGGCGTTGAACGGGTCGATGACCACGTCCAGGAACTCCTGTCGGCTCCGGTAGGTGCGCGAGACCGGGCTGTTGCCGGTGATCGTCCATGTGGCGTCGTCGGCGAGCAGGGCGAAGGGCCCGCCCGTGCCGGCCGCCCACTCCTCGAACGCCACACGGACGAGGTCCTTGTCCGCCTCCTGCTGGTCGCCCACCGCGACACCACCCTTCTTCGAGCTCCGGACCGGGACGTCGGCAGCATGCCGGAGCACCGCCCGTCGAACCAGACCCCGGGCCGGCGGTGGTCTCAGACTGCGACACGTCCTCGATCCGTTCCGGAGACTGCGCCAGACTCCCGCCGTGCCCAGAGCGGTCCGCGGCGCGCCGTGTGCCACCGCCGGGACACCGCTGAGGACACCGCCCACCACCGCCCACCACACTCCCCCGAGCGCAGGAGGACCGACGTGTCGCTGTCCGACGACCACACCACCGTCGAGAAGCAGATGCAGACGCAGGAGGCCGGCGGCTGCCCCGTGCACGGCGGTCGCCTCGGGCACCCGACCGAGGGCGCCGGCAACACCGACTGGTGGCCCAACCAGCTCAACCTGAAGATCCTCCGCAAGCACGCGCCCGTCGCGAACCCGATGGACCCGGACTTCGACTACGCCGCGGAGTTCGCGACCGTCGACCTGGACGAGCTGGCCCGGGACGTCGACGCGATCCTCACCGACTCCAAGGACTGGTGGCCGGCGGACTTCGGGAACTACGGCCCGTTCATGATCCGCATGGCGTGGCACAGCGCCGGGACCTACCGCGTCGAGGACGGCCGCGGCGGCGCGGGCGCCGGCATGCAGCGCTTCGCCCCGCTGAACAGCTGGCCGGACAACGGCAACCTGGACAAGGCCCGCCGCCTGCTCTGGCCGGTCAAGAAGAAGTGGGGCAGGAAGGTCTCCTGGGCCGATCTCATGATCTTCACGGGCAACCGCGCCCTGGAGACCATGGGCCTTCGGCCCTTCGGGTTCGCCGGGGGCCGCGCGGACGTGTGGGAGCCGGACGAGGACGTCTACTGGGGCCCGGAGCGCACCTGGCTCGGCGACGAGCGCTACACCGGCGACCGCGAGCTCGAGCGGCCGCTCGGCGCCGTGCAGATGGGCCTCATCTACGTGAACCCGGAGGGCCCGAACGCCAACCCGGACCCGGTCGCCGCGGCCCGCGACATCCGCGAGACCTTCGGCCGGATGGCGATGAACGACGAGGAGACCGTCGCCCTCATCGCCGGCGGCCACACCTTCGGCAAGACCCACGGCGCCGCGAACCCGGACGTCGACGACAACGTCGGCCCCGAGCCCGAGGGCGCCCCGATCGAGCAGCAGGGCCTCGGCTGGCGGCAGGGCTTCCGCACGGGCAAGGGCCGCGACGTCATCACCTCGGGCCTCGAGGTCACCTGGACCTCCACCCCCACGCGGTGGAGCAACGGCTTCTTCGACAACCTGTTCGGCTTCGAGTGGGAGCTCGAGAAGAGCCCCGCCGGTGCCTGGCAGTGGGTGGCGAAGGACGCCGGGACCGTCATCCCGGACCCGGAGACCAACGAGCCGGCCCGGAAGCCGACGATGCTCACGACGGACCTCGCGCTCCGGTTCGACCCGATCTACGAGCCGATCTCCCGCCGGTTCCACGAGAACCCCGAGGAGTTCGCCGACGCCTTCGCCCGCGCCTGGTTCAAGCTGACCCACCGTGACATGGGTCCGATCCAGCGCTACCTCGGCCCACTGGTGCCGCAGGAGGAGCTGCTCTGGCAGGACCCGATCCCCGCCCGCGGCGACTACACGCTGTCGACCGAGGACGTGGCGACCCTCAAGGAGAGGATCCTCGACACGGGGCTGTCGGTCTCCCGGCTGGTCGCCGCCGCCTGGGCCGCCGCGTCCTCGTTCCGGATCAGCGACAAGCGCGGTGGCGCCAACGGCGGCCGCGTCCGCCTCGAGCCGCAGCGCGGCTGGGAGGTCAACGACCCGGACGAGCTCGCCCAGGTCGTCCGCGCGCTGGAGGGCGTGCAGTCCTCCTTCGGCGCGCCGGTGTCGTTCGCCGACCTCGTGGTGCTCGGCGGCGTCGCCGCGGTCGAGAAGGCCGCGAAGGACGCCGGCTTCCCGGTCGAGGTGCCGTTCACCCCGGGCCGCACCGACGCGACCCAGGACCAGACGGACGTCGCGTCCTTCGCCCACCTGGAACCCACCCACGACGGCTTCCGCAACCACCGGGGCAAGGGCCACCGGCTGCCGGGCGAGTACCTGCTCGTGGAGCGGGCGAACCTGCTCGACCTGAGCGCGCCCGAGATGACCGTGCTGGTCGGCGGCCTGCGGGTGCTCGGCGCGAACACGGGCGGATCGAAGGCCGGCGTGTTCACCGACCGGGTCGGGGTCCTGACCACCGACTTCTTCACCAACCTGCTCGACATGGACGTCGAGTGGACGTCGGTGGCGGGCGACGACGACCTGTTCGAGGCCCGGCCCCGCTCCGGCGGCGACGTGCGGTGGACCGGCACCCGCGCTGATCTGGTCTTCGGCTCGAACTCCGAGCTGCGGGCCGTCGCGGAGGTCTACGCCTGCGACGACGCCGCGGAGAAGTTCGTGCGGGACTTCGTCGCCGCCTGGGCGAAGGTCATGGACGCGGACCGGTACGACCTGGTCTGACCCCGCTCCGGCGCCCGGACGGCCGTACCCCGGCCCCTCCACGGAGCACCCGGCACCACCCGGAAGGGCTCTCGGGACACCGTCCCGAGAGCCCTTTCGTCGGCTGACGCACTGGTGCGCCGGTGCCTACAGTGGGCCTTCCTGGCTGTGCTCGGACGACGAGCTCGACGACGAGTGGTCTCCTCATGAACGACGTACACCGGCTCGGCCCCACGACGGCGACCCCGTACCGGGACACCGTGTTCGCGGCCTGGGAGCGCTTCGTGCAGGGCGAGGACAGCGTCTCGGGGGTCCGCCCCGAGGTGGTGGTCTCCTGGCACCGCTGCCGGGAGCAGTACCGCGTCGACCCGCACCTGAGCGCCGCCCCGGTGGCCGTCGAGCAGATCGACCACACCCTCGAGCACGACGTCGTGTTCACCGAGCTGGGCGGCCTCGCCGCGTCCGTGGCGCAGGACGTCGACAACCTGAGCGGCATCGTGACCGTCACCGACGCCACCGGGCGGATCCTCGCCGCGTGGGGCAACAACGCGACGCTGAACCGGGCGTCGAGCTCCAACCTGGCGCCCTGGTTCTGCTGGTCGGAGTGCGCCGCGGGGACGAACGGCATGGGCACGGCGCTGGAGGCTCACGGCCCGGTCCTGGTCCGCGGCGCCGAGCACTGGTGCCAGGCCTTCCACAACTGGGTGTGCGCCGGCATCGCCGTGCGGGACGTCGTGACGCGGGACCCCATCGCGGTCCTGAACATCTCCTGCTGGCGCACCGCACTCCCCGAGTCGACCGGCGCGTGGCTCTCGCACGCCGTCGCCACCACCCGGCGCACGCTGCGCAGCCGGGCCCGGGACAGCGGGACCGCCCTCGTCGCGGCCTACACGCAGGCCCGGGGCCGGCCCGCCACCGGCCACGCCGCGATCGACACGGCCGGCAAGGTGGTGATCGCCGACGAGCGGGCGAGCGTGCTGATGGGTGTCCCGGCCTCGACCCCCGCGATCGACCCGACGGTGCGCTGGAACCCGGGGCTGCCCGACCTGATCGGGATCTCCCGGTACGCCCACCGGCAGGCCGCCCACAACCGCGACTGGGTGGGCTCGACCCAGGTCTTCACCCACCTCGCGGAGGAGCCGACCCCGGTCACCGTCCGCCCCGTGTTCGTGTCCGGGCGGATGGTGGGCAGCCTGCTCGCGTTCGGCACCGTCGACGGGGAGCTGCTCACGGACGTCGAGGGGCCGGCCCGGCCGCGGATGCAGCCGCGGCGGCTCGTCGCGCTGCGCGAGAACCGCCTCGTCCTGCTGCGGCCGTCCGAGGTCTACCTCGCCGAGGCGGACGGCAACGACGTGTGGCTCTCGACGGACGAGGGACGCCTGCGGGCCGCCTCCGCGGGCCTGGACCGGCTCGACGACGAGCTGGCCGACGCCGGCTTCCTGCGGGTGCACCGGCGGTTCGTGGTCAACCTCGGCCGCGTGCGGGAGGTCGACCGCGGGGGGAAGGGCGAGCTGTCGCTGGTCCTGGACAGCAGGGCGCGGGACCGCGTGCCGGTGTCCCGGCGGAACGCCCCGGCCGTCCGGCGGGCCCTGGGGATCTGAACGCACCCGTTCCCCCCGATCTTCCGGCGGCACCGGATCGCGAAGGAACGGTAGCTCCGGGCGGACGAACGGCGCGCCCGACCGGGAATCAGTACACGACCTTGCCGCTGAAGATGTGACGCGCGTAACGTTCGGCTCCTTCGGTGAACGATTAGGGGCGGGGTCCGATCGCGTCGGCGAACGCCGTTCCCATCGCTCGCCGTGCGTATTCCTCGGACGGCTTTCGAGAACGACCTACAGCGACCGATGCCCGTGGACGACCGGGCTCGGCGTCGTGCCCGGAGCCCGGAGCCCGGCGCACGACCTCGAACCCGGACCGGCGGGTGGTCGGGCGCGCGACGCGGATGACACGTGGAGTCGCGGACCAGGAGGCGAAGCCGATGACAGCCAGCACCGCCCACGAGCGGGCCGAACTGCTGCACAAGCTGGGGTTGGACACCCAGAACAAGGGACCCATCGGCCGCGTGATCGCGACCGGCAACATCGAGCAGGCCAAGGAGCGTGAGGACGGCACCATGCAGGCCCGGCTCCGGATCAACCCGGACGAGCTCTGCTGGGACCCCTCGGTCATCGTCATGCCGCACGGCGGCGACATCGAGATCGAGATCTTCAACGACGACCTCAACACGCATTGCGCGCTGTTCCCCAGCAATGGGGACCGGAAGTTCATCTGGTTGGTGAACCATTCCCGGGGCCGCGCCAGGCTCAATCTCGACGGACCCGGCTACTACTGGTTCAGCTCGCCCACCGGCAACGATGAGGGCCGGGGTCTGACCGGCGCCATCGTCGTGCTGGGCGACGTCCCGCCCGAGGCCCGCCTCGACCGACCCGACCAGCCGCGGCCGTAGGAAGGAGCAGTCCCATGACCGTCGAGTACGTCGACGCCGGCGAGGCCATCGACCAGGGCACGCTGAACTACAAGACCCCGGGCGCGGAGACCGCACCGCCGGTCGTCTCCGGCGTCACCTACGAGCGCATCCTCGACGCCCGCTCGGAGCCGCAGAACTGGCTCACCTACTACGGCGCCTACGACGGGCAGCGGTACAGCCCGCTGGACCAGATCAACACCGAGAACGTCAAGAAGCTCGTCCCCGCCTGGGTCTTCCAGGCCGGCACCACCGGCCTGATCGCCGGGGCGTCGACCTACTCGTTCGAGGCCACCCCGATCGTCGTCGACGGAATCATGTTCGTCGCCGGCTGGGACGGCTGGGTCTGGGCCCTCGACGCCAAGACCGGCGTGGAGATCTGGCGCTACAAGCACGCCGTCCCGTTCGACGTGTCGCTGTGCTGCGGGAACGTGAACCGCGGGGTCGCGGTCGCCCAGGGCAAGGTCTTCTTCGTGACGGCCAACGCCCACGTGCTCGCGCTCGACGCCACCAACGGCAAGCGGGTCTGGGACCGGACCTACGGCGACGTGCGCGCCGGCGAGAGCGCCACCGTGGCGCCGCTGGTGGTCAAGAACATGGTGATCGTCGGCAGCTCCGGCGGCGAGTTCGGGGTGCGCGGCCACCTCGACGCCTTCGACGTCGAGAGCGGCGACCACGTGTGGCGCTGCTACACGGTCCCGAAGCCGGGCGAGCCCGGTTCGGAGACGTGGCCGGCCGACGGGCAGGCGTGGGCCCGCGGCGGGGCGAACTGCTGGCTGACCGGCACCTTCGACCCCGAGACGAACCTGCTGTACGTGGGCACGGGCAACCCCGCACCGGACTTCGACGGGGAGGTCCGGGAGGGCGACAACCTCTACACGGACAGCATCATCGCCGTCGACGTGGACAGCGGGCAGATCCGCTGGCACTACCAGTGCACGCCGCACGACGTGTGGGACTACGACAGCATAGCCGAGTGCATCCTCTTCGAGTCGGAGGGGCGCAAGCTGCTCGGGCACTTCGACAAGAACGGCTACTTCTTCGTCCTCGACCGCACCAACGGCCAGCTGGTGCAGATCACCCCGTTCGTCGACCGGATCGACTGGGGCAACATCACGCGGGACGGCAAGGTGACGGCCTCGAAGTACCCCGACAAGGAAGGCGAACCGGTCCACTTCTACCCGGGCCCGGCGGGCGCGAAGGAGTGGACGCACGCGGCGTACAGCCCGCGGACCGAGCTGTTCTACGTGCCCGTCCAGGACACCGGGGCGACGGCCACCCGCCGGCGCCGCGAGTTCAAGGAGAGCATCCCCTACTGGGGCGCCGGCGTGCAGGTGGACATCGAGGACATGGCGGGCTCGATCAGCGCCTTCGACGCGAACGGCGAGGAGAAGTGGCGCTGGCGCAACGACCTCCCGATGTGCGCCTCGGTGCTGGCCACCGCGGGTGACCTGGTCTTCGCCGGTGAGCCCTCCGGCGAGTTCAACGCCCTCGACGCCCGCAACGGGGAGCTGCTCTGGCAGTTCCAGTGCGGCAGCGGCCACCACAGCAGCCCGTCGACCTACAGCGTGGACGGACGGCAGTACGTCGTCGTGCCGGTCGGCTGGGGCGGATGGGCCGAGGGCTTCCTCCCGGGGATGCTCGGCGCGGGCCACGGCAGCGCGCTGATCGCCTTCGCCCTCCCGGAGTAGGCCGGTCGAGGAACGTACGGATCCCGCAGTTCGCGCAGAGGGGAGGTGAGTCCATGGAGTCCCAGCTCGCCGTGTGGGAGCCACCGGAGTTCGACGAGATCGGGGTCGCCCCCGAGGTGACGATGTACGTCGCCCGGTGGGAGGACTGACTGACAGGAGGTGGAGAGGTGCGCCGGGTCCTCGGGCCCGGCGCCCTCCCGCTCCGGGGGGCGAGGTGTACGGATGTGGCTGCGGGTGCTCGGTTCGGCCGCCGGCGGCGGGTTCCCGCAGTGGAACTGCGACTGCCCGGGGTGCCGGGCGGTCCGTGACGGGACCCGGCCCGGCACGCCGCGCACGCAGTCGTCGGTCGCGGTGAGCGCCGACCGCCGGTCCTGGTTCCTGCTCAACGCCTCGCCGGACGTCCGGGCGCAGATCGAGGCCTTCCCCGCCCTGCACCCGCGCCCGGGCCGGGAGACACCGCTGCAGGCCGTGCTGCTCACGGACGCCGAGCTCGACCACACGCTCGGCCTGCTGCTGCTGCGCGAGGGTCGGGCGCTGGAGCTGCACGCGACGGCCGCGGTGCGCGAGACCCTGTGCCAGGGCTCCGGGATCCTCCGGACGCTCGAGCGCTACTGCCCCGTCGACTGGCACCCGGTCGTGCCGGGCGTCGACGTCACGCTGGCGGACGGGCTGTCCTACCGCGCCTTCGACGTCCCGACCAGGAAGGCGGCCCGCTTCGGGCCGGGACGGGCCGAGGGACGGGTGGTCGGCTACCGGCTGACCGACACCCGCAGCGGACGGGCCGCGGTCTACCTGCCGGGTGTGCAGGACCTGGGCGCGGTCCGGGAGCAGCTGCGGGACTGCGCCTGCCTGCTCCTCGACGGCACCTGCTGGAGCGACGACGAGATGGTCCGGCTGGGCCTCGCGTCGAAGACCGCGCGCGACATGGGGCACGTCCCGATGGACGGCCCCGGCGGCAGCCTCGAGCAGCTCGCGACGCTGCCCGTCGAACGGACGATCTACGTCCACCTCAACAACAGCAACCCCGTGCTGCTGGACGACTCGCCGGAGCGGCGGGCCGTCGGCGAACGCGGGCCGGAGATCGCCACGGACGGCCTCGAGGTGGAGGTCTGAGAGGGGTGCCATGACGGCCGGAACGATGGGGACGACCGGGTCCGGGACGACGGACGCCTTCGTCGACGCGCTGCGGGCGCGGTCGCAGCGCTACCACGACCAGCACCCCTTCCACGTGCGGATGAACGCGGGCCTGCTGAGCCCCCGGCAGATCCGGGGCTGGGTGGCCAACCGCTTCTACTACCAGGAGAACATCCCCCGCAAGGACGCCGCGATCCTCGCCAACTGCCCCGTGCTCGAGATCCGGCGGCGGTGGATCCGGCGCATCGTCGACCACGACGGCACGACCGGCACCGAGGGCGGCATCGAGGCGTGGCTGCGCCTGGCCGAGGCCGCCGGGCTGTCCCGCGCGGAGGTGCTGGACCACCGCCACCTCGTCCCCGGCGTACGGTTCGCCGTCGACGCCTACGTGACCTTCGCCCGCACGGCGCCGTGGGTCGACGCCGTGGCGTCGTCGCTCACCGAGCTCTTCGCGCCGGACCTGATGGCCGAGCGCCTCGCGGCGTTCGAGCGGTACTACCCGTGGATCGACCGGGACGGGCTGACGTACTTCCGGGCCCGGCTGCACCAGGCGCCCCGCGACTCCGAGCACGCGCTGGAGGTGGTGACCGGGTACTGCCGCTCGCCCGAGGAGCAGGAGCGGGCGGTGGCGGCGCTGACCTTCAAGTGCGACGTGCTCTGGGCCCTGATGGACGCCGTCGACCGCGCCTACCCGGAGTGATGCCGATGAGCTCCCCCGACTCCGCGGTGCTGGCCGCGACGGTGCCCGCCTCCGGGCGTCCGCGGCTCGCGCCCCACGTCCGGCTGACCTTCGACCGCGCCCGGGACCGGCACGTCCTGCTGCGGCCGGAGTGCGTGGTCGTCCTCAACCGCACGGGGGCGGACATCCTCGGGCTGTGCGACGGCCGGCGCACGGTCGCCGGAATCGTCGAGGACCTGCGGAAGCGGTACGACCGCGTGGCCGAGGCCGATGTGCAGCGCTTCCTCTCCGGCCTCGTCGACCGGCGGTGCGTGCGGATCGACCCGGAACCCGCGCCCGACAGGGACACGGAGGCCGTCGATGGATAGGCCCTTCGGCCTGCTGGCCGAGCTCACCTACCGCTGCCCGCTGGCCTGCCCGTACTGCTCCAACCCGATCGACCTCGCCGGCTACCGGGACGAGCTGACGACGGCGGAGTGGCTGCGGGTGCTCGAGGAGGCCCGGGAGCTGGGCGTCCTCCAGTGCCACCTCTCCGGGGGCGAGCCGCTCCTGCGGCGGGACCTGGTGGAGCTGGTGCGGCGGGCGACCGAACTCGGCCTCTACACGAACCTGGTGACGAGCGCCGTCGGGCTGTCCCGGCGCCGCGCGGAGGAGCTGCGTGCGGCCGGCCTCGACCACGTGCAGATCAGCATCCAGGCCGAGGACCCCGCGGTGTCGGACCGGATCGCCGGGACGCCCTCCTACGCCCGCAAGATCGAGGCGGCGCGGGTGGTCAAGGAGCTGGACTGGCCGCTCACCGTGAACGTGGTGCTCCACCGGCAGAACATCGACGGGCTCGCCGACATCGTCGGGCTGGCCGAGGAGCTGCGCGCCGACCGCGTCGAGCTGGCCAACACCCAGTACTACGGCTGGGCGTGGCGCAACCGGGCGGCGCTCCTGCCGACGCGGGACCAGCTCGAGCGCGCGGAGAAGGTCGTGCGCGAGGCGAGCCGGCGCCTCGCGGGGCGCATGGACGTCGTCTACGTCCTCCCCGACTACTACGAGCAGTACCCGAAGCCCTGCATGGGCGGCTGGGGCGCGCGTCAGCTCACCGTGGCACCCAACGGGGACGCCCTGCCCTGCCCGGCCGCGCAGACGTTGCCGCTCCCCCGCGCCAGCGTGCGCGAGGAATCCCTGGTCCGGATCTGGACGGACTCGCCGTTGTTCCGGCGGTTCCGGGGCACCGACTGGATGCCGGATCCCTGCCGGAGCTGCGACCGCCGGGAGGTCGACTTCGGGGGCTGCCGCTGCCAGGCGTTCCAGCTCACCGGCGACGCCGCCCGCACCGACCCGGTCTGTCACCTGTCCCCCGACCACGGGATCGTCGTCGAGGCCGTGCGGGCCGCCAACGAGGAGGAGCGGCCGGACACCCTCGTCCCCCGGCCGCACCGGGCGGGGTCGTCGTGACGGCCCCGTCCCCGCGGCCGACGCGCGCCGAGCGCAGGCCCGGCCACCCGGACGTCGACCAGGCGGAGCTGGCGTACCGCATCGGGTGCGACGCCGCGGCGCTGCGCCAGGAGTGCACGTACGCCGACGCCCCCGACCCGATCTGCCACGAGCTGCTGCCCTGGCTGACCGCCGTCCAGCGCTCGCTCACGGGTCCGGCCCTGCCCCTCGACGCGCTCCGGGAGCTCGCCGACCGGTGGCGGGAGCGCCGCACGGCCTACTTCGCCGACGACGACTGGGCCGCGGTCCGCGTCGTCGCACCGCTGGAACGTCCGCCGCCGTCCGTGTGGTGGCGGCTGCGGCACGGTCGGGAACCTGTCCCGCCCCGCGTCGGGTGACCGCTCCCCTGATCACGTGCCCGCGGCGCCGCTGCGCCCGGTCGGCCACGTGGCGTGGGTCGGTGAGGATCAGCGGGAGCTGCTCGACCGGCTGTCCCGGTGGTTCGGCACCCCTCGGCTGATCCCACTGCCTCAGCTCGCCGGGAAGCACCGCCCGAACTGCGAAGGGCCCTCGGGAGGTTCTCCCGAGGGCCCTTCGACGTGGTAGCGGGGGCAGGATTCGAACCTGCGACCTCTGGGTTATGAGCCCAGCGAGCTACCGAGCTGCTCCACCCCGCGTCACTGTGGTCGGCCCTTCCGGGCTTCGCACTGCTGTCTTGCTGTTGTGCCCAGAACATTACACGCCCGCGAACGGCGCGTGCACGGGGGGTCGGTCCCGGCGTCGAACCCGCTGACCTGGGACGACGGCGGCCTGTCAGCCGTGGCCGCGCGTTTGCACCGGTCAGCGCGGTGTGCCCCGGATCCGGTGGGCCTGCTCACATCCCGGCCCGGTCCGTGCGGCCCGAGAACACGGCCCGAGAACGCCGACGGGCGGCCCCGGATCCGGGACCGCCCGCCTGAGCGCTCTCAGTGGCGTCAGCCGCCCGGCGACGGGGCCGGGGTGGCCGGGGCCGCCGGCGCGGCGCTCTGCGCGGCCTGGAACTTCTTCACGGCCGCGTCGAGGGCCGAGAGCGCGTCGCCCTGGGCCGCGAAGTCACCCGACTGCTGCGCGGCCCTCAGCTGCGCGAGGGCCGAGGAGATCTCGTTCGCCGCGGACGCGAGCTCGGGACTGGTCCCGGTACCCGGCGTCGGCGCCGCGGTGGACGGGGCCTGCGGTGTCGAGCCCTGGGCCGGGGTGGTCCCCGCCGCCCCGGCACCCGCGCCCGCCCCGAACACCTGGTCCAGCGCCGCCGAGAGGTTCGGGTCGTACCCGACACGGCCGCCGAAGCTCACCAGCACCCGCGCGAGCTGCGGGTACGACGAGTCCTGCCCCGCCCGCTCGATGTACACGGGTTCGACGTACAGCAGCCCACCGGCCACGGGCAGCGTCAGCAGGTTCCCGTAGTCGATCGTGGTCTGGTTCTGCCGCAGCAGGTTCAGCTCGGAGGACACGTTGGGCGAGCCGAGGAACTGCGCCTGGACCTGTTGCGGGCCGAGCGTCTGCGTGTCCGCCGGCAGCTGCAGCACGGTGATCTTGCCGTAGGTGTCCGGTTCCGAGCTGGCGGACATGTACGAGGCCATGAACTGGCGGCGCAGGCTCACCAGCGCGCTGGTGAGCTGGAAGCTCGCGCCCTGCTGCCCGGGCAGGCCGGTCATCAGGTAGTACGGCGGCTGCGCGTCCTGCGCCGCACCCGTGTTGCCCTGCACCGTCGGGTCGGACGGGACGTCCCAGAACGACACCGTGGAGAAGAACTCGCCCGGGTTGTCGACGTGGTAGCGGGTCAGCAGCTCGCGCTGGACCTTGAACTGGTCCTCCGGGTAGCGGAAGTGCTCGCGCAGCGAGTCGCTGATGTCCGACGCCGGCTTGACGGTGCCCGGGAAGGCGTTCATCCAGGTCTGCAGCACCGGGTCCTTGTCGTCGAACGCGTAGAGCGTGACGGTGCCGTCGTACGCGTCGACCGTCGCCTTCACCGAGTTCCGCAGGTAGCTGACGGTCTCGTTGGGCAGCCGCTGGCCCTGCAGGCCGAGCTGGCTGTCCTGCGTGGTGTCACCCAGCGGCACCTGCTCCGCGTACGGGTAGTTCCGCAGCGTCGTGTAGCCGTCGACGACCCACTGGATCCGCCCGTCGACGACCGCCGGGTACGGGTCGTTGTCGACGGTCAGCCACGGGGCGACCTTCTCGACGCGGTCCCGCGGGTCCCGGTCGTACATGATCTTCGAGTTGTCGTTGATCGAGCTGTTGAACAGGATGTTCCGCTCGCCGTAGTAGAGCGAGAAGACCAGCCGGTTGAACAGGTTGCCGAGCGAGACGCCGCCCCTGCCCGTGTAGGTGTACTGCGCGGTGTCGGTGTCGTACTCGCGCGGCGCGGCGCCCTCCTCGGCGCCGACGATCGAGTAGTCCGTGATGAGCTCGCCGTAGTAGATCCGCGGCTCGGCGACCGGGATCTGTCCCTCGGTCGTGGTGTCGCTGACGGTGAACCGCGGCAGGCCGCCCTGGCCGCCGGTGTCCTCCAGCGCCGCGTTGACCTGGTTGGCCGGCGCGGCGACGAAGCCGTTGCCGTGGGTGTAGACGAGGTGCCGGTTGATCCAGTCCTGCTGGTTGCCAACGAGCGCGCTCGAGTCCAGCTCGCGGGCGGCGACCACGTAGTCCTGCTTCTGCCCGTCGACCGTGTAGCGGTCGATGTCGAGCTTCTCCGGGAAGCCGTAGAAGTTCCGCCGCTGCTGGAGCTGCGTGAAGGTCTTCGTCAGCTTGCTCGGGTCGAGCAGGCGGATGTTCGGGATCGTGGTCGTGTCCGCCCGGACCTGCGC
The DNA here is from genome assembly GCF_039542425.1 of Pseudonocardia yuanmonensis. NCBI lineage: Bacteria > Bacillati > Actinomycetota > Actinomycetes > Pseudonocardiales > Pseudonocardiaceae > Pseudonocardia > Pseudonocardia yuanmonensis. The sequence goes on from NZ_BAABIC010000008.1 coordinate 86,867, forward strand.
CGATGTGGCGGTCGAGGTGCCCGAGTAGGGCTCGATCGTGACCTTGTCGTCCGTGAGCCCGAAGGCCTGCCGGGTGGCCGCGATGTTGCGTTCGATGGACGGCGCCTCGCGCTCGTTCGCGTTGGGCGCGACCACGAACTGCTGCAGCACGGCGGGCCACGCCGCGCCGACCAGCACGCTCGACAGCACCAGCAGCACCACCGCGATGGCCGGGAGCTGCAGGTTCCGGCGGAACACCGCGGCGAAGAAGGCGGCGGCGCAGATGATCGAGATGACCAGCAGGATGATCTTCGCCGGCATCACGGCGTTGAGGTCCGTGTAGGTGGCGCCGAAGAAGTTCTGGTTGCGGTCGGAGTAGAGCAGCTCGTACCGGTCGAGGTAGTACGCGACCGCCTTGAGCAGCACGAAGACGCCGGCGAGGATCGCCAGCTGGGCCCGGGCGGCCGCCGAGACCTGGCCCGAGCGGCCGGCCAGCCGGATCCCGCCGAAGACGTAGTGCGCGATCAGCGCGACCACGAAGCAGATCGCGACGGTGACGAACAGCCAGTTCAGCAGCATCCGGACGAACGGCAGCGTGAAGGCGTAGAAGCCGATGTCGTTGCCGAACTCGGGATCGGTCTGCCCGAACGGCGTGCCGTTCAGGAACATCTGCGTGGTCTGCCAGTCGCCCTGGGCGGCCAGCCCGGCGATGATGCCGACGATCACCGGGATGCCGATCCCGAACACCCGCAGCCGGGAGATGATCACGGTGCGGTACCGGGCGATCGGGTCCTCCGGCCCGTTGACCGGCACGAAGACCGGGCGGAACCGGTAGGCGAGCCACAGCGTGAGCCAGACCGCCCCGCCGAGCAGCAGCCCACCGATCACGAACTGGACGACGCGTGTGGCGATCACGGTGCCGAGCACCCCGCGGTAGCCCGTCTCGCCGTACCAGAGCCAGTCGACGTAGAAGTCGACCAACCGGGACCCGCCGAGCAGCACCACCACCAGGACCGCGGCCGCGATCAACAGTATCCGCGTACGGCGGGACAACGACGGTGCTCCCGCCGGGGGCCGCATGGCCACGGCAACTCCTCGAGGGTCGGTTCAGGTGCGTCAACTCTACGGACGGCGTGTGGAGTTCCCGTGTGTCCCGTGTGCGCGCACCGTTCGTACGGTTCGTCCGGTCCGTGTCCGCTCGCGGGCGACGGTACCGCGTTCTCCCGGCGGTCCGGATCCGTCCAGCTCACGGACCGCTCAGGGTCGGCTCAGGAACCGTTCGCGGAGCCGCCCGGGAGGGCTCCGGGACCGGTCAGGGGGTGCAGGCGGGGGCCGGCCCGCCGACGTCGAGCGTCTCCAGCGCGTCGACGGCGGAGGCGAGCGTCGTCACCCGGACCAGCCGAAGCCCGTCGGGCGCGTTCTGCGCGGCCTCGGCGCAGTTGTCGCTCGGCACGAGGAAGGTGACCGCACCCGCGTCCCGCGCCGCCCGCATCTTGAAGGGGATGCCGCCGATCGGCCCGACGGTCCCGTCCGCGGTGATGGTGCCGGTGCCCGCGACGAACTGCCCGCCGTTGAGCTCGCCCGGCGTGAGCTTGTCCACCACGGCGAGCGCGAACATCAGGCCCGCCGACGGACCGCCGATGTCGCCGAGGCTGATGGTGATGGCCCCGGTGGCCGGTTGCACGCCCGGCCGCACGCCGAGCATGCCCTGCTGCCGGTCGGGGCTGGAGCCGAGCGTGATCGTCACGTCCTGCTGGGCGTCGCCGCGCCGGTAGGTGACGACGACGGGCTGGCCCGGGCTCGTGCCGTTCAGCGCGTCGGCCACGGCCTGCGGGGTCGCGACCGGCATCCCGCGCACCGAGACGATGGTGTCGCCCGGCTGCAGCACGCCCTCGGCCGGCGAGCCGGGCACGACGTCGGCCACGGTGGCCCGGGTCGGCAGCTTCAGCTCGGACAGCGCGGCGAGCTCGGCGTTCGTCTCCGACGCCGTGAACTGCTCCGCGTTCTCCTTGTCGACCTCCGCGGTCGACCGCCCGGGCGGGAACACGGTGTCCCGCGGCACCAGCCGACGGTCCGGCGCCAGCCAGAACCCGAGCGCCTGCAGCCCGGTCACGCCGTCGTTGACCGAGACGGTGGTCATGTTGAGGTGCCCCGAGGTGGGGTAGGTCGGCGCCCCGTCGACGGCGACGACCTGCGTCCCGTCCACGGCGCCCAGGGTGTCGTAGGTCGGTCCGGGCCCCAGGGCGACGAAGGGCACGCGGACGACGGTCCCGACGCCCACCACCACGATCACCAGGAGCACGGCGGCGACCAGCGTCGACGTCCGGCGGCTCACGGAGAGCGAACCTACGCCGCGGGGCCCGGGGGCCGCGTACCGTGGTCGGCATGAGTGACGTCCCGTTCGGCTTCGGCCCCTCCGACCGCGACCCGGACCGCGACCGCAGACGGGACGAGGGAGAGGGCGGCAACGAGGGTCCCAAGGACCCCTTCGGCTTCGGCAACCTGCCCGGCGGCGGTCAGTTCCCCGGCATCCCCGGGATGCCGGGGATGCCCGGCATGCCCGGCGGCGGCCCGGGCGGCTTCGACGTCGGCCAGCTCGGCCAGATGCTCAGCCAGCTCGGGCAGATGCTGTCCAGCGCCAGCCAGACGGGTGGCGGCGGCGGCCCGGTCAACTACGACCTGGCCGCGCAGATGGCCACCCAGCAGCTCGCGCAGAAGACCTCGTCCCTGACGGACGCGCAGCGCACCGCCGTGGCCGACGCCCTCAAGCTCGCGGAGCTGTGGCTCGACCCGGCCACCGAGTTCCCCGCCGGCGCCACCGAGACCGTGGCGTGGACGCCGACGGACTGGGTGAAGGCGAGCATGCCGACCTGGAAGCGGCTGTGCGACCCGGTGGCCCAACGCGTCTCCGGAGCCTGGGTGGAGGGCCTGCCCGAGGAGATCCGCAGCGCGGCCGGGCCGATGCTCGCGATGATCGGGCAGATGGGCGGGCTCGCCTTCGGCAGCCAGCTCGGCAGCGGCCTCGGCCAGCTCGCGGCGGAGGTGCTCACCGGCACCGAGGTCGGGTTCCCGGTCGGGCCGGAGCGCACGGCGGCGCTGCTGCCGGAGGCGATCGAGAAGTTCACCGGCGGCCTCGACCGCCCGGCCAGCGAGGTCATGATCTACCTGGCCGCCCGCGAGGCGGCCCACCACCGGCTGTTCGCGCACGTGCCGTGGCTGCGGGAGCGGCTGCTCGGCGCGGTCGAGGACTATGCCCGCGGCATCACCGTCGACACCTCGCGCATCGAGGACATGGCCCGCCAGATCGACCCGTCGAACCCGGCGTCGATCCAGGAGGCCATGCAGTCCGGCATGTTCGAGCCGCAGACCACGCCCGAGCAGAAGGCGGCGCTGGCCCGGCTGGAGACGCTGCTCGCCCTCATCGAGGGCTGGGTGGACACCGTGGTCGCCGAGGGCGTCGGCGAGCGGCTGCCGGGTGCGGGCGCGCTGCGCGAGACCCTGCGCCGCCGCCGCGCCTCCGGCGGACCCGCCGAGCAGGCGTTCGCCTCCATCGTCGGGCTCGAGCTGCGGCCGCGGAAGCTGCGCGCCGCCGCCGAGCTGTGGAAGCTCCTCGGCGACGAGCGCGGGATCGAGGGGCGGGACGCGGTGTGGGCGCACCCCGACCTGCTGCCGGACACGGACGACCTGGACGACCCGGCCGCGTTCGTCCACCGCCGCGACACGGACGACCCGATCGCCGAGCTGGAGAAGCAGTTCGCCGCGGAGGCCGCCGAGGCCGCGGAGCAGGAGAAGCCCGAGGAGCCCGGCACGGACGACGAGCCGGGTGCCGCCTCCGCCGAGGGTCCCGGCGCCGCCGGGGACGCCCCCGAGAAGCGGGACGACGACGAGGGCGGGTCGCCCCGCACCTGATCGTCCGCTCGATCACCCGAACCGCACGGCGCCGGTCCCCGGAGGGGCCGGCGCCGTGTCGCGTTCGGCTCGGAGTTCGCTGTGCCGGACCGGTGAGCACCGAGCGGGTCGGCCTCCACCTCGCGTGAGCGGGCCGGCCCGAGCGGGTCAGCTCACGCTCGCGGCGGCCTCGCCCGCGGCCTCGGGTTCCTCGTCGACGTCCGGCAGGTCCTCGCCGTCCGTGCCGACCAGGCCCAGGCCGGCGGCCGCCGACAGCCCCTCCAGGTAGCCGATGGCCCGCTCGGTGCGCGGGTAGTGGTGCACGAGCGACCAGAAGTAGTCGTCGTGGCCCGGGGCGAGCAGGTGCGCCAGCTCGTGCACCAGCACGTAGTCGACCACCCAGCCGGGGGCCTCGCGCAGCCGCTCGCTGATCCGGATCGTGCGGTCCTGCGGGGTGCACGAGGCCCAGCGGGTGCGCATCGGCGGCACCCACCGCACCGACGCCGGGGTGGCCCGGCCGCCCAGGTACCGCTTCGACAGCTCGAGGCAGCGGTCCAGCAGCGCCCCGTCGCCGTGCCTGCCGGGTGAGCGCCGCTTCGCCTCGCTCTTCTCGAGCCGGCTGACCATCTCGTCCACCCAGCGCCGTTCCTCGGCCTCGCTCATCCAGCCCGGGATGAACACGATCACCGTGTCACCCTCGCGCCGCGCGCTGACCATCCGACGCCGCCGTTGACTCCGTCTCACCTCGACGACCGCGGGGCTCGCCATTCCCCCACCCTAGGCCCCGCGCCGGGCGGGCGGGAGCGGAGGATCTCCGGCGGCCCGGGTTGTCCACAGATCGGCGCGCCTGTGGACAACCGTTCGCGGGGCGGCGGGCCGCCGACCATGCTCGGGGCCGTGATCCGCACCGTCGCCTCCCTCCCCCGCCGGCTGGTCCTCGCCCCGCACCGTCCGCTGCTGGCCCGGGGCGCCCGCGCCCGCCAGGTCGGCCTCGCCCCGCGGGGCAACGTGGTGGTCGGCGGCCTGCCCGCCGCGGTGCTCCCCCTGCTCGAGCGGCTGCGCGCGCCGGCCGTCGCGTTGGACTGGGTGGCCGAGGCCGCGGCCCGCGGGGTCGGCGTCGAGTTCGCGCAGGCGTTGCTGCGGGGGCTCGTGGACCGTGGCGCGCTGGTCGACCCGGGCACGGGCGAGCGACGGGCCGGGCGTCGGGCGGCCTGCGCGGTGCAGGTGCGGGGCGACGGGCCGCTGGCGGTCGGGGTGGCGGTGGCGCTCGCCCGGGCGGGCGTCGGCGCGGTACAGGTCGTCGCCCGCGGGCACGTCGAGAGCGGGGACGTGGGGTACGGGTACGGGGAGGAGTCGGTGGGCAGGCCCCGCGGCGAGGCGGCCGCCGCGGCGGTCCGGCGCGCTCGCGCGGGCACGGCCAAGGACGCCCTGCCGCCGGGGCGGGCACCCGATCTCGTGGTGCTCACGGACGCAGTGGTCCCCGCGCCGGAGGTGGCCACCGGGCTCGCGGCCGCCGGCACGGACCACCTGCCGGTCCTGGTCCGGGACGGCGTCGGTGTGGTGGGCCCGCTGGTCCTGGTCGGGCGCTCCCCGTGCCTGCGGTGCGTCGAGCTGGGGCGGGGCGACCTCGACCCGGCGTGGCCGGTCGTCGCGGCGCAGCTGACCGGGCGCAGCGGCGGGGCGGAACCCGAGGCCGTCACCGCCACGGCCGCGCTCGGTGCGGCGCAGGCGCTCCTCGCGCTCGACGGCGAGCGCCCGCCGCCGAGCCTCGGCGCGGCCCTCGAGCTCGACGTGCACGGCGGATACCTGCGGCGGCGGCCCTGGCGGGCGCACCCCGACTGCCACTGCGGGGCGGGCGCGGCGGCGACAGCGGCGCCAGGTGTGACGCAGCCCTCCCCCACGCGCGCCGCAGAGGTCGGCGCGACGTGCGAGCCGGCCGCGCGGCGGGAGACAATCATGAGGTGAGCGACATCCCCCGCCGGACCGCCTCCCGCACGGCCAAGCTGGCCAGCCTGCCGCTCGGTGTCGCCGGGCGCGCCGCCGCAGGATGGGGTCGGCGCCTCGCGGGCGGCGACCGGGAGCAGATCACCGCGCAGATGATGGCCAAGAGCGCCGAGCAGCTCTTCGCGGTCCTGGGCGAGCTCAAGGGCGGCGCGATGAAGTTCGGTCAGGCGCTGAGCATCTTCGAGGCCGCGGTGCCCGAGGAGCTGGCCGGGCCGTACCGGGACGCGCTGACCAAGCTGCAGAGCGCGGCCCCGCCGATGCCCCCGTCGGACGTGCACCGGATGCTGGCCGAGCAGTTCGGCCGCAACTGGCGGTCCCGCTTCCGCGAGTTCGACGAGGAGCCCGCCGCCGCGGCGAGCATCGGCCAGGTGCACCGCGCCGTGTGGCGGGACGGCCGGGAGGTGGCCGTCAAGGTCCAGTACCCGGGCGCGGAGGAGGCGCTGCGCTCCGACCTGCGCCAGCTGTCCCGGATGAGCCGGCTGCTGCAGCCGCTGGCGCCGGGCATGGACGTCAAGCCGCTGATCAGCGAGCTGCAGGAGCGGATGGTCGAGGAGCTCGACTACCGGGACGAGGCCGACAACCAGCGGGCCTTCGCCGCCGAGTACGACGGCGACCCGGAGATCCGGGTGCCGAAGGTCGTCGCGTCGGCGCCGCGGGCGATGGTGAGCGAGTGGGTCACCGGGCGCCGGCTGTCGGAGGTGATCCGCTCCGGCACGACCGAGGAGCGCGACCACGCGGGGGCGCGGCTCGCCGGGTTCCACTACTCGGCGCCGTACCGGCTGCACCTGCTGCACTCCGACCCGCACCCCGGCAACTTCCAGATCCTCGACGACGGCCGGCTGCTCGTCGTCGACTTCGGGGCTGTGGCCCGGCTCCCCGAGGGGCTGCCGCCGCCGCTCACCGTCATGACCAAGTACGCCCTGGAGAACCGGCCCGCCGACCTGCTCCAGCTGCTGCGGGACGAGGGCTTCGTGCGCCCCGGCACGGAGCTCACCGCGGAGGAGGCCCTCGCCTACCTGGCACCGTTCACCGAGCCCCTGCACACCGAACGGTTCCGGTTCAGCCGGGCCTGGCTGCAGAAGCAGGCCGAGCGGGTCGGCGACCTGCGGCGCCCGGAGTTCGACACCGGGCGCGCGCTGAACCTGCCGCCGCAGTACCTGCTGGTGCACCGGGTCACCCTCGGCACCCTCGGCGTGCTGTGCCAGCTCGAGGCGGAGGTCCCGCTGCGCAGCATCGTGGGGCACTGGCAGCCGGAGCTGTTCGCGGCGAGCTGACACCCCGGCGTCCGCGCCGGGCTCGGCTAGCGGACGGCACGACGCCCGCCCCGGAGGTAGCTCCCGGGGCGGGCGTCAGGTACCGCGGTGGGACGCGCGGCGGCCGTCGTGGCGAGCGAGGGCGGCGGGGCGTCACCCGTCGCCGGGGCCCGGTCCGACGCGTGCGGACCCGGCTCCCGGCGGACGTGTACCGCGGTGCCCTCCCGCGACTCAGCCGGAGGCGGCGCGGGCGCGCGCGGCGCGGCGGGCGGCGTACGCCGCCACCCGGTCCCAGCGCCGGCCCGCGGAGAGCCGACGCGCGAGCCGGTGGTCGCGCGCGGCCTCCTCGGCCTCTTGCTGTCGCGATCGGGCCAGGGCTTCGTTCATCACCAACATCGCGGTGCCGTGGGCGTCGATGCGGGTGCGCACGTCGCGGGCCGGCCGGTCGGTGCGGATCACGAGATCGGTCATCGGAAGGTCTCCTCGAAGTGGGACGCCGGCCCCGGGGGAAGGGGATCGGGCGTCGGTCCTGGTCGGGCTGCGGGTTCTCGGTCGTCAGGCGCAGGGCCGGGCGTTCGCGCCGGCCATCTGCCGGGCCCGCTCCTGTGCCTTCTGGTGGGCCTCGGCCCACGCCCGGTCACGGGCGAGGTCGGCCTTGCTGGGCCGGCCCCTCGGGCGCTTGCGCGGGATGACGACTCCTCGTTCGAAGATCTCGCCTCCCCACACGCCCCAGGGCTCCTCGCGTGAGAGGGCGCCCGCGAGGCACTCGATCCGGATCGGGCAGCTCTCGCACAGCGCCTTGGCCCGTTCCAGCTCGGCCGGCGACTCGGCGAACCACAGGTCCGCCTCGCCCTGCCGGCAGGGCAGGTCCAGGCCGGACTCCGGGACGTCGCCGAGCAGGCCGCCGGGCACGGGAGCGGTGTCGCCGCCGCCGTATTCGTGCCGGATCGCCCCGCCGTCGCACGGGGTGGATCTGACTAGCACCGCACTACCTCCTGGTGTGGTGGGTGTTCTCTTCCTTCGGTGGTGGACGGGGTGGACGTCGTGCCCCGGGTGGGGACACGAAAAAGGGCCGCGGATCCCTGGTGTGGGTTCCGCGGCCCCGAAACTTCTCGGCCGGCTCGGCTGCTACGACCTTCGTCGGCACAGCCCGCTCGGAACGGACACACCTGTCCAGTTGTGATCGGTGACGACCGCGAACGGCACCTGCTTCTCGGTGCGGAGGGCACGGTGCACGGAGATCGGCCAACCGCCGCGCGGGCGGCGGAGGGACGGCGCATAGCCGAGGCGGGTGCAGGCACCGACGGGCGCGATCCCACGCGGGGTCCCGGTCGTCCCGGTCGTCATCGCGAAGATCTCCATGGCGGCGCCTCCTCTCCGGCAGCTCGGCGCGGATCCGTGCGGAAGGACGGGGCGTTGCTCCGTCCGTGCATGCGAGAGTAGAAGGGGGCGCCCGACCCGCACAACAGAATTAATCCGTTGATTCGAGAAGCAGTTTCCGGTCCACCCGCCGGCCGCCGGCCCGTCGCCCCGCGGTCACTCGGGGCGACACCGGAGCAGGCGGTGAAGACTCAGGCTCCGGAGTCGCTGACCAGCGCGAGGACCTCGGGGCCGTAGCGGTCGAGCTTGCGGGCCCCGATCCCCGGGATGCCGACGAGCGCCGCGGCGTCGGCCGGGCGCTGCTCGGCGATGGCGGTGAGCGTGGCGTCCGTGAAGATCACGTAGGACGGCACGCCCTGCCGCCGGGCCACCTCGCCGCGCCAGTCCCGCAGCCGCTCCAGCAGCTCGGTGTCCACGTCGGACGGACAGGCCCCGCACCGCTGCAGCTTCAGCGCGGTGGTGCCGATCAGCGGCTCCCCGCACACCCGGCAGCGCGGCTTCGGCCCGCCCTGCCGGCGACGGTCGCCCTGCGCGACGCGCGAGGCCGGGTGCTCCTCGGGGATCAGCCCGTACAGGAAGCGGCTGCGGCGCCGCTGGCGCCCGCGGCCGGAGGCCCGCGCGAGCGCCCAGGACATGCGCAGCACCCGGCGCGCCCGGGTCACCCCGACGTAGAGCAGCCGGCGCTCCTCCTCGATCGCGGCCTCGTCGCCCTCCGCGTGCTGGATCGGCAGGGTGCCGTCGACGAGCCCGACGAGGAACACGACGTCCCACTCCAGGCCCTTCGCGGCGTGCAGCGACGCGAGCGTCACGCCCTGGACCACCGGCGGGTGCGAGGCGTCCGCCCGCGTCTCGAGCTCGGCGGAGAACCGGCGCAGGTCGGCCTGCGGCTCGACGGCTGCCAGCTCCTCCGCCAGCCCCACCAGCGCGAGCAGCGACTCCCACTGCGCGCGCATCGCCGTGCCGGCGGGCGGTTCGTCCGTGAGCCCGACCGTCGAGAGCACCCGGCGCACCGCGGTGACCAGGTCCATCCCCTCGGGCAGCGGCGGTGCGGTGCGCAGCGCGACCATCGCCCGGCGCACCTCGGCGCGGGTGAAGAAGCGCTCGCCGCCGCGCACCTGGTACGGCACGCCGGCCTCGGTCAGCGCCTGCTCGTAGCTCTCCGACTGCGCGTTGATCCTGAACAGCACGGCGATCTCGGCGGGCGGGGTGCCGTCGGCGATCAGCCTGCGGATCTTCGCGGCGACGGCGGCGGCCTCGGCCGGCTCGTCCTCGTACTCGGCGAAGTCCGGGTCCGGCCCCGGCGGGAGCTGCCCGACGAGCCGCAGCCGGCTCCCGGCGACCCGGCCGCGCGCGGCGCCGATCACCGTGTTCGCGCAGGCCACGATCTGCGGGGTGGAGCGGTAGTCGCGGGTCAGCCGGACGACGGTGGCGTCCGGGAAGCGGCGCGGGAAGTCCAGCAGGTAGCGCGGCGAGGCCCCGGCGAAGGTGTAGATCGTCTGGTTGGCGTCGCCGACGACGGTCAGGTCGTCCCGCTCGCCGAGCCAGGCGTCGAGCACGCGCTGCTGCAGCGGGGTGACGTCCTGGTACTCGTCCACCACGAAGCAGCGGTACCGGTCGCGGAACTCCTCGGCGACCGCGCGGTGCTCCTCCAGCGCGGCGGCGACGTGCAGCAGCAGGTCGTCGAAGTCGAGCGCCTCGGCCCGGTTCTTCAGCGCCTCGTAGGCCGCGTAGACCTGGGCGACCTGCTCGACCGGGCCCGGGACGTCCCGCCGCAGCCGGGCGACCTCGGCCGGGTAGCCCTCCGGCGTGATCAGGCTGGACTTGGCCCACTCGATCTCGGTGGCGAGGTCCCGCAACGCGTCCGAGTCGGTGCCCGCGCGGGCGCGCGCGGCGGCCTGGCCGATCAGCCGCAGCTTGCCCTCGAGCAGCTGCCACGGCCGCTCGCCCACGACCCGCGGCCAGAAGTAGCGCAGCTGGCGCAGCGCGGCCGCGTGGAAGGTGCGGGCCTGGACGCCCCCGGCGTCGAGCGCGCGGAGCCGCGTGCGCAGCTCCCCCGCCGCCCGGGCCGTGAACGTGACGGCGAGGACCTGCCCGGGCGCGACGTGCCCGTGTCGCACGAGGTGCGCGATCCGGTGCGTGATCGTGCGCGTCTTCCCGGTGCCCGCGCCGGCCAGCACGCAGACCGGCCCGCGCGGCGCGGTGACGGCGGCCCGCTGTTCCTCGTCGAGCCGGTCGGGGTCGGCGGGAGCCGTCACGGGAGCCGTCACCACTCCATCCTGACAAACCCCACCGACGCTTCCGGCGGACCCTCACGGCGTGAGCCACTGCACAATCGGGTGCGGAACGGCACGGTCGCCGCCGCTGTTGAACCCGACATGGCGCAGCTGACGATGTACTCCACCACGTGGTGCGGCTTCTGCCGCCGCCTCAAGCTCCAGCTGGACGAGGCGGGGATCCGGTACCGCGAGATCGACATCGAGCGGGATCCCGACGCGGCACGGTTCGTGGAGGGCGTCAACGGCGGCAACCAGACGGTGCCGACACTGCTGTTCCCGGACGAGACCACCGCGACGAACCCGAGCTTCGCCGAGGTGAAGAAGCGGCTCGCCGCGGCCTGACCCGCGCCACACGACCCCGACCGGACCCGTCCGGTCGGGGTCGTGCCGTTCTGGGCGCCCCGCACTTCCCGTGCGCGGTGCGGAGCGTCCTCGGCGGTCGACGTGGTCAGCCCTGGGCCGCCCACGAGTCGAGCATCGAGCGGGCGATCGACACCCGCCCCGGAAGCAGGACGAGCTTGCCGTCCGACTCCTCGCGGGCGCCCCAGTCGCCCTTGTCCATCGCCGTCCGCAGCTCCGCGCGGGTGACCCAGATGGCCTCCTCGATCTCGCCCTCCGCGGGCCGCAGCGGCTGGTCCGGGTCCGCCTGCGCCTGGAACCCGATCATCAGCGAGCGCGGGAAGGGCCACGCCTGGCTGCCGAGGTAGGCGACCTCCGAGACGTCGACCCCCACCTCCTCGTGGATCTCCCGCATGACGCACGCCTCGAGCGACTCGCCGGCCTCCACGAAGCCGGCGAGCACCGAGTAGCGGCCGGGCGGCCACACCGGCTGGCGGGCGAGCAGGACGCGGTCGGCGCCGTCGTGCACCAGGCAGATCACCGCCGGGTCCGTGCGCGGGTACTCCTCGTGCTGGTGCGCCTCGCAGCGCCGGGCCCAGCCGGCGTTGTGCGGGTGGGTCGGCGAGCCGTCCCGGGAGCAGAAGCGGGCGGTGTCGTGCCAGTTCAGGGCGGCGACGGCGCCGGTGAACAGGCCCGCGCCGAGGGCGTCGAGCTCGGCGCCGACGGCCCGCAGGTCCGCCCAGTCCGCCGGGTCGTCCCCCGCCAGGAGGTCCGGCCGGCCGCGGACGGCCCAGTAGGGGACGCCCTCCGCCTCGCCGAGCAGCACGGCGTCTCCCGGTGGGGCCGGGGCGACCTCCTCGGCGGGCCGGGTGCGCAGGACGGCCCCGGAGCCGGCGGCGGCGTCCCAGGCCGCGGCGTCGCCCTCCCGGAAGCGGGCCTGGGGCGCGGCCTCCCAGGAGACCGGCGTGCGCCCCTTGTCGTCGACGACGACCACGCGCGCGCTCGGCCACGTGGCCTTCTGCCGGTCCGCGTCGAGGCGCAGCGGCTCGTCCCGCAGCACGGTCCCGCGGGACAGGACGGGCGGGGTGACCAGTTCGAACGTCATTCCACGCCTCCCAGCGCACGCAGCCGCGGGCCGATCACCTCGGCGTCGCCCACGACGACGCCGGTGAACCGCTCGGGTGCGAAGTACTCGAGCGCGGTCTCGGCCACCTGCTCGGGCGTGACCGCCTCCAGCCGCACCGGGCGCTCCCGCAGCCAGTCGACCGACAGGCCTGCGGCGTCGAGCGCGGCGAGGGTGGAGGCGAGCCCGCCCTGGCTGTCCAGGGAGATGAGCAGCGACCCGATCGCGTAGCGGCGGGCGGCCTCGATCTCCTCCGCGGTGGGCGGCACGGCGACCATGCGGCCCAGCTCGTACCGGGTCTCCAGCAGCGCGGCCGCGGTGACCTCGCTGGCGACGTCCGTCTCCACGCCGAGCACCGCCGCGCCCGGCACGAACTCGGCGCCCGAGTGGGCGCCGTAGGTGTAGCCCTTGTCCTCGCGGATGTTCTCCATCCAGCGCGAGGAGAAGTAGCCGCCGAAGACGAGGTTGGCGAGCTGGAAGGCCGCGTAGCCCTCCTCGTCCCGCCGCAGCGCGGGTGCGGTGAGCCGCAGCTGCGACTGCACCGACCCGGGCCGGTGCACCAGCTCCAGCGGGCCGGCGCCGGTGACCGGGGGCGTGCCCAGCTCCCGGGCCTGCCCCGCGGTCTGCCAGCCGCCGAGCACCGAGCCGACGGACGCGATCGCCTCGGCCGGGTCGATCTCGCCGACCACCACCAGCGTGGACCCCCGCGGCACGACGGCCTCCGCATGCAGTGCCCGCACCTCGCCGGGGTCGACGGCCGCGACCGCCTCCCCCGAAGGCATCTCGAGCGCGATCGGGTGCTCGCCGAAACGCTTCCGCTGGAGGGCCTCCCGCGCCACGGTGCGGGGCTGCGCCCGGGCGACGGCGATCCGCTCGACCAGCCGCTCACGCTCGCGCAGCAGCTCCGCCTCGGGGTAGGTCGCGCCGGTCAGCACGTCCGCGAGGACGCCGAGGACCGTCGGCAGCCCCTCCGCCAGGCCGGAGCCGTGCACCAGCAGCCGCTCCGGGTCCACGGCCACGCCGAGCTCGGCGCCGACACCGGCCAGCTCGTCGTCGATCCCCACCCGGTCGTGGGTGGCGGTGCCGGTGAGCATGGCCGACGACAGCAGCTCGGCCCGCGCGGTGAACCCCGGATCGGCGACCGCGCCGGGCGCGGCGAACGGCACGCGCAGCCGCAGCTCGACCATCGGCACGCCGGGCCGGTGCACGGCCAGCACGCGCAGCCCGGACGGCAGGGTCTCGGTGACGACCTCGGGCAGCGGGACCTCGCGCGTCGCGCCCAGCGGGGGCAGCGGGCGCGGGCCAGCCGGCGTCCGGCCGATCTCCTCGGCGGTGCGGTGCATGGTGGGCGCGCTCATGCGCCGGCCTCCTCGGGGTTCGCCAGCTCGGCGGAGTCCTCACTGCCCGGGCCGCCGTTCGTCGGCTCGACGAGCAGCACGGCCCGGCCGGCCGAGCGCAGCGACTCCGCGGCGGACCGGACCTGCTCCGGGGTGACCGCGGCGATCCGCGCGGGCAGCTCCTGCGCGATCTCGGCGCGCCCGTAGAGCAGCTCGCGGGCGCCGAGGCCGAGCATCCGGTACATCACGCGGTCGTCCTCGTGGTGCAGGGAGGCGGCCCAGCGCGCGGACTGGCGGGCCAGCTCGTCGGCGCTCGGACCCTCGGCCGCCAGCTTGTCCAGCTCCTCGTCGATCGCACCGAGCACCCGCTCCGGGTCCACGGTGCCCGGGTGCACGGCGGTGATCGTGAACGTGTCGGGGTCCCGCGCGTCGAGCGGGCCGCCCATCAGCCCGTTGCTGGCGCCGACGTCCGTGACCAGGCCGTCCGCGTGCACGAGCCGGCGCTGCAGCCGGGCCGCCTCACCGTCGCCCAGGACGGACGCGAGCAGGGCGTGACCCAGGTAGTCGTCCAGCGCGGTCGAGGGGTCCGGCACCCGGTAGCCGACGGCGAGGGCCGGCATGGGGGCGTGCGCGTCCGCCACGCTGCCGCGCCGCTCCGCACCCGGGACCGGCTCGCCGAACGACGGCCGCTGCGGCGTGGGCCGGGCCGGGATGTCGCCGAAGTGCTTCTCGACGAGCGCGAGCACCTCGTCCACCCCGCCGGCGGCCGCGAAGTCGCCGTGCACGGTGACCTGCGCGTTGCCCGGGGCGTAGTAGGTGTCGAAGAACGAGGCGGCGTCGTCCAGCGTGGCCTGCTCGAGCTCGCTGAAGTCGCCGTAGCCGTTGTGCGCGTTGGGGAAGGTGTCATAGAGGACCGGTGGCAACAGGATCCAGGGGAACCCGCCGTACGGCCGGTTCAGGACGTTGAGCCGGATCTCCTCCTTGACCACGTCCACCTGGTTGCGGAGGTTCTCCTCCGTGAGCTTCGGGGCCCGCAGCCGGTCCGCCTCGAGGAACAGCGCGCGCTCCAGCGCGGCGCCGGGCAGCACCTCGAAGTAGTCCGTGTAGTCCTGGTGGGTCGAGCCGTTGAACACCCCGCCCGCGCCCTGGACCAGCCGGAAGTGCTCCAGCTTCGCGAGGCTCTCGCTGCCCTGGAACATCAGGTGCTCGAACAGGTGGGCGAAGCCGGTGCGCCCCTCGGGCTCGGACCGGAAGCCGACGTCGACGTGCACCGCGACGCCGACGACCGGGGTGGCCGGGTCGGGCGCGAGGAGCACGCGCAGGCCGTTGGGGAGCGTGGCCCGGTGGAGTTCGGGAGCTGGCACGGATTCGACCCTATCCCCGCACCCCGACAGTCCGCCGGACGATCGCTCCGTGAGCCCGCTCCCGGCGCGCGGCCGCGGTGAGGCGCGAGGGGCCGGCCCCCGCCACGGGGTGGGGTCGACCCCCGGCGGGAACGGGGGTGACGATCATGCGGAGCGGGGGCCGACACGATCGTTCCGCGGGCCGCCGACCGGCAGAGTTCTCGGCATCGGAGGGACCGCCCGGATCCCCCGCCCGACACTCCCGAGGAGCTCCCGATGGGCTGGAAGAGCAAGCACGAGGACAACCACCACAACGACTGGGACGACAAGCACCACGACAAGGACCACGACCACGACTGGAAGCACGACAAGCACGACGGTCACGGGGACCACGACTGGAAGCACGACAAGGACCACGACCGGGACCACGACCGGGACCACGACGGCCACGACTGGGACGACAAGCACCACGACGGCGACCGGGACCACGACAAGCACGACGACTGGGACCACGACAAGGACCACGGCCGCGGCGACGACTGGAACGACCACGGCTCGCACGAGCACTCCTGGGCGCACTGAGCCCACCGGACCCACGTCCGCCCGCAACCGCGCGGCACACCTCGGGGGGTGTGCCGCGCGGTCGGCGTTCTGGGGTGGGGCGTCCGACTCGCGGAAGCTAAGACCCCGACTCGCAGGAGCCCAGACCCCGACTCGCGGGAGCGCAGACCCGACTCGCGCTGCAGGAACTCCCGACTCGCGCTCCCTTGTGCGCGGGTCGGGAGATGTGGACCCGCGAGTCGGGAGATCCGCGTGGTCAGCTGGGAGGGGCGGCGTCCTGGATCGAGGCCGGGGGGAGCACCACGAACTGGCGGAGGGCGAGGTCGGGGTAGGTGACCGGGCCCCGGGGGCCGGGGGTGTGGTCGACGTTGATGCCCGTCTCGGGCAGGCCGAGCAGCTTGTACCCGTCGAGCAGGCGGGTCGGGCTGTTCCAGAACACGCCCGTGCCCGTGTAGGCGTCGATGAACCGGTGCGCGACCGCCTCGTCGGCCGCGCAGACGCAGGCGGCCAGGCCCGAGGTCTCGCGGGCGGCGGTGAGCGCGGCGTCGACCGCGCCGTCGACGGGCGCGACCGTCACGTGCGCCTCGTTGCCGGAGTCGAGCGCCCACTCGTGGCCGAGGGCGTGCGCGTGCGGCGGCAGGCTCAGCGCGATGCCGCGGTCCCGCAGCACCTTCTCCGCGACCGGCAGGAGCTTCTCGTACACCGGGCGGTCGATGAGCAGCAGGTTCAGCCTGTTGCACACGCCGAGGCGGTCGGTCGAGTCGTGCACCAGCCGCTCGACGACGGTCTCCTCGGCCGTCGAGTCCAGGTACAGCACGCCACCGCCGTCGGCGTGGGCGAGCACGCGGGTGCCCGCGGCCGCGCCCAGCATCGACAGCTTCCGGGTGACCTCACCGCTCCCCCGCACCACGACGAGCGGCACCAGGTCGGGCAGCCCGACGAGTGCCTCGGCGCCGGCGTGCCCGGGCAGCGGGACGAGCTGCACCGCGTCCGCGGGGATGCCGTGCGCGGCGAGCGCGGGTGCGATCACCCGCTCGACCAGGGCGGTCGCGCTGCCCAGCGCGGCGGCGCCGGTGCGCAGGACGGCGGCGCTGCGGGCCTTGAGGACCTGCGAGGCGACGTCGATCGTCACGTTGGGGCGGGCCTCGAAGACCGCGCCGATGACGCCGACCGGGATGCTGCGCTCGAAGACGCGCTCGCCCGTCGGCAGGTTCCGGACGAACCGCTCCACCGGCGGCTCCGGCGTCTCCGCCAGCACCTCGAGCTGGGTCGCCATGTCCGCGAGCCGCTCGGGCGTGAGCCGGAGCCGGTCGAGCAGGCCGCCGGCCATCCCGTTGGCGGTGGCCGCCTCGACGTCCCGGGCGTTGGCCGCCAGCAGCCCGTCGGCCTCCTCGCGGAGTAGACCGGCGGCGGTGCGCAGCGCGGCGTCGACCGCGGTGCCACCCGCCGCACGCACACCCGGGGCGGCCGCGGCCGCACGCTGGGCGGCGGTCCGGACGGCGGCGAACTCGGGGGCTTCGGCGGCTGCGCTCACGCGACAACCGTACGACACGCCCGCCGTCGACATTCCCGCTCCACCGGAGACCTCACGCGGTCGGCGGCGGTCCGCGGACGGGCCGCGTCATGATCATCGACTGCGGTACCTGACGGCCGTCGGCGCCCGGTACGCACCGCACGTGCCGATCATGAACCAGCGCGGGCAGCCAGGGGAGCCGACGCGGTCCGGGCAGGCGTGCCGCTCAGGCGGGCTCGGCATAGACGACGATGTTGTCCTCGTAGGACCGCGTGTCCGGGTCGAAGCGCCCGCCACAGGTCACGAGCACCAGCCGTGGTGGACCGGTGCGGGCGAAGGTGTCGGCGGGCAGCACCGCCTTGGCGAACTCCCGCCGCGCGACGACGCGGTACCGGACGGCGCGGCCGTCGTCGCCGGTCAGGACCACCGGCTCGCCGACCGCGAGCTCGGGCAGGACGGCGAGGATCCCGATCCCGGCGACCCGCGAGTCCACGTGCCCGGCGACCACGACGGTGCCGGTCCCCGAGCCGGCGAGCGCGCCGGGTGCCCACCAGCCGACGGTCTGTGGCGGCTCGGGGACGACGAGCGCGCCGTCGGGCCCGGTCCCGACCGGGACGACCGGCGCACCGGTCCCGCGTCCGGGCAGGTCGAGACGCACCGGGACCGCACCGCCGGGACGGAGCCACGGCGGGGCGCCCGGCCCGGGGGCCACGGTGCCCGCCGGCACCACGCCGACGGGGTGTGCGGTCACGGCCGGCTCCCGACCGACGACGAGCACCGCCGCCGCGACCAGCAGCACCACCCCGGCCGACCCGAGCAGGGCGGGCATCCACCGTCGCCGACGCGGTGCCCGGTCCGCCACCGAGGCCTCCGGCACGTCGGCGCCGTCACGAGCCGGCGCGGTCGCGGCGGCTCCGGCCGGCGCCGGCGAGGACCCGGCCCGCACCTGCCGACCCACGGCCGACGTCCCCGGAGCGGGGCCGCCGGCCGTCGGGCCGGGTGCGCGGACGCGCACGGTCAGGCGCGGGTCCGCCGCGCCCGGTACCCGGCCACCCCGGCGGCCCCGAGCAGCACCAGCCCGGATCCGGCGAGGACGACCGGCAGGACGTCGTCCGAGCCGGCGGCCTGGCCCCCGCTGCCGGCGTCGACCGAGCCCGGCGTGGCGGCGCCCGCGGACGACGAGGCGGCCGAGAGCCTCGCGGCCAGCGCGTCGAGCTGGGCGAGCGCCTGCCGGGCCGCGGACCTGGCGTCGGCGGAGGCGTTCGGGTCGTCGATCACCGCGTCGGCCGCGTCGCGCGCCTGCTGCAACGTGGACCGGGCCGCCTGCAGCCACGCGGCGTCGAAGGGCTGCCCGCTGCGCGCCTGGAGGTCCGCGATCAGGGCCTGCTGCTGGGCGTCGAGCTGGTCGCCGAGCACGACGCCCTGCGCGGAGGCGGCCTGCCCGACCTGGTCGAGCAGCGCCTGGCCCTGCGACGTCAGGTCCGGCGCCAGCCCCGTGACCTGCTCGCCGACGCCCTTGTCCGTGCCCAGCCCGCCGAGCGCGACGAGCCCGAGCGCGCCCTGGTTGGCCTGGCCGAAGGCCTCCCGGGTGGCGTCGGTCGCCCCGCCGCCGGCGTCGCCGCCCGGGGACGGCGGCGCCGCGCTCCCGGTCGGGGCCGGCGGCGCCTGGTCGGAGCCCGACCCGCAGGCGGCCGCACCCGTCAGCGCGAGCGCCGCGAGGACGGTGCCGGCCGCCGCGCGGGTCAGCCGAGTGGTCATCACGTTCCCCCGAGATGTGCTGGTCACGTGGCCGAGTATCGGGACGCGACGGCGCCCCGCAACTGCGTGCAGCTCGATCGGGTGGTCCGTTCTGCCCACGCCTCAACGCCCGGTTGGGCGAGGGCCGCGGTGGGTACTCAGCGAGGCGGCGGCGCGAGGTGCACGACGGTCGTCGTCGTCATCTCGTCGAGCAGCTCCGGTCCGTACCCGAAGCCCTGCCCGCTGGCGCCACGCGGCTCGGCCGCCCCGCCCGGGGCCCCGCCGAACACCGCGTTGACCTTCACCGTGCCCACCGGCAGCTCGCGCCAGGCGCGTTGGGCGTGCTCCATGTCCGGGGTGAGCACGGTGGCGGCGAGCCCGTACCGGTCCTCGGCGGCCTCGCGCAGCGCGGTGTCGAGGTCCGGCACCTCCCGCACGGGCGCGACCGGCCCGAACGTCTCCTCGGACAGCACCGCCATGCCCGGCGTGCAGCCGCCGAGCACGGTCGGCGGGTAGAACGAGCCGGGCCCGGTCGGCAGCTCGCCGCCCGCGAGCAGGCGCGCGCCGTCCGCGACCGCCCCCTGCACGTGGGCGTGCACGTGCTCCCGCTGGCGCTCGTCCACGAGGGGGCCGATCCGCTCGGCCCACTTCCCCGCCTCGGCCACGAGTGCCTCGAGGAAGGGCTCGGCGACCTCGGTGAGCACGTAGATCCGCTCCACCGACACGCAGATCTGTCCCGCGTTGGCGAAGGAGCCGAGCGCCGCCTGCTCGGCGGCCCAGGCCGGGTCGACCCCGGCGTCGACGATCAGCGGGTCGTTGCCGCCGTTCTCCAGCAGCGCCTTCGCCCCGGTCCGTGCGCAGGCCGTGGCGATCGAGCGGCCGGTGGCGGTGCTGCCGACGTGCGCGACGACGTCGACCTCCGCCGAGCCGGCCAGCGCCTCGCCGACCGCCCCGTCGCCGTCGAGGACCTGCAGGACGCCCTCGGGCAGGTGCGCGGCGAGCAGCTCGGCGAACCGGCGCCCGGTGCGCGGGCAGCGCTCGCTCGGCTTGTGCACGACGGTGTTGCCGGTGACCAGTGCGGCACCGAGCAGGCCCGCGGCCACCGCGACCGGGTCGTTCCACGGGGTCAGGACGGCGACGACGCCGCGCGGCGCGTGCACCATCAGGTCCGTCGCGCCCCACCCGCCCTGCAGGCTGCGCCCGCGGTGCAGCGGCCCGAGCTGGGCGTACTGCTCCAGGGTGCCGATGCCGGCCTCGACGCCGCCGCGGGCGTCGTCCGGCGTCTTACCGGTCTCCCGGGTGTTCAGCTCGGCGAGCTCCCCGGCCGCCGCGCGGACGGCGTCGGCGGCGGCCCGGACGGCGGCGGCGCGCTCCGCGGGGGCGGTGCGGGCCCAGGCCGGCGCGGCGGCGCGGGCGGCGGCCAGCGCGGCCCGGACCTCTTCCTCGCCGGCGACGGGGACCGGCTCGAGGGCTTCGCCGGTGCGCGGGTCGGAGAGGGTGAGGGTGCGGGTCGGTTCCAGGACGGCCGTCATGCGTGACGGCTACCCGGCACGAGGAGAAGTACGCCGCGCCGCGGTCCTCAGTGCACGATCGACGCTCCGCCCGGTGCCGACGTCCGCTCCGCGAACTCAGATCAACGCCGCTCGATGGCGACCTCCGCTCGCCCCCGCTCAGTGGTGCTTGAGCTTGGCGGGGGTGGACGGCGGCGGCACCACCGGCCCGATGTCGCCGTCCGGGGCCTCGTCGAGGTCGACCATCACCGGGGCGTGGTCGCTGGGCCCCGAGCCCTTCCGCGCCTTACGGTCGATCCACGCCGCCTTCGTCCGGCCCGCGGGATCGGCGCCGCAGAGCACCAGGTCGATGCGCATCCCCATGTCCTTGTGGAAGCGGCCCGCGCGGTAGTCCCAGTACGAGAACACGCGGTCGCCCGGCCACCGGTCCCGCACCACGTCGGACAGCCCGGTCGCCTGCAGGGCGGCGAGCGCCTCCCGCTCCGGCGGCGTGACGTGGGTGGAGCCGACGAACAGGTCGGGGTCCCAGACGTCGGCGTCCGTCGGGGCGATGTTCATGTCCCCGGCCACGACGGTGTGCGCGGTGTCGCCCGCGGACACCATGTGCCGCAGGGCCTCGAGCCAGCGCAGCTTGTAGCCGTAGTGCGGGTCGTCCGGGGTGCGGCCGTTGGGCACGTAGACCGAGGTCACGCGCAGCCCGCCGCAGGTGGCGGTGATCGCGCGGGCGTCGGGGGTGTCCGAGTCGAAGGTGGGTTCCTCGGGCAGCCCGCGCAGGACGTCCGTCAACCCGACGCGGGACAGCAGCGCCACCCCGTTCCACCGGCCCTGCCCGTGGTGGGCGACCTCGTAGCCGCGCTCGGCCAGCGGGCCGTCGAACTCGGCGGCCCAGTCGGCGTCGGACAGCTTGGTCTCCTGCAGGCAGACGACGTCCGGGGCCCGCTCGTCCAGCCAGGGCAGCAGCCGCGGCAGCCGCGACTTCGCGGAGTTCACGTTCCAGGTCGCGAGGCGCACGGCGAGCGACCCTAGTCGTCGTCGGCGGGCGAGGCCTTGCGGACGTACAGCAGCCGGTCGCCCCGCTCGAGGGCGTCGACGGCCGAGGCGTCGACCCGGTAGAGCTCGTCGCCGCGCACCACGCCCAGCACGATGTCGGCGAGGTGCCGCGGGGAGCCGCCCACCTCGTCCGACTCGACCTCGCGCTCGCTGATCGCGAAGCCGGCCTCCGGCGTGAGCAGGTCCTCGACCACCTCGACGACGCTCGGGGTCCGGGTCGCGACGCCGAGCAGGCGGCCCGCCGTCTCCGCGGAGACGATCACCGAATCGGCGCCGGACTGCCGCAGCAGGTGCACGTTCTCCGACTCCCGGACCGCGCACACGATCCGCGTCTTCGGCGCCATCTCCCGCGCCGTCAGGGTGACGAGGACGGCGGTGTCGTCCCGGTTCGTCGCCACGACGATGGCCGACGCCTGGTGGGCGCCCGCGATGCGGAGCACGGCGGAGCGGGTGGCGTTTCCCGTCACCGTGACGAGACCGAGCGCGGAGGCCGCGTCGAGCTGGGCGCGGTCGGTGTCGACCACCACGATCCGTTCCGGCTCGACGCCGTCGCCGAGCAGCGTCTCGACGGCGGCACGGCCCTTCGTCCCGTACCCGATGACGACGGTGTGGTCGCGCACGCGTGACCTCCAGCGCTGGATCCGGAACGACTGCCGGGAGCGTTCGGTGAGCAGCTCGACGGTGGTGCCGACGAGGACGATCAGGAACAGCAGCCGCAGCGGCGTGATCACCACGGTCGTGAGCAGCCGGGCGGTCGCCGTGTAGGGGACGATGTCGCCGTAGCCGGTCGTCGAGAGCGAGACCGTGGCGTAGTAGAGGGCGTCGTTGAACGAGATCTCGCCCTCGCCGTTGTTGTCGACGTACCCGTCGCGGCCGACGTAGACGATCAACGCGGCGGCGAGCAGCGCCCCGAACGCGACGGCCACCCGCTTGAGCAGCGCGACCAACGGCCTCTCGGGGTTGTCGGGCATGCGAAGGGCGCCGATCACCAGCGGATCGACGGGCGGGCGGCGGGGCCGATCACGCATCGCGCGGAGACTAGCGCCCCGCGGGGCGCACCGGGGGACGGGTGTCCGCCCTGCGATCATGCCGGGATGAACACCTCCCGGCCGCTCGCCGCGCTGCTCGGCACGGCCGCCGTCGCGCACGCCGTCGCCCCGCGGTTCTTCGACGCGATCGTCCCCGCCGGGCTGCCGGGCACCCGGCGGTTCTGGACCTACGCCTCGGGGGTCGCGGAGGGCGCCGTCGCGGCCGCCGTGGCGGTGCCGCCAACCCGTCGGCCGGGCGGGTACGCCGCCGCGGCGCTGTTCGTCGCGGTGTTCCCGGCCAACCTGAAGACGGCGCTCGACCGGGCGGACGAGCCGGCGCGGCGGCGCGCCGTCGCCCACGGCCGGCTGCCGCTGCAGGTGCCGCTGGCGCTCTGGGTGCTGAGGGTGGCCCGCAGGGGCTGATCTCCGCAGGTCAGCGGGGTCGTGAGTGGCAACTGCCCCCGTAGCGGCAGTGAGCACTCACGGGGACGTGAGACCTGCGGAGGCCGCACCGTCGGCGAGCGCGTCCAGCCCGAAGGCGCCCACCGGATCGAGCGCACCGACACCGGCGACGCCGTGCGAAAGCGCGCGGGAGGCGCCCCAGGCGAGCAGGTCGGCGGTGAGGGCGTACGGGTCGGGGGCGGTGCGGCGGGTGCGGGCGAGGAGGGTGCCGTACTCGTCGAACACCTCGGCGACGACGTGCGACCGGCAGCCCGCCAGCGCCTCCGCCGAGGGGGCGCGGGGCAACCGGTCGGCGAGCCGGCCGAGGCCCGCGAGCAGCGGCGCGGGCGGGCCGGGGAGCCGGCTCGTGCGGTGCACGACCTCGCTCAGTGCCCCGAACCAACCGAGGTGGACGTCCACCGTCCGCAGCCCGGGGTGCAGCCGCGGCAGCGCGAAGTGCTCGACGCCCCCGATCGACACACCGGGCCACGGCCGCCCGTCGACCTCGTAGGTGCGCAGCCGCGCGCCCGCCTTCTCCGTCGTCAGGGTGCCGTGCCGGACGGTGTGCCCGGGCGTCCCGGCGATCCCGATCAGGGACTTCACGGTGCCGCGGGAGAACAGCCGGCCGCGGCCGGACAGGAAGTAGCCGACGTCCACGCGCGCGGCCCGCTCCCCCGCCTCACGCAGCGCGAGCGCCCCGGCGAGCACACCGGGCACGTAGTCGTGGCCGAATGCGGTGAGCAACCGCGCGCCGGAGCGCTCGGCGGCCGGGCCCTGCAGCTCGAAGACCTCGCGGAGGAAGGGCGGCTCGCCGGCCGAGTCCACACAGGTCGCGCCGGCGGACACCGCCGCGGCGAGCGCCGCCCCGCCGAGCCGGGTGAACGGGCCGACGGTGGTGACCAGCACGTCGTCCGGGCCGACGAGCGCGGAGACGGACGCGACGTCGGTGACGTCCGCGGTCACGGTCGGGCAGCCGAGGCGCTCGCCCAGGGCCGCCAGCCGGGCGGCGTCGCGCCCGGCCAGCACGGGCCGCACCCCCCGCCCGACCAGCACCTCCGCGGTGCGCCCGCCCGTGTAGCCGGTGGCGCCGAACAGCACGATGCGTCCGCTCACGGTTCCGGAGCGTAAGCGGACCGGCCATGACCCGTCCGACGGGCGCGCGGGACCGGGCCGGGTGCCTAAGGTGTGCGCGTGATCGCGACCGACGGCGAGGTCCCGCGCGTCCCGCGGCGCCGGCGGCTGTTCCGCCGCGCCGGCGGCGACGCGACGGAGGTCCTCGCCGCGGGCGCGGCGATCGCCGCCGACCTGCGCGGCGGCCTGGGCGCGCGGGCCGGTGACCTCGGCCCGGACCCGGTGGCGCGGGCGGTCCGGCGGCTGCGCACCCTGCTCGACGCCGACGCCGTCGGACTGGCGGAGCTGCACGGGGAGATCGCCTGGTCGGGGCGCCCCGACCCGCAGGCCGACGAGCTCGTCGAGCAGGCGCGCCGGGACGGGCACCGGGCGGCGCGCGGCACGACGGTGGTGCTGCCGCTGCAGGTCCGCGGGGAGCCCGCCGGGGTGCTGGCGGTGTGCGGCGACGTCACGCGCGCGGCGGCGCGGCGGGCCGCCGACTGGGTCGCCGAGGCGCTCGAACGCGGCCGGCTCGAGGCGTCGGCGACGGCCGCGGAGGAGGCCGAGCTGCGGGCGTTGCGCGCGGAGATCTCCCCGCACTTCGTCTACAACGCGCTGACCACGATCGGCTCGTTCGTCGACAGCGACCCGGACCGGGCCCGCGACCTGATCCTCGACTTCGCCGAGTACATCCGGCACTCGGTGGCCCGCCGCGGCGACTACACCACGCTGGCCGGGGAGTTCCGCGCCGTCGAGGCCTACCTGGCGCTGGCCCGCGCGGTGCTCGGCGACCGGCTGCGGGTGCAGGTCCGGATCGCGCCGGAGGTGCTCCCGGTCGCACTGCCCTTCCTCGCCCTGCAGCCGCTGGTGGAGAACGCGGTGCAGCACGGCGTCGAGCGACGCAACGAGGGCGGGTCCGTGCAGGTCAGCGGCGAGGCCCAGGGCTCGGAGTGCGTCATCGCGATCGAGGACGACGGGCCCGGCATGGATCCCGAGGTGGCCCGCGCGCTGCTCGCCGGGGCCGGACCGGGCGACGGGCTCGCGCTGACCAACGTGGACCGACGGCTGCGCGCGGTCTACGGCCCGCAGTACGGCCTGGTGATCGAGACCGCGGTCGGCGCCGGCACCCGCGTGGTCATGCGGGTGCCGCGCTTCCAGCCCGGGGTGGTCGCCTCGTGAACGGCAGGGTGAACGAGGCGCGCCTGCGGGTCCTGGCGGTCGACGACGTCGCCCCGGCCCTCGCCGAGCTGACCCGGCTGCTGGCGGCGTCGCGTTGCGTCGAGGAGGTCGTGCCCGCCGGAGACGCGCTCACCGCGCTGAAGCTGCTGCAGGCCGGCCGGTTCGACGCCGCCTTCCTCGACATCTCCATGCCGGGGATGGACGGCCTGGAGCTCGCCTCCCTGCTCTCCCGGATGACCGACCCGCCGGAGATCGTGTTCGTGACGGCGTTCGAGGAGCACGCCGTGTCCGCCTACGGCGTGGGCGCGCTGGACTACCTGCTTAAACCGGTCGCCGCGGAACGGCTCGACGCGACCCTCGCCCGGGTGCTGCGCGTCGCGCGGGCCGCGGACCCCGCGCCGCCCGCCCCGGCCGTCGACGAGCTGGCCGCGGTGTCCGTCGAGCTCGGCGGCAGGACCCGGTACGTGCGCCGGGACGACGTCCGGTTCGCCGAGGCCCAGGGCGACTACGTGCGGCTCTACACCCGCGGGGGCTCCCACCTGGTGCGGATGCCGATCTCGCGGCTGGAGGAGTACTGGTCGGGCGCGGGGTACGTGCGGGTGCACCGCAGCTTCCTGCTGGCCGTGCACGCGGTGCAGGAGCTGCGCAGCGACACGAGCGGCGGGCTGCTCGCCCACACGGACGCCGGTGACGTCCCGGTGAGCCGCCGGCACGCCCGCGAGCTGCGGGAACGGCTGCTCGAGGCCGCGACCCGCGGCGACTTCTCACCGGGCCGGCCACGATGAGCGCGGCCCGGTGAGCCGGCAGCGGCGGGTCGCGGTGACCAGCCCGCAGACCCGGGTGGCGCTCGCCGCGCGGCGGGGCGTGTCGGCGGTGCCGCGGTCGTTGACCGGCGACGAGCTGCGTGCGGCGGCGCGGATCCGGCGCCGTCAGCTGCGGATCGCCGCGAGCACGCTGGCCGCCGCCGCGCTGCTGCTGGTCGGGCTGCCCGTGCTGCTCGGGGTGGTGCCGGTGGACGTGCGGCTCGGGCCGGTCCCGGTCGTCTGGATCGCCGTCGCGCTGCTGCCCTACCCGGTGCTCGCGGGGCTGGCGCACTGGCAGCTGCTCCGCGCCGAGCGGACCGAGGGCGGGACCGAGCGGGACCGCGGCCGGTGATCGCGTTCGCCGTCGTCCCGGTCGTCCTGGCGACGCTGCTGATCGGGGCGCGCGGCGTGGCGGCGCTGCGGTCCACCTCGGACTTCCTCGTCGCGTCCCGGCGGGTCTCCCCCACGCTCAACGCCGCCGCCGTCGCCGGGGAGTACCTGTCCGCGGCGTCGTTCCTCGGCACCGCGGGGCTCGTCGTGAAGAACGGGGTGGGCGCGCTCTGGTACCCGGTCGGGTTCACCGCGGGCTACCTGCTGATGCTCGTGCTGGTCGCGGCCCCGATGCGGCGCACGGGCGCGCTCACCGTGCCGGACTTCGCCGAGGCCCGGCTGGGCTCGGCGGGCCTGCGCCGGTTCAGCGCCGTCGTCGTGCTGGTGATCGCCGGGCTGTACCTGGTCCCGCAGTTCACGGCCGCGGGCCAGGTCCTCACGCTGGTCAGCGGCACCCCGCACTGGGTCGGGATCGTGGTCGCGGGCGCGGCGGTCAGCGTGACGCTCGCGCTCGGCGGGATGCGCGCCGCCACCTACGTGCAGGCCTTCCAGTTCGTGCTCAAGCTGCTGCTGTTCATCGTCCCGGCGATCTGGCTGGTCGTGGCGGTCGGCGCCGGCACCCGGGCGGAGGCGCTGCGGCCCGCGGAGTACACCGCCTTCCCGCGGGCCACCGAGGTGACGTTCCGGCTGGACACCCGGTTGCAGGTCCGGGAGCCGGTCACGGTCCTCGCCGGCGGGGTGCCGGTGCGGCTGGACCCGGGCGAGCACGTGGCCCCCGGCGAGGCGACCTGGGTCTTCCCCGAGGGCGCCGCCGTGCCGGAGATCGCGGGCGCGGCGCTGCCGGGCAGCGACACCTGGCAGCACCCCCTGCTCGACGGCGGCAACGGCCACCCGCTGCTCGCCACCTGGTCGATCCTGGTCGCCACGGCCCTGGGCACGATGGGGCTCCCGCACGTCATCGTCCGGTTCCACACCAGCCCGGACGGCCGCGCCGCCCGGCGGACCGCGGCCATCACGGTCGGCCTGCTCGGCTCCTTCTACGTCTTCACCGTGGTCTACGGGCTGCTGGGCGGGGTGCTGCTGCCCGAGCTGTACCTGTCCGGGGCGACCGACACCGCCGTCGTCGCGCTGCCGGGCCGGGTCGACGGCGGCACCACCGGGGCGGTGTTCACCGCGCTGCTCACCGCGGGCGCCTTCGCCGCGTTCCTGGCCACCTCGCTCGGCCTGCTGCTCGCGCTGGCCGGGGCGCTCGCCCACGACCTGCTGCCCGGCTCGCTGCGCCGGCTGCGGCTGACCGCGCTGCTCGCGGCCGGCGTGATCGTGCTGTTCGCCCTGCCGGCCGTGCGGATCGACGTCGGCGCGGTCGTCACCTCGGCCTTCGCCGTGGCCGCGTCGACCTTCTGCCCGATGCTGGTGCTCGGGATCTGGTGGCGGGGGCTGACGGCGCGGGGCGCGTTCGTGGGGATGGCGGTCGGGCTGGCGTCGTCGGCCGGGGTCATGGCGCTGGGGCTGCTGGCCCGGCCGGACCCCGGGCTGGTGGCGCTGCTGCTCGGGCAGCCGGCGCTGTTCTCCGTGCCGCTCGCCTTCCTCACGATGATCGCGGTGTCCCGCCGCGACCGCCCGCCGGCGGGTGCCGAGGCCGCGATGCTGCGGCTGCACCTGGACGAGCGAACCTGAACACGGGACCACTGGTCGCAGAATCCGACCGTTCGTCGGCCGTTCGTCGTCCGACCCCGCGGTGTGTCGTGGGTTACTTCCGCCGTCCTGGGTAGTCCCGGTGTGCTGTGCCCGGTCCGTCCGGGTCCGCGCGGCCCGTTGATCCCCACGATGCGAGGAGGCACCGTGAGCACCACCGAGTCCGGGCCCCCTGCCGGCGAGAGCCCGGCAGGAGGCGCCACGGAGCGGCCCGACTGGACAACGGTCCAGCAGAGCCCCGAGTTCCAGGCGCTCCGCAGCCGGTTGCGCCGATTCATCTTCCCGCTCACCGCCGCGTTCCTCGCCTGGTACCTGCTGTACGTGGTGCTGGCGAGCTACGCGGCCGGCTTCATGTCGATCAAGCTGGTGGGCAACATCAACGTCGGCCTGGTCTTCGGCCTGCTGCAGTTCGTGTCCACGTTCGCCATCACGACCTGGTACGTGAAGTGGGCGGACAAGAAGTTCGATCCGCACGCGGAGGCGATCCGCGAGGAGATCGAGGGGGTCCGCAAGTGAGGCTCCTGGCGCAAGGGGTGGAGGGCTCGAGCCCGCTGCTCAACATCAGCATCTTCGCGATCTTCGTGATCGTCACGCTGGCGATCGTGATCCGCGTGAGCAAGAAGGCGTCGAGCGGCGCGAGCGACTTCTACACCGCGGGCGGCGGCTTCTCCGGCCCGCAGAACGGCATCGCGATCTCCGGCGACTACCTGTCGGCCGCCTCGTTCCTCGGCATCGCCGGCGCCATCGCCCTCAACGGCTACGACGGCTTCCTCTACTCGATCGGCTTCCTCGTCGCCTGGCTGGTGGCGCTGCTGCTCGTCGCGGAGCTGCTGCGCAACACCGGCCGCTACACCATGGGCGACGTCCTGGCGTTCCGGATGCGCCAGCGTCCGGTCCGTGCCGCCGCGGCGACCTCGACGCTCGCGGTGTCGTTCTTCTACCTGCTGGCCCAGATGGCCGGCGCGGGCGGCCTCGTCGCGCTGCTGCTCGACGTCACCTCCACGACGGGTCAGTCGATCGTCATCGCGATCGTCGGCGCGCTGATGATCGCCTACGTGCTCATCGGCGGCATGCGTGGCACGACCTGGGTGCAGATCATCAAGGCGGTGCTGCTGATCGTCGGCGCCGGCGTGATGACGCTGTGGGTGCTCTCGCTGGTCGGGTTCAACCTGTCCGCGCTGCTCGGCGACGCCGTCGAGCGGGCCGGCGCGGCCGGCGAGAAGCTCCTCAACCCGGGCGCCCAGTACGGCAAGAGCGGCACCACCCGCCTCGACTTCATCTCGCTCGGCCTGGCGCTGGTGCTCGGCACCGCGGGCCTGCCGCACATCCTGATGCGCTTCTACACCGTGCCGACGGCCAAGGAGGCGCGTCGCTCGGTCGTGTGGGCGATCTGGCTGATCGGCATCTTCTACCTGTTCACGCTGGTCCTCGGCTACGGCGCCGGGGCGATCGTCGGGCCCGACGCGATCAAGAAGGCCCCCGGCGCGGCCAACTCCGCGGCCCCGCTGCTGGCCTACGAGCTCGGTGGCACGGTGCTGCTGGGGCTGATCGCGGCCGTGGCCTTCGCGACGATCCTCGCGGTGGTCGCCGGACTCACGATCACGGCGTCGGCGTCCTTCGCGCACGACATCTACATCAACGTGATCAAGCACGGCCAGGTGCAGGACGAGCAGCACACCGAGGTGAAGATCGCGCGGCGCACGGCGGTCGTGATCGGCATCGTCGCCATCGCGGGCGGCATCCTCGCCAACGGGCAGAACATCGCGTTCCTCGTGGCGCTGGCCTTCGCCGTCGCGGCCTCGGCGAACCTGCCGACGATCCTCTACTCGCTGTTCTGGAGGAAGTTCAACACCAACGGCGCGCTGTGGAGCATCTACGGCGGTCTCTCCATCACGCTGGTGCTGATCATCTTCTCGCCGGTCGTGTCCGGGAAGCCGGTCGATCCCGCCACCGGCCGCAGCAACTCGATGCTGCAGGGCGTGGACTTCCACTGGTTCCCGCTCGACAACCCGGGCCTGATCTCGATCCCGGCGTCCTTCCTGCTCGGCTACCTCGGCACGGTGCTGTCGAAGGAGAAGGCGAACAAGGAGAAGTACGCGGAGATGGAGGTCCGCTCGCTCACCGGGGCCGGCGCCGAGAAGGCGGTCGCGCACTAGCGAGCTGCTCGACGCGGACGCGGCGTCCCTTCCCGGGGGCGCCGCGTCCGGCGTTCTCGGGCTCCGCGTCGGGGATCCTGGTTCCCTCACGCGAACTGGTCGGGTGCTCTGCCGCGTGACGGTTCCACAGTGCGGTCTCGGGAGTCCCGCGGTCAGGGGCTCTCGGGGAGGCTGCGGATCATGGCGTGCAGCTCCTCGGCGGTCTCCAGGTCGGCGGGCCGGAGGGTGACGCCCTCGCGCACGTAGTGGAACGCGGCCCGGACCTTCTCCGGCGGCACCTCCGCCAGCGCCGCCCACGCGAGCCGGTACACCGCGAGCTGCACCCCGACCGCGTGCCGGCGCGACTCGTCCGGCACCGCACCCGTCTTCCAGTCCACGACCGTGAAGCCGCCGTCCGGGTCGGCGAACACGGCGTCCATCCGGCCGCGCACCGCCACCCCGGCCAGCACCGTCTCGAAGGAGACCTCGGCCTCGACCGGCACCCGGTCCGCCCATTCCGAGGCGAGGAAGGACTCCTGCAGCTCGGCGAGCTCGGCGTCCGTGGACTCGCTGGCGCCCTCGTCCGCCGCGCCGGGCAGCTCGTCGATGTCGAGCAGCCGCTCCGCCCCGAACCGCTGTTCCAGCCAGGCGTGGAAGGCGGTGCCGCGGCGGGCGTGCGGGTTCGGCGGCAGCGGCAGCGGCCGGCGCAGACCCGCGGCGAACGCGTCCACGTCGGCCGCGAGCTCGACGAGCTGGCTCACCGACACGTGCCCCGGGAGCGCGACCGACGGACGCGCGATGCCCGCCGCCCGCTCCGCCAGCAGCACGTCCACGTCGGCGGCCCAGCCCTCCGGGTCCGGCTCCCCCACCGGTTCGGGTTCGATGTCGAAGCTCAGCTGGTCGGTCTCGCGGGCCCGGCGCCGCTCGGCCCGCCGCACCCGCTCCTGCGTGCGGATGGCCTCGCGGACCAGCTCGGCGCCCTCGTGCACCGCCCCGGTGCGCGGACCGAGCGGGTTCGGGGGCCACTCGGCGGTGACCTGCTCGGCGAGCACCGGGTTCTCGGCGCCCTCCTCCGGCGGCTCCGCCCACACCTCGGGTTCCGCGATCACCCGCAGCTCCTCGAGGAACGGCGAGGGGCCGCGCGGCTTCGAGCCCGTGGCGCCCCAGTGGTGCCCCGAGCAGAGCAGGACGTGCTCGGAGCGGGTGAGCGCCACGTAGAACAGGCGGCGCTCCTCGGTCCTGCGGCGCTCCTCGAGGGCGGCGTCGTGCTCGTCGAGCGCCTGCTCGACCTGCTTGCGGTCCGGACCCGGCGGCAGGTACAGGCCGGGCAGGTCGTCCGCGTCGCCCCGCAGCGGGACCGGCAGCTCCGCCACGCCGGTGAGCCAGGTCCCCGACATGCGCCGCCCCGGGAAGACCTGGGTGACCACGTGCGGCACCGCGACGACCTCCCACTCCAGGCCCTTCGCGGCGTGCACCGTGAGGATCTGCACGCGGTCCTCGGCCACCTCGACCTCGCCCGGGGACAGCCCGTCCTCGGCCTTCTCGGCGGTCTCGAGGTAGTCCAGCAGCGCGGGCAGGCTCGCCACCTCGGCCCCGGTCGCGAAGTCGGCGACGACGTCCGCGAAGGCGTCGAGGTGCGCCCGGCCGGCGGGCCCGGGTCGGGCCGCGGTCTCGACGTCCAGCAGCAGGACGCGCTCGACGTCCGCGACCAGGTCGGTGAGCGGCGCCGACGCGCGCGATCGCAGCCAGGACAGCTCGCGCGCGAGCCGGGTGATCCGCGCGTACCCGGCCGGGGAGTAGCGCTCGGGCTCGCCCGGGTCGTCCAGCGCGTCGACCAGGCCGGCCTGCTCGGCCTGCTCCCCCGGCAGCGCACCCAGCGCGAGCTCCTCGGGTGCCAGCGGGCCGGGCCGCGGCGGCAGCGGCGGCACCAGCTCGCGGGCCCGCGCCCACAGCGCGGCCAGGTCGCTCACCCCGAGCCGCCACCGGGCGCCGGTGAGCAGCCGGACCGCGGCCGGGCCGGCCAGCGGGTCCGCCACGATCCGCAGCGCGCTGACCAGGTCGCGGACCTCCGGGGTGTCGAGCAGCCCGCCCAGCCCGACGACCTCCACCGGCAGCCCGCGGGCGCGCAGCGCGGCGGCGAGGGCGTCCATGTCGCCGCGGCGGCGCACCAGCACCGCGGAGGTCGGCGGGCCCTCGCCCACCGCGTCCCGGGCGCGCCAGTGCGCCGCGATCCCGTCCGCCACCCACTCGACCTCGGCGACGACGTCCGGGTGCAGCGCCACCCGCACCTCGCCGGGCACCGCCTGCGGCCCCGGCCGCAGCGCACCGACGGCCACCGAGTCCGGCGCGGTGCGCAGCGGCTCGGACACGGCGTTGGCCAGGTCGAGCACCTCCGCGGGGTTGCGGAAGCTGGTGAGCAGGCCGTACTCGCGGGCGGGCTCGCCGCCCGGACGCGGGAAGTCGGTGCGGAAGCGCGTGAGGTTGCCGGCGCTCGCGCCGCGCCATCCGTAGATGGACTGGCAGGGGTCGCCGACCGCGGTCACGGCCAGCGGCTCCTCCCGCGCCGGCTCGCCGGGAATGCGGCCGAACAGCGCGCGGAGCAGGACGCGCTGGGCGTGCCCGGTGTCCTGGTACTCGTCGAGCAGCACGGCCCGGTACTGCGCCCGCTCGATCGCGCCGACCTCGGGCCGGGCCTCCGCGACCCGGGCGGCGATCGCGAGCTGGTCGGAGAAGTCCATGGCGCGCTCGGCGGACTTGCGCCGCGCGTACTCCTCGACCAGCGGCAGCAGCTCGGCCCGCAGCCGCTGCGCCGCCATCCGGTCCCGGTACTTCTGCGACGGCTCGGCCCGCTGGCGTTTGCCCGGCGGTGCGTTCTCCAGCACCGCCAGCATCCCCGCCGTGAAGGAACGCAGCCGCTCCGGCTCGACGAGGTGCTCCCCCAGCTCCCCCGCCAGCGCCAGCAGGTAGCCCGTGACGGTGGCGGGCACCCGGTCCACCTCGAGGTCCGCCGCCCAGGACGAGACGACGCGGTGCGCCAGCTGCCACGCGGCCGTCTCGCCCAGCAGCCGCGACGCCGGCTCGGCGGGCAGCCGCAGCGCGTGCTCGGCGACGAGCCGGCCGGCGTAGGCGTGGTAGGTCGCGACGGTCGGCTCGCCCGCGAGCAGCGCGGCGCGCCGCCCCCCGCCGGGGTCCAGCTCGTCGAGCAGCGGGGAGCCGGCGAGGCGGCGCAGCCGGGAGCGAACCCGGGTGCCGAGCTGCTGCGCGGCCTTGCGCGTGAACGTGAGCCCGAGGACCTGCTCGGGCAGCACCTGCCCCGTCGCCACCAACCAGACGACGCGGGCCGCCATCGTCTCCGTCTTGCCCGCGCCGGCCCCGGCCACGACCAGTGCGGACTCGGGCGGCGCGGCGATCACCGCGGCCTGCTCCTCGGTGGGCGGCGGCAGCCCCAGGGCG
Organism: Pseudonocardia yuanmonensis; assembly: GCF_039542425.1. NCBI lineage: Bacteria > Bacillati > Actinomycetota > Actinomycetes > Pseudonocardiales > Pseudonocardiaceae > Pseudonocardia > Pseudonocardia yuanmonensis. Next base: position 120,335 of record NZ_BAABIC010000008.1, read on the forward strand.
CGCGCCAGCACCGCGGGCGGGAGGCGTGTGTCGGCGGGGGCGAGCGTCACGGCACCTGTCTACCCGACCGCACCGACAGGACCTGCCGGGCGGGGGCGATGGGGACGAGGGGTGGGGACGGGCTCAGGCGGCCTGGCCGGGCAGTGCGGAGACCCGCAGGTAGTCGACCTGCAGCCGCGTCTCGGCCGGGGTGGTGTCGTCCGGCGCCGCGAGCCAGTCCTTGGCGGGGCCCTGGTCGAGCTGGATGGTGGCGTGCATCGGCGTGGTCGGGATCATCGCCTTGTCGGTGGTCTCGAACGTCATCCGGCCGTCGATGTACGCGGTCAGCCGGTCCGGCAGCCACTCGAACGCGAACGTGTGCCACTGCGAGAAGTCGCCCTTGGTGGCGTCGCCGAACGTCTTGTTGGCCGATCCGCCGTAGTGGATGATCGTGTGCGCCAGGTCCCGGTTCTCGCCGGGGACCTCCATCATGTCCAGCTCGCCGTCGTCCGGCCACTTCTCCGAGTCCGGCCAGAGCAGGATCGCCGAGCCCCAGCCGCGGCCCTTGTCGGTGCGGGCGCGGAACTCCCAGCGCCCGTACAGCTGGCCCTTGGCGTGGGCGACGCCGCCCGACACCCCGCCGTCCCCGGGCCGGGCGGTGATCGTGAGCGCGCCGTCGACCACGGACACCGCGTCGGGGCTGCGCCGGCCGTTGCCGAAGGCGCCGACCGAGTCGTACGTGCCCCAGCTGCCCTTGTCGAGGGAGCCGCCGGTGAACTCGTCGCCCCCGACCGGCACCCAGGCGACGCCGGACGAGGCCGCCGCAGCCTGCCGGGCCGCGTTCGGGGCCGCCTTCTTCGTGGTGGTCGGCTTCGGCGTGGTGGTCGGGGCCGGTGTCGGCGCTGCCTCGGACGTCGGGGGAGGCGCCGTGGTGGGTTGGGCCAGCAGGGCGCCCTGCGACGAGTCGGGTGCGGGCGTCAGCTCGGGCTCGGCCGCGGAGCCGCACGCGCTGAGCACGACGGCCAGCAGGCCGGCGAGGCCGACCGCACGGACGCGTTGGCGGAACACGGGGAGCCTCCAGGGACCGGACCGCCGCGCGGCGACGCGGGGAGCAGCGGCGCGACGGGAAGAAACGCAAGGGGGACGCGCCCGAACCTAGCGCGGACACACGGCCGGGTGACCGCCGATACTCCGAGCGGACGCACGGGCGCGCTGCACGGTCGCCGCCGTGCGGACGCGGCGGCGGCGATGCCCACCCGGCTCACTCCTCGACCACCGAGCGACCGGACTCCACGGCGGGGCAACTCCCCCGAACGGGGCAACGGTCGCAGTCCGGTCCGACGTGCGCGACGTACGCCGGGCCCGAGGTCTGCCGCGCCGCCTCCCACACCACGTCCCGCCACCGGCCGGCGGCCTCGGCGTCGAGCGGGGGCTGGACCGGCTCCTTCGGCGAGCCCGTCGCCTTCCGGTCGGCGACGAACACCAGGCGCGCGCCGCCGGGCGCGGCGCCCTCGCCGACCAGGTCGGAGAAGGCGCCCAGGGTCGCGGCGAGCTGGTAGACCGCGAGCTGCGGGTGCTCGGCGGCCGACGCGGCGCTCACCGCGGTCCGCCCCGTCTTGACGTCGACGACGACCGGGCGGCCCTCCGCGTCGACCTCCAGCCGGTCGACGCGGCCACGCAGCCGCACAGTGGGTCGGGGCGTGCCGACCTCGATCTCGTCCGGGTCGTCGCCCTCGATGTCGAGCTGCACGGGGTGCTCGACGGCGACCAGGCGCAGGCCCTGCGCGCGGCTCTCGCGGAGCCACTGGGCGTAGCCGGCGAGCATCCCGCGCACCCGGGCCAGCTCGCGGCGGCCGAACCAGGGCGCGCCGGCGTCGAGCCGGGCCCAGGCGGTGCGCAGCGCGGCGTCGAGCTCCGCGGGCGCGGCGCCGGCGGCCTCCGCCTGCACCAGGGCGTGGACGAGCGAGCCGGTGACGGCCGACAGGGCGCCGGTCTCGTTGCCGCCGTGCCGCTCGAGCACCCAGCGCAGCGGGCAGGACAGGATCCGCTCGATGTCCGACGGCGACACCGAGACGATCTCGCCCTCGGGGCGCAGCGGCGCGTCGGCGGACGGCTCGGGCAGGCCGTACCAGTCGTCCGGGTGGGCGCCGGGCACCTTCTCCGCGGCCAGCCGGGCGAGCTGGGCCGCCGCGCGCCGGCGCCGGGCCGCCCGCTGCGGGTCGCCGTGGTCCGGCTCGGTGACGGCGCGGCGCAGCTCGCCGACCAGTTCGGCCAGGACGAGCGCCCGGCCGGGGCGGAAGGTGGGCCTGCCCTCGGACGCGTCGGCCGGCAGCGGGTCGAGCTCGTCGAGGAAGCGCGAGGGCTGCTCGTCCTCCGCGTGCACCGCGCTGACCAGCAGGGTGCGGCGGGCCCGGGTGCACGCGACGTAGAACAGCCGCCGCTCCTCGGCGAGCAGCGGGGCCACCCGGGACACCGCCGCCTCGGGCCCGGTCGGCTCGGCGACGCCGGCGACGACGTCGACCAGCCGCTCGTTGCCCAGCAGGCTGCCGCGCAGCCGCAGGTCCGGCCAGCTGCCCTCCTGGACGCCGGGGACCGCGACGACCTCCCACTCGCGGCCGCGGGCGGCGTGCGCGGTCAGCAGGGCGACCGCGTCCTCGCGCGGTGCGCCGGTGGTCTGGGTGTCGCCCGGGAGGTGCTGGTCGCCCAGGTACTCGGCGAAGCCGGCCACGTCGGCCCCGGGCAGGCGGTCGGTGTAGCGGGCGGCGGCGTCGAACAGCGCGAGCACGGCGTCGAGGTCGCGGTCGGCGGCGGCGCCCACCGGGCCGCCGCGGGCGCTGGCGGCGGCCCAACGACGGGCCAGACCGCTGCGCTGCCACACCCGCCAGAGCACCTCCTCGACCGTGCGCCCCTCTCCGGCGGCCTCGGCGGCCGCGGCGAGCAGGGCCGAGACGGCGCGCAGGGGCGCGCTGTCCCCGGGCGGGAGCGCGGTGAGCGGGTCGGGGCGGCCGGCCGCGGCGGCCCGCAGGGCCTCGACCAGCAGCGGATCGCTGCCGACGCGTTCCACGTCCTCCGCCGAGAGGTCGTGCGGGTCGGCGTCCTCGCGGGGCGGCTCGGGGTCCGCGCGGCGGCGCCGGCCCTCCTCCCCCGCCGCGTGCAGGCGGAGCAGGCCGCGGCGCAACCGGCGCATCCGCATGGGGTCGCCCGAGCCGAGCGCCGAGGTGACCAGCGCGGTGGCGGCGTCGGCGTCGATCTCCTCGGGCCGGGTGGCCGCCCGCAGGATCAGCAGGAAGGGCAGGACCGCGGGCTGGCGCGCCAGCGGCAGCTCCTCCGGCGGCGCCGCGATCGGCACACCCGCCGCGACCAGGGCGCGCCGCAGCGCGGGCAGGGTCCGCCGCGCCGACCGGGACAGCACGGCCATCTCGGACCAGGGGACGCCCTCCACCAGGTGCGCCCGCCGCAACCGGTCGGCGATCCAGGCGGCCTCGGTGGCCGCCGAGGAGAAGGTGCGGACCAGCACGGACCCCGGGTCCGGGACCTCGGGCGACAGCGACGCGGGCGCGACCCGCAACCTGCCCTCGCCCGACCCGGCCAGCCGCGACGCCAGCCGGGCGCCCGCGGCGCGCACCGCGTCCCGCTGCCGGTGGTCGACGGTCAGCACCGCGGTGGGCGCGTCGACCGCGCGCAGCCCGTCCGGATCGGCGCCGCGGAACCCGAGCACCGCCTGGTCGGGGTCGCCGGCGATCAGCGTGCTGGTCGCGGTGCGGGCCAGCACCCGGACCAGCTCGAGCTGCTGGGGGTCGAGGTCCTGCGCGTCGTCGACCAGGAGGTGGCGGACGCGCTCGCGCTCGGCGTGCAGGAGGTCGGGATCGAAGGCCAGCGCGTCGAGCGCCGCGGCCACCAGCTCCGCGGAGTCGAGCGCGGGCGCGGTGGCGTGGGGGGCGGCCCCGCCCGCGGCGCCACGCAGCAGGATGACCTGCTCGTACGTGCGGAAGAAGCGGCCGGCGGCCTCCCACTCGGGCACCCCGTGGCGCTCACCGAGGGCGAGCAGCTCCTCGGGCCCGAGCCCGCGCTCCTCGGCGCGCAGCAGCAGCTCGCGCAGCTCGGCGGCGAAGGCGGGGATGCCGAGCGCGGGCCGGAGCCGCTCGGGCCAGCCGGAGCCGGGCACGCTGCCGTTCCAGTTCGCGATCTCGCCGGCCAGGAGGTCGCGGACCACCGCGTCCTGCTCCGCGCCCGCGAGCAGCCGGGGCGGTGGGTCGCCCGCCCGCGCCGCGTGCAGCCGCATGATCCCGAACGCGTACGAGTGCACGGTGCGCACGAGCATCTCGCGGGAGGTGTTCGCCCGGATCGCGGTGACCGCGGGATCGTCCGGGTGGATCCTGCGGACGATCCGTTCGCGCAGGTCCGCGGCCGCCCGGCGGCTGCCGACGAGGAACAGGATGCGACCCGGGTCCACGCCTGCCGGCACCCGCCGCGCCACGCTCTCGAGCAGCACCGTGGTCTTCCCGGTGCCCGGCCCGCCGATCACCCGCAGCGGCCCGGCCTCGTGCTCGACGACCCGGCGCGCCGCCGCCTCCCACTCCGGCTCCGGCACCGCGGGCCGGGCCGGCCGGACCAGCAGCGGTCCTTCGGCCGCGCTCGCCCGACCGCCGCCGACGGACAGGCCGTCGACCGCGGCACGGCGGGCGGGATCGGGGGTCACGCGGACGATTCGACCACGCCGCACCGACAGTTCCGCGCGGGGTGGGGAGGCTACCCCGGTGAATGGCGCTAGTCGCTCTGCCGACCACCGCCAGGCACGAGGTGGGGCGGCGGTGCTGGTGATCCTTCCGAGTGTCACCGTGCTGTCGGTCTGGCAGCGTTCACGTGACGGTCGCAGTGATCACAGCCTCAGTGATCGATCCGAGGGGCACGAAGCCGTCGTGGGAGGAGCGCTCCTGTAGCGCTCGGAATCACGGGCGATCCTGTCGGGGTCGGGTGGCACGATCACCCCATGCCCGACGCTCCCCTCCACGTCCACCTCGCCGGCGACCCCGACGGTCCACCGGTGCTCGCCCTGCACGGTGTCACCGGGCACGGTCTGCGCTTCCGGCCGCTGACCGAGGCCCTGCCGGGGCTGCGCTGGCTCGGCGTCGACCTCCGCGGGCACGGGCGGTCGCCGTGGGTGCCGCCGTGGAACCTGGAGCAGCACGTCGCCGACGCGCTCGGCGTGCTCGACGCGCACGGGATCGACCGGGCGGCCGTGGTCGGGCACTCGTTCGGCGGGGCGATCGCGACCCATCTCGCCCGCACCGCACCGGAGCGCGTCACGAGGCTCGTGCTGCTCGACCCGGCGATCGGGCTCGACCCGCAGGACATGCTCGAGACCGCCGAGGAGTCGCGGGAGGACGAGTCGTTCCCCGACCGCGCGGCGGCCCGGGCGGCCAAGGCGGAGAGCTGGGCGGACGTGCCGGCGGAGCTGGTCGACGCCGAGGTCGATGCCCATCTCGAGCAGCGGGACGGCGCGTGGCGGTGGCGCTACTCGCGCGCGACGCTGGTCGCGGCGTGGGGCGAGATGGCGCGCGAGGCCGTGGTGCCGCCGACCGGGCTGCGGACGTTGATCATGCCGGCGACCGGGGCCGACTTCGTGTCCGAGAAGTGGCTGGAGGCCTGCCGCGCCGAGCTGGGCGCGGACCTCACGGTCACCCCGGTGGACACCGGGCACATGCTGTACCTGGAGCGGACCGCCGAGGTCGCGGAGCATCTGCGGGGCTTCCTGGAGGGCTGATGGACGAGGAGACGCTCGAGCGGGTGCGTGCCGTCGTCGCCGCGATCCCGCCGGGCGCGACCAGCACGTACGGGCGGGTCGCCGCCGACGCCGGCATCCCCGGCCGGGCGCGGCTGGTGGGCCGGATCCTCGCGGAGGACGGCCACGACCTGCCCTGGCACCGCGTCCTGCGCGCCGACGGCTCCTGCGCCCCGCACATCGCGCAGGAGCAGTCCGCGCGGCTGCGGGCCGAGGGCGTGCTCCTCGTCGACGGCCGCCTCCCCCGCGACCGCCGCTGATCGGCATTCCGGCGCGGTCCGGGTCGCCGCACCGGCCGTCGCCGCACGCGCCCGCCGCGAACGCCCGCGCCGCTGACAGCGATGCCGTGCTCTCGGGCCGACGCACCCGCTCCCCCTGCACGCGCCCGCCGATCACGCCGGAGCGCCGCTCCCACGACCGCCCCATGGTCAGCGGCCGTGTGCGGCGACGGTCCCTCGGCAAGCCCTGAACGCACGCACCCGACGATCAACCTGGGGCGCGATCTCGACCGCGCCCTAGATCAGCGGCCGGATGCGGCGATGGTCCCTCGGCAAGCCATGGACGCACGCATCTGACGATCACCCTGCGGCGCCGACTTGCGGCGGCCGGGGGCAGCCGCGCCGATCCCGCACTTCCCCGCCAGCAGCGCGTCGTGAGTGGCGACCGTCGCCACTCACAGCAGCGCCGGCGGGCGCGACTCCTACGCCGCGACCCGACCCGTCTCCACGCCGGCGTGGTAGCGCGCCACCACGGCGGCGACGACGTCCGGGTGCGCGCCGAGCGGGTCGCCCACCGCGTCGGCGCCGGTGTCCCGGACCCGGGTGTGGAACACCCCCGGTGCGAGCAGCCAGGACACCACCGAGATGCGCTCGGACCCGGCGCGGCGCAGGCCCTCGACCAGGGCGTCGATCCGAGGGGTGGCGGTGGCGGCGAACCCGACCCGCACGCTGCGGCCGAGCGCGTCGGCCAGCATCTTCCCCGCGGCCCGGACCTCGGCGACGGCGGCGGCGTCGGAGGACCCGGCGGCCGCCAGGACGACCGTGTCGCCGACCCGGTGCCCGGCGTCGGCCAGCCGGGCCAGCGCCGCGCGGACGAGCAGCGGGTCGGGGCCGAGCGCCGGCGTGACGACGAACCGGTCCGGCCCCGCGCCCACCTCGGCGAGCTGCGCCGGGAGGTCGGTGCGCACGTGGTAGCCGGAGGCGAGGAAGGCGGGCAGGACCACGGCGCCGTCGAGCCCGCGGACGGCGTCGGCGACGGCCGGCCGCCGGACGTCGACGTACCCGACCCGCACCTCGACGCAGGGCAGCGCGGCGCGCGCCCCGGCCGCGATCTCGTGGACCACCGCGTCGGCGGCGTCCGACCGGCTCCCGTGCGCGACCAGGACCAGCGGCGGCAGGTTCGTCCCCGGTCCGGACGGAGGCAGCGTCAGCGGCAGGTCGGGCACGGTCGTCGTCGCCCTCATCGCTCGTCCCCGGACACGCAGTGCCCACCCAGCGGCGACGGGCCGGCGTTGGGGTCGAGCGCGAGCCGGTACCCGCGCTTCACCACGGTCTGGATCAGCTTCGGCACGCCCAGCGCCGAGCGCAGCCGGGCCATCGCCGTCTCCACCGCGTGCTCGTCCCCGCCCCCGCCGGGCAGCGCGCGCAGCAGCTCCGCACGGGACACGACCCGCCCCGGACGCCGGGCGAGCACCCGCAGCAGGGCCATGCCGGTGGGCGGCACCGCCTTGAGCTCGCCGTCGACGAGGGCGGCGTGCCCGCGCAGCTCCAGCCGGTGCCCGGCGACGGGCAGCCGGCGGGCGCGGGCCGGGGCCTCGGCCTCCAGCGCGCGGACCATCGCGCCGAGGCGCGACCGCTGCGGCTGCAGCGTCGGGACGTCGACCGCCTCGAGCGGCGCGGCCGTGACCGGCCCGACGCACACGACCAGCACCGGCCCGCGCAGCGCCGCGACCAGCTCCTCGCGCAGCCCCCGCTCGGCCGCGCGGGCCAGCAGGCTCGCCGCCGCGGGGGCACTGGTGAAGGTCAGCATGTCGACACCGCCGGCCAGCACGAGGTCGGTCAGCCGGTCCATCGGCGCCAGGTCGGCGGGCGGCACCCACCGGTACACCGGCACCTCGACGACCTCGGCGCCCGCCATCTCGAGCGCCTCGACGACGTCCGGCAGGGGTTCGCCGTGCAGCTGGACCGCGATCCGCCGTCCGTCGACCCCCTCCTCGAGCAGGTGGTCGAGCACCTCCGCCGAGGACTCCGACGGCGGCGACCACACCTCCGTGAGCCCGGACGCCCGGATCTGCCCGCGCGCCTTCGGACCGCGCGCCAGCAGCTCACCGTGCGACAGCGCGGCCAGCAGGTCCTCGCCCATCCCCCAGCCGTCCGCGGCCTCGATCCACCCGCGGAACCCGATGCCGGTCGTGGCGACGGTGACGTCCGGCGGCCGCTCGATCAGGTCCCGGGTGCGGGCCTCGAGCTCGGCGTCGTCGGCGAGGGGGACGATGCGCAGCGCCGGCCCGTGCTGCACGCACGCCCCCCGGCGCTCGAGCATCGTGCCCAGCTCCTCGGCCCGGCGGGCGGCCGTGACGCCGACCGTGAAGCCGGCCAGTGGGGGGACCTGCGCCTCGGTGGTGGTGGGGGCGCTCATCGGGGCATTCTCCGCTACGTCGGGGTCGGAGCTGAACGCCGGAGTGGTCACCGTAACCCGATCTGCACACGACCGTCGTGGACGCGGACCGGGTACGCGGGCACGGAGACCCCGGGAGCGTCGAGGCAACGTCCGTCGACGAGGCTGAACGACTCCTTGTAGACGGGCGAGGCGACGGTGGGCTCGCCGCCCCGGTCCCCGACGATGCCGCGGGACAGCACCGCGGCGCCGGACTTCGGGTCGATGTTGCCGATCGCGTACAGCTCGCCCGCGTGCGTGCGGAAGATCGCGACCTGCTGGTCGCCGAACAGGGCTGCGACTCCGCGCTCGGGCTGCAGCCGCTCCAGCCGGCAGGCCGTCTCCCAGCGGAGGGCCGTCCCCGGGTCGTCCGTCACCGGACGCTCGTCGGTCGTGGTCACCACTGCACCTCCTGGCGGCCGAACGCGGGCACCCCGATCAGGACGGGCTCGGGATCGCCCGGACGCGGCGTCGGGACGGGCTGGCCCCGCTCGGTCACGAACGAGATGGTCGGGTCGGGCGTCTCGGGGTCGTTGACGAAGGAGACGTAGCGCTCCAGCTTCTTCGGGTCCTCGAGGACACCCCGCCACTCGTCGGCGTAGTTCTCGACATGCCGGGCCATCGCCGCGTCGAGCTCGGCGCAGATGCCGAGCGTGTCGTCGACGATCACCTCGCGCAGGTGGTCGAGCCCGCCCTCCAGCTCCTCCAGCCACGGTGCGGTGCGCTGCAGCCGGTCCGCGGTGCGGATGTAGAACATGAGGAAGCGGTCGATCGTGCGGATCAGGGTCTCCTGGTCCACGTCCTGCACGATGAGCTGCGCGTGCCTCGGCGTCGCGCCGCCGTTGCCGCCGACGTAGAGGTTCCAGCCCTTCTCCGTGGCGATCACGCCGAAGTCCTTGGACCGGGCCTCGGCGCACTCGCGCGCGCAGCCCGAGACGCCGGACTTGAGCTTGTGCGGGCTGCGCAGCCCGCGGTACCGCAGCTCCAGCAGCACGGCCATGCCGACCGAGTCCTGCACGCCGTAGCGGCACCAGCTCGACCCGACGCAGGACTTCACCGTGCGCAGCGACTTGCCGTAGGCGTGCCCGGACTCGAACCCGGCGTCGACCAGTCGCTTCCAGATCGCGGGCAGCTGCTCGACGCGGGCGCCGAACATGTCGATCCGCTGCCCGCCGGTGATCTTGGTGTAGAGCCCGAAGTCCCGCGCCACCTCGCCGATCACGATCAGCCCCTCGGGCGTGATCTCGCCGCCGGCGATCCTCGGCACCACCGAGTAGGTGCCGTTGCGCTGCATGTTGGCGAGGAAGTGGTCGTTGGTGTCCTGCAGGGTGGCCTGTTCGCCCTCGTGGATGTGGCCGGTGCCCAGCGAGGCCAGGATCGACGCGACGGCGGGTTTGCACAGGTCGCAGCCGCGGCCGGTGCCGTGCTTCTCGACCAGCTCGGTGAAGGTCCGGATCCCGGTGCTGGCGATGATCTGGAACAGCTCGGCGCGGGAGAAGGCGAAGTGCTCGCAGATCGCCTTGGAGACCTCGACGCCCTCGTCGACCAGCATCTTCTTCAGCAGCGGGACACAGGAGCCGCAGCTCGTGCCCGCCTTGGTGCAGGCCTTGAGGTCCGGGACCGTGCACGCGCCGCCCCCGATGACCTCCTTGAGCGCCCCCTTGGTCACGGCGTTGCAGGAGCAGATCTGCGCGGAGTCCGGCAGCGCGTCCGCCCCGAGCTCGACGCCGCCGGGCGCGATCATCGCGACCGGGTCGGCCGGGAGCTTCATGCCGACCATCGGGCGGAGCGTGGAGTACCTCGACGCGTCCCCGACCAGCACACCGCCCAGCAGGGTCTGCGCGTCGTCGGACACCACGAGCTTCGAGTAGGTGCCCGCCACCGGGTCGTTGACGACGACCGCGAGCGCACCCTCGGAGGCCGCGTGCGCGTCCCCGAAGCTCGCCACCTCGACGCCCAGCAGCTTGAGCTTGGTGGACATGTCCAGCTCCTCGGGCGTCATGCACGCCTGCCCGCCGAGCAGCCGGTCCGCGACGACCTCGGCCATCGCGTACCCCGGCGCGACCAGCCCGTAGGTGCGCCCCTCCAGGGCCGCGACCTCGCCGATGGCCCAGACGTGCTCGTCCTCGGTGCGGCAGGTCGCGTCCACCCAGACGCCGCCGCGCTCGCCGAGGCGCAGCCCGGACTCGCGGGCCAGCGAGTCGGCGGCCCGGATCCCCGCGGAGAAGACGACGACGTCCGCGTCGAGCTCCACCTCGTCGGACAGGGTGGCGACCAGCCGGTCCCGCTCCTCACGGATGCCGCTGACGGCGACACCGGTCCGCACCGCGATGTCCTGCCGGGTCACGAGGTCGCGCAGCAGGGCGCCGCCGCCCTCGTCGACCTGCACCGGCATCAGCCGGGGCGCGATCTCCACGACCTGCGGGGACAACCCGAGCAGGCGCATCGCCCGGGCGGCCTCGAGGCCGAGCAGCCCCCCGCCGACGACGACCGCGGAGCGTCGCCCGGGGCCCGGCCGGGCGACGGCGGCCGCGGCGGCCGCCTTGATCGCGTCGAGGTCGTCGAGCGTGCGGTAGACGAAGCAGTTCGGCAGGTCACGGCCGGGCACCGGCGGCACGAACGGGACGGACCCGGTGGCGAGGACCAGGGCGTCGTAGGTCAGCTCGTCGCCGGAGGCGGTGGTGACCGTGCGGCGCTCCCGGTCCACGGCGACCGCGGGGTCGCCGAGCCGCAGGTCCACCAGCGGGTCCGCGAGCTCGGCGAGCCGCAGCTCCTCCTCGCTCTTCCCGTCGACGTACGACGACAGGGCGACCCGGTCGTAGGCCTGCCGGGTCTCCTCGCCGAGGACGGTGATCCGCCAGTCGCCGCGCCCGTCGCGGTCGCGCAGCGCCGAGACGAGCCGGTGCCCGACCATCCCGTTGCCGACCACGACGAGATGCCGTGTGTCCGTCACGTCGTACCTCCTGTGCCGCAGCGGGCGGCGTTCGTGCTGTGCGTGCGGGTGGATCGAGGGCCGCGGTCAGACGCGGGCGAGGGCGACCTGGCCCTCACCGGTGCGGACCGACGAGGCCTGCCGCTGGTAGACGGCCCAGGTGATGCCGGCGCAGATCACGTAGAAGGCCAGGAAGGCCCAGAACGCGGGGACGCCGGACCTGGTGGCCGCGAAGGACTGCCGGAAGGCCAGGTTGATCAGCAGGCCGCCGAGCGCGCCGACCGCCGAGATCAGGCCGATCGCGGCACCGGAGACGCGGCGGGCGTGCAGCATCGCCGCGGCGCGGTCGGCGCCCTCACCGATCCGCTCCAGCGCCTGCCGCCGGAAGATCGCCGGGATCATCTTGTAGGTCGAGCCGTTGCCGATGCCCGAGAAGACGAACAGCAGGATGAACCCGAGCGTGAACAGGGCCAGCGAGTTCCTGCCCGAGGCGACGATGCAGATCAGCGCCGACACGGCCATCAGCCCGAAGTTCACCGCGCTGACCTTGGCCCCGCCCAGCCGGTCGGCCATCCAGCCGCCGATGGGGCGGATGAACGAGCCGAGCAGCGGACCGATGAAGGTGACGGCCGCGGCCTGCAGCGGGGTCCGGCCGAACTGGGTCTGCAGGACCAGGCCGAACGCGAAGCTGTAACCGATGAACGAGCCGAAGGTGCCGATGTAGAGCACCGACATGATCCCGGTGTCGCGCTCCTTCAGCGCCAGCGAGAAGGCGCCCTTGTCGTTGCTGACGGAGGCGATGTTGTCCATCGTGAAGGCCGCGACGATCGAGCAGACCACGATCAGCGGGATGTAGACGGCGAGCAGGATCTTCGGGTGGCCGGCGCCCGAGGTGGCGATGACCAGCAGCGCGATGAGCTGGATGACCGCGACGCCGAGGTTCCCGCCGCCGGCGTTGAGACCCAGCGCGGTGCCCTTGCGACCCTCCGGGAAGAACGCGTTGATGTTGGTCATCGACGAGGCGAAGTTGCCGCCGCCGAAGCCGGCCAGGGCCGCCATCAGCACGAACACCGAGTACGGGGTGCCGGGCTGGAGCACGAACGCCGCCGCGATCGTCGGGATCAGCAGCAGCAGGCCGCTGATCACCGTCCAGTTGCGGCCGCCGAAGCGGGCGACGGCGAAGGTGTAGGGCACCCGGAGGATCGCGCCGACGAGCGTGGCGGTCGCGCCGAGGAAGAACTTCCCGGCCGCGTCGACGCCGTACTCCGGGCCCATGAACAGCACGAAGACCGACCAGAGGGTCCACACCGAGAACCCGACGTGCTCGACGAAGATCGAGGCCCAGAGGTTGCGGTTCGCGATCCCCTTGCCGGTGCGCTCCCAGAACCCGGCGTCCTCCGGCTCCCAGTGCTGGATCCACCGCCCCCCGGCGACGCCGCGGGACACGGTCCCGGTCTCCGTGTCGATCGGTCCTTCTGCGGTGGCTGTCACGCCGGCTCCTCCTGCGCATCCGTGGTCGTGTCTCTCGGATGCGCAGGACGGTAGGCAGCGGGGATTACCCCGGGGTGGCGCCGTGTGACACGGGCGCAAAGGCCCGCTCACGTTCGGTCAGCTGCGGTGTGAGGTCACGACGCGCAGGTCAGGGCTGTGAGGGACGTGCTGCCGGACTCAGAGCCGGGCGCTGACGAGCCCGGCCACCCGCTCCAGCCCGGCGACGCTGCGGGCCGACGCGTCGGGGTGCTGGGCGTGCAGGGCGAGCCGGTAGAGGGCGGCGCGCAGCAACGCCTGGGGCCACTCGTCGAGGTGCGCCCAGCGGTCCATGAGGCCCTCGTCGGCCCCGCCCCAGGCGATCGCGTCGACGACGACGACCGCCGCGGCCCACTCCGGCGGGCGCCAGAAGGGCACCAGGTCCAGCACGACGGGCGTGCCGTCCCCGTCGAAGAGCACGGCGCCGAACAGCTCGCCGTGCACGACCTGCGGCGGCGACTTCATCGGGCGCCGGTGCGCGGCCAGCTCGGCGAACAGCCGGCCACCGGAGGCCTCGTCGAGGGCGAAGCGGCGCTCGCCGAAGGCCGCGGCGGCGGAGCGGGCCAGCAGGTCGTCCCGGTTGTCGAGCAGGCGGGGACGCTGCACGGTGGCGGTCGCGGCGTGCAGGCGCAGGCTGGCCGAGACGACGTCGTCGTGCCGGGGTTCGGAGGCGCCGGCGAGGAACCGGGACGCGGCCCAGCCCGCGACGACCCACCGGCCGTCCGACGAGCGGACGGGGCGGGCCAGCCGGACCGCCTCGACGTCCAGCGTCTCGAGGACGCCCGCGGACCACGCGGCCATCGCGTTGTCGGCCACCGGGCGCAGCAGGACCTCACCGCAGTGCCAGGCGCGCTGCCCGGCCCAGACCACGGGCCGGGGCGTCGCGTCCTTCACGCCGAAGGCGACGCGGACGTGCTCGGGGAGCGCGCTCGCCTGCGGGACCGTGGGTGCTGCCGTCACGGGGCGCCACGCTACCTGCGCGCACCCATGGAGCAGGAGTGCCACGCGGAGAACTCTTCGCGGGCGGGGCGGGCACGCGGGGGTGGTCGAGATGAGCACCGTCGTCGTCGCGGGCACCACGGACAGCAGTGGTGCTCATCCGGACAGCCTCGAGCTCGGCTCGTGCCCGCTGCCCGGAACCGGAGGTCGGGGCGTCGTGCACTGAGCGCAGGGGTGTGTGGGTCAGTGCTCCTCGTCGTGGTCGGCGTGGTCGTGGTGGTGCACCCCTCGCTCGTGGTGGTGGTCGTGGGAGCCGTGGGCCCGGGACGTCCGGTGCGACGTGCCGTCGCGGTCGGAGTCGTCGGAGCTCCGGTGGGAGCGGTCGCGGTCGGAGCGGTCCCGGTCGGAGCGGTCCCGGTCGGAGCGGTCCCGGTCGGAGCGGTCCCGGTCGGAGCGGTCCCGGTCGGAGCGGTCCCGGTCGGAGCGGTCGCTGTCGTCGTCCTGTCGACCATGGGAGCGCTGCGAGCCGGAGTCAGGGGTCGACCGCCGCGCGCGCTCGGCTGGGTCGGCGAACTCGCGGGCGACGGCCTCACGCGCCGCCGCCTCCGCGGACCGTCCCTCGCCGCGCTGCCCTGCCCGCGCGGACTCCCGCGCCACAGCCGCGGGCGCAGCCGCCTCCGGCGACCGCCGCTCACCTGCCCCCGCGAACTCCCGCGCGACGGCCTCCCGTGCAGCGGCCTCCGCCGGGCCGCCGGAGGAGCGCGACCCGCGCGGGACCTGGTCCTCGGCGATCTCCGCGGATGCCCGCCGGGCCGACGCACCGGCGGCGGCAGCCATGTCGGGGGCGAACGCAGACCCGGACCGGACCGACCCCGCCGGGGCGGAGGCCCGGACGACCTTGGCCGTCGCCCTCTCGCCCGACGCGACGGACCCCACGGCCTTCCGCGTCGCGGCCGCGGCGGGAGCCGCAGCGGCGCGAGCCTGCGCGTCGACGGTGCCCGAGGATGGGGTGGCCGCGACGCCCTCCCGCGTCGGCGCGGGCGTCGCCGCGGCCTCGGCAGCCCGGCGGTCCGCCTCGTGCACCGCCTCCTCCACGTACGGCGCGCCGATCCCACCCGTCATCGAGCGGGCCACGGGTCCCGCCACCGCCGCGGCGACGCCCGGCGCGGCCGGAGCAACGGTGGCCGCGGCGGCCGGTCCGGCGAGACCACCGCCGACCGGCGTCACACCCGCAGCATCCACGGCAGCCACAGCAGCGGCCGCGACCGCCGCGACCTCGCCGACCCCGGCGTCCCCGGAGCTCCCCGCACCGACCCCCGGAGCGACATCATCACCGGCGGTCGTCACAGCGCCGTCGGCGCCGGGCCCCGCCGATCCCGACCTCGTCCCCGCCCCGGCGACCCCGCCGAGCTCGCGGAGCACGTCGCTCCCGCCGTCGCCGACCGCGCCCACACCCCGACCGGCGGCCGATCCGAGGGCGTTCACCCCGTTCGAGGCCCCGGCGCCCACGGACTCGACGCCCTCGCCGGCCCCGTCCGCCAGCGCCCCCGCGGCCCCGCGGCCCTGACCGGCCTCGTCGAGCGCGTTCCCGGCACCGGTCGCGGTCGCGCCCGCCGCCCCGCCGACGCCCTCGGCCGCGGTGCCGACGGCCTCGCCGCCGCCCTCCCCGACCGCGCCCACGGCCTCGCCCGTCCCGCGGGCGCCCGCTCCGACGGCCCGCCCGGCACCCTCGCCCGCCGGTCCGGCCCCCGCGGCCCGACCCACCGAGCCCACGGCGGCGCCGGCGCCCTCGCCGACCCTGCCGACACCGTCGCCCGCCGTGCGTCCGACCCTGCCGGCGCCGTCGCCGGCCGCGCGTCCGACCCGATCGACGCCGTCGCCGGCACCGCGGCCTGCCGCGCCGACAGCCCGGCCGGCCCCGCGCCCGCCGGACGCGACCCCATCGCCCGCGGCCCGCCCGTACCGGTCCCGCTCCGCGGTCTCGTCGACCGGCCCGCGGGGATCCGGCGGCCCGCTCGTCCCGACGACGGCGGCCGGCCGGTCCTCCACCTCGTCCCGGACCTGCACCGCCGGCGGCTGCGCGTGCAGCCCCGGCGTGGGCGCGGGAGCGGGCCGGCCCGCCGCGGCGTCGAGCACCTCGGCGGAGACACGGTCCGTGCGGCCGGCCTCGACCGCGGGATCGGGCAGGGGCGTGCGGGAGGCCGCG
Source organism: Pseudonocardia yuanmonensis (assembly GCF_039542425.1). Lineage (NCBI taxonomy): Bacteria > Bacillati > Actinomycetota > Actinomycetes > Pseudonocardiales > Pseudonocardiaceae > Pseudonocardia > Pseudonocardia yuanmonensis. The sequence continues at coordinate 136,355 of NZ_BAABIC010000008.1, forward strand.
TCGACGCCGGAGCGCAACGCGGCGACCTGCTGCCGGATCCCGTCGCGCTGGCGGATCCGCAGGTCCCGCTGCGCCGCGAGCGCGGCGGACCAGGCCGGGTCGCCGGCCGGACCCTCGGCCAGCAGCTTCTCGATCGCGGCGAGCCGGGCCTCGGCACGTTCCAGCTCGTCGGCGCTGCGCTCCAGCTCCCGGTAGCTCTCCAGCTGGGCCTGCAGCGTTGCGCGCTGCCGTTCGAGGAGCTGTCGGCGCTGCTGCAGCCGGCGCAGGGCGGACGGCGGGGTGCCGGCCCGGGCCGCCTCGCTGGCGTTCCACGCCTGCTCGGTCCGGGCGAGGAGGTCGAGCTGGCGGTTCACCGCGACCAGCACGAGCTCGGCGCGGCTCGCCCACTGCTCCGTCGACGTCGGCCCCGTGACGACGCCCTGCGGCGCCTGCCCCGGCGAGGACGCCACGGTCAGCACGTACCCGCCGAGCAGGACGGCCGTGGCCCCGAGCACCGCGACCGCGCGCCGGCGGCGGGCCGGACCCCGGGCCCGGCGTGCCCGTCCCGCACGGCCCGTGGACCCGGGCCGAGGACCTTCGCACCCGTCCCGGGGAGCGGGCACGGGTCCGGCGACCGGGGAGAACCCCGGGGCCGACCCGGACGACGGCTCCCGTAACCACGGCAGCGTCTCCACCACCCGCGGGTCCTGCGCGGCGTGCGCGGCCGCCCGCCGGAGCCGGCGCATCGCCGCCCGGTGCGCCGTCGAGCAGTACTTCCGCTGGGGCCGACCGGTGACCGGTTCGATCGGCGCACCACAGCCGGGCAGCGCACAGACCACATCGGACGACCCGTGAACTGCGACGTCCCCCACCACCCGGCACCTCCGGCTCCCGCGTGGTCGATCACCACCGGGTCGGGATGCTACGGCGCGCGGCGGCGCGACCGTCCTCATCGGAACGACGCCGACCACGGCCGGTCAGGACGGGCCGCCGGGGCTGCTCCGTTCCACCCGCCACCGGCACCCGGTCGCCACGAGTTGATCACAGTCCGCGACGCGCCGCCGGCGCCGGACAAGCCCCGGAAACACCACACCGCCCGACCCGGTGAAAACCGGGCCGGGCGGTGTGAGCCTCGCGCGGAGGGGAGGGATCAGTAGCTGGGCTTGTCCGGCTCCACCTGCTTGACCCAGGCCAGCACGCCGCCGCCGACGTGCACGGCGTCGGCGAACCCGGCCCTGTGCAGCGCCGCGAGCGCCTCGGCGGACCGCCCGCCGGACTTGCAGTGCAGCACGATCGGCTTGTCCTGGGGCAGCTCGGACAGCGCCTCGCCGGACAGGATCCGGTCCTTGGGGATCAGCACCGCGCCGGGGATGTTCACGATGTCGTACTCGTGCTGCTCGCGGACGTCGATGAGCGCGAAGTCCTTGCCCGCGTCCATCATCTCCTTGAGCTCGAGCGCGGTGATCGTGTTGCCCGCGGCGGCCCGCTGCGCGTCGTCCGACACGGTCCCGCAGAACGCCTCGTAGTCGATCAGCTCGGTGATCTTCGGGGTGTCCGGGTCCTTGCGGATCCGCACCTGGCGGTAGGTCATCTCGAGGGCGTCGTAGATGACCAGCCGGCCGAGGATGGGCTCACCGATACCGGTGATGAGCTTGATCGCCTCGTTGACCATGATCGACCCGATCGACGCGCACAGCACGCCCAGCACGCCGCCCTCGGCGCACGAGGGGACCATGCCGGGGGGCGGCGGCTCGGGGTAGAGGTCGCGGTAGTTCAGGCCCTGGCCGTTCGGGGCGTCCTCCCAGAACACCGAGGCCTGGCCCTCGAAGCGGAAGATCGAGCCCCAGACGTACGGCTTGCCCGAGAGCACGGCGGCGTCGTTCACCAGGTAGCGGGTGGCGAAGTTGTCCGTGCCGTCGAGGATGAGGTCGTAGTCGGCGAAGATCTCCAGCACGTTGGAGGAGTCCAGCCGGGTCTGGTGCAGCCGCACCTCGACCAGCGGGTTGACCTCCTTGATCGAGTCGCGCGCCGACTCGGCCTTCGGCCGGCCGATGTCCGACTGGCCGTGGATGATCTGGCGCTGCAGGTTGGAGGAGTCGACCTCGTCGAACTCCACGATCCCCAGCGTGCCGACCCCGGCCGCGGCCAGGTAGAGCAGCGCGGGCGACCCGAGCCCGCCGGCGCCCACGACCAGCACCTTCGCGTTCTTCAACCGCTTCTGGCCGTCCATCCCGACGTCCGGGATGATCAGGTGGCGGCTGTACCGCTCCACCTCGTCCTTGGTCAGTTCGGCGGCCGGCTCCACGAGCGGCGGTAGCGCCATGTCCACAACTCCCTGCGCGTCTTCAGCGGTCCCTTGCCGCAACACGTTCGTCGACGGACATGTTCCCATCCCCCGGCGCGTCCCAGAACGCGGCGACGGCGGCGGCGACGCGGTCCGGCGTCTCGATCTGCGCGATGTGCCCCACGCCCTCGAGCATGACCAGCCGGCCGTCCGGGAAGGTGCGGGCCGTCCGGACCGCGAGCCGCGGGTGGACCAGCCGGTCCCGGTCGCCCCAGACCACCAGCGTGGGCACCGGCACCCGGGCGGCGATCCGCCACAGACCGGGCCCCATCCAGCTGCGGAACATCCCGAACGCGGACCGGTCGATCGCCTGCCCCGCCCACGGCTGCCGCCCCCGGGCGGCGATCTCCTGCGCCGTCTCGTCCAGCCGGGCGTCCGTGGCCCGGCCGGGGTCGCCGAAGCACAGCCGCATGGTCGCCTCGGCCCGGGCACGCGGGGTCATGGCCGCCAGCTGCGCGCGGGCCCGGCTGCCCAGCCCGGGGATCCAGGCCACCGCCATCCGCGGGTCCGACATCCGGCGCGGGTCCGGCCGCCGGTCCGGCATCGCGGGCGAGACGAGCGTGAGCGTGCGCACCAGCTCCGGCCGCCGGGCCGCCACCAGCATGGCGACGACGCCGCCCAGCGAGTTCCCGAGCAGGTGCACCGGCCGCCCGCGTCCGGCCAGCCAGCACAGCAGCGCGTCGGCGTGCCCGGCGGGGCTGTAGTCGCAGGACGGGACCGGCTCGGTGTAGCCGAACCCGGGCAGGTCGACGGCGGTGCCGGCCACGCGCGGCGCCAGCAGGCCCGCGACGTCGGTCCAGTTCGTGGCGGAGCCGGAGAGCCCGTGCACGTAGACGGCGTCCGGACCTTCCCCCGGCGTCTCGCGGACGTGCAGCGTCACGCCGCCGGCCGTGACGTGCCGGCCCGGCCACGCCGGCTGGTGCACGGGCAGCGGGGGCAGCGCGCCGAGGTCGCCGGGCTCCCCCAACGGCGCAGGTGCGGAGGCCCGGGCGAACCGCGGGTGAACGAGCGGCAGCGAGAGGGAGACCACGTCCCGAGGATGGCAAGAACGGCGCGCCCGCGGCCACTCCCGCGGCCACTCCGGACGCCGACGGGCGCACCCCTCCGTCGTCGCGGCTGGTCAGCCGGGCCGGTGACGGCTCCCACCTCGACCCCCGTATCCGACGGGCGATACCCCCCGTTGGTATGTTCGGACCTGCCGGGCGGCAGGTCGGCGGAAGGAAGAGGGCATGCTCACGGCGGTACGTCTCGCGGCCTACGTCGGGATTCTCGGCGTGGTCTTCGGCGCTGCCTGGGGCGCGGGCGCACTGGCGCAGCCCTCGCTCGGCCCTCCCGCCCCGGCTTCGGCGGAGGCCCCCGCAGACGTCCACGCCGGGATGGACATGGACCTGCAGGGCACCGCGGTCACCCGCGCCGGCACGGACGGCCTCGCCACCACCGCCGGCGGGTACACGCTGGTCCCGGCCACGACGGCGGCCTCCGCCGGCGGCGCCACCGACCTCGCCTTCGCCGTCACGGGCCCCGGCGGCGCGCCCGTCACCGCCTTCACCCCGGGGGCGGACGGCTCGGCGCTGCGTCTGCTCGTCGTCCGCCGGGACGGCGCAGGGCTGCAGGTCGCCCACCCCGAGATGGCCGCGGACGGCACCTGGCGCGCCCCGCTGCAGCTGCCCACCGCCGGGACCTGGCGGGTGCTCGCCGAGTTCACCCCCGCCGGCGGCACGCCCACCGTGCTGGGCACGGACGTCTTCGCGCCGGGCGAGTTCGCGCCGCTGGAGTTCCCGCCCGCGCGCGCCGCCCAGGTCGGCGGGTACCAGGTCCGGATCGACGGCGACCTGCGCGCGGGCACCGAGTCCGCGATCTTCGCGACGGTCAGCCTCGACGGGCGGGCCGTCACCGACCTCGAGCCGGAGCGCGGGACGTTCGGCGACCTCGTCGCGCTGCGGGCCGGCGACCTGGCCTACACGGCCGTCACCGCCCAGACCCGCGCGGAGCCCGGGGACCGCTCCGGCCCCGGCATCGCCTTCACCGCCACGGTGCCGACGGAGGGGACCTACCGTCTGTTCCTCCGGTTCCGGCACGCCGGCGAGATCCACACGGTCGACTTCACCGTCCCGACGACCGGCGCGGCCACCGCGACGGGAGGTGCCCGATGAGCGCCCCGACCACTCCGGAGGCCGGCTCGCGGATCGAGCTCGCGATCGGCGGCATGACGTGCGCATCCTGCGCGAACCGCGTGGAGCGCAAGCTCAACAAGATGGCCGGCGTCACGGCGTCGGTGAACTACGCGACCGAGAAGGCCACGGTCACCCACCCCGTGGACGTCTCGCCCGAGGACCTGGTCGCGACCGTGGAGGCCGCCGGGTACACCGCTAAGCTGCCCGCGCCGCCCACAGCCGAGGAGGAACGGGAGGACCCGGCCGCACGGCACGCCCGCGACCTGCGGACCCGGCTGACCGTGAGCGCGGTGCTCGCGGTCCCGGTGATCGTGCTCGCGATGGTCCCGGCCCTGCAGTTCACCTCCTGGCAGTGGATCTCCCTGACCCTGGCCGCACCCGTCGTCGTCTGGGGGGCGCTGCCCTTCCACCGCGCGGCCTGGACGAACCTGCGGCACGGCGCCGCGACCATGGACACGCTGGTCTCGCTGGGCATGCTCGCCGCGCTGGCGTGGTCGCTGTACGCGCTGCTGTGGGGCGGCGCGGGCGTACCGGGCATGCGCCACCCCTTCGAGCTGACCGTCACGCGCGGCGGCGGGGCGGACGCGATCTACCTCGAGGTCGCCGCCGGCGTCACCACCTTCATCCTCGCCGGCCGGTACTTCGAGGCCCGGTCCAAGCGTACCGCCGGGGCGGCCCTGCGGGCGCTGCTCGAGCTCGGTGCGCGCGAGGTCTCGGTGCTCCGCGGCGAGACCGAGGTGCGGGTCCCGGTCGACCGGCTCCGGGTCGGCGATCGGTTCCTGGTCCGCCCCGGCGAGAAGGTCGCCACGGACGGCGAGGTCGAGGAGGGGACGTCGGCCGTCGACGTCTCGATGATCACCGGCGAGTCCGTGCCGGCCGAGGTCTCCCCCGGCTCCGCGGTGGTCGGCGGGTGCGTGAACGCCGGCGGGCGGCTGGTCGTGCGGGCCACCCGGGTCGGCGCGGACACCCAGCTCGCCCGGATGGCCGCGCTCGTCGAGGAGGCGCAGAACGGCAAGGCCGCGGTGCAGCGGCTGGCCGACCGGGTCTCCGGCGTGTTCGTGCCGGTCGTGATCGCGCTCGCCGTCGGGACGCTCGGGTTCTGGCTGGGCAGCGGCTCCGGCGCCGCACCCGCCTTCACCGCCGCGGTCGCCGTGCTGATCATCGCCTGTCCGTGCGCGCTGGGTCTCGCCACGCCCACCGCGCTGCTGGTCGGGACCGGGCGGGGCGCCCAGCTCGGCGTGCTCATCAAGGGCCCGGAGGTCCTCGAGTCCACCCGCCGCGCCGACACCGTGGTCCTGGACAAGACCGGCACGCTGACGAGAGGGCGGATGCGCCTGCTGGAGGTGCACCCGGCCGGCCGGGAGTCCGAGGAGGACGTGCTGCGGCTGGCCGCGGCGGTCGAGGACGGTTCCGAGCACCCCGTCGCGCGGGCGATCGCGGTGGCCGGGCGCGAGCGGTTCGGCGGCCTGCCCGGCGTGTCCGACTTCGAGAACCGGGCCGGGCTCGGCGTGCAGGGCGTGGTGGCGGAGCTCGCGCAGCTCCCCGGCCTGCCGGCGCCGGTCCGTGCCGCCACCGGCGCCTCACCGATCACCCCCGCCGGCGGCACCGGCCGGGTCGTGGCGCACGCCGTCCTGGTCGGGCGGCCCGCGCTGCTCGCCGAGTACGGCATCGAGCTGCCCGCGGAGCTGGCCGAGGCCCGCGAGCGGGCGGAGGCGGCCGGACGGACGGCGGTGTGCGTGAGCTGGGACGGCCGGGCGCGCGGCGTGCTCGTCGTGGCCGACTCGCTGCGGCCGACCAGCGCCGAGGCCGTCGGGCGGCTGCGCGACCTCGGGCTCGCCCCGATCCTGCTCACCGGCGACAACGAGGCCGCGGCCCGCGCCGTCGCCGCAGAGGCGGGCATCGACCCGCCGGACGTGATCGCCGACGTGCTGCCCGAGGACAAGGTCGCCGTCGTGCGCCGGCTGCAGGCCGAGGGGCGGACGGTCGCGATGGTCGGCGACGGCGTGAACGACGCCGCCGCCCTCGCCACCGCCGATCTCGGCCTCGCGATCGGCACGGGGACGGACGTGGCGATCGAGGCGAGCGACCTCACGCTCGTCCGCGGCGACCTGCTGGCCGCGGTCGACGCGATCCGGCTGGCCCGGCGTACCCTGAGCACCATCCGCGGCAACCTGTTCTGGGCGTTCGCCTACAACGTCGCGGCCCTCCCGCTGGCTGCGCTCGGGCTGCTCAACCCGATGATCGCGGGCGCCGCGATGGCGTTCAGCTCCGTGTTCGTGGTGGCCAACAGCCTGCGCTTGCGCGGTTTCCGCAGCGTCGTCGCGGGGCACGGCCAGGGGTGAGATCGGCGCCCGTCGGTGACACGTTGCACGTCTCCCGGCACGCGTCATCCCACGTCGGTGGCTACCGGCGGGTAAGGTGACCCGGCACGACAGCGGTACCGAAGGGGAGCACGATGAGCGAGGCGGCAACGGCGGCGTCCGGACCGGCCCAGATGCCCGCGCGTGGCACGCGGCTCTCCCGGAGCGCCCGCCGGGCCCAGCTCCTGGTGGCGGCCCGGGACGTCTTCGCCGCGCAGGGCTACCACGCCGCGGCCATGGACGACATCGCCGAGAAGGCCGGGGTCAGCAAGCCGGTCCTCTACCAGCACTTCCCGGGCAAGCTCGAGCTGTACCGGGCACTGCTCACGACCTACGCCGACGAGCTGGTCAACCGGGTGCGCGAGGCGATCAACCACACCCACGACAACCGGGAGCGCGTGCACGCCGCCGTCGCGGCGTACTTCGACTTCGTGGCCGGCGAAGGCCACGCGTACCGGCTGGTGTTCGAGTCGGACCTGCGGGGCGAGCCCGAGGCCGCGGCGCTGGTCGACGGCGCCCTGACCAAGTGCATCGACGCGGTGGCGGCGGTGGTGACCGAGGACGCGGGCATCGACGGCGAACGCGCCCGGCTGCTGGCCGTCGGCCTCGTCGGGCTGAGCCAGGTCACCGCGCAGTACTGGCTGGACTCGGAGCAGTCGATCCCGCGGGACGAGGCGGTCGCGCTGATGTCCGCGCTGGCGTGGAAGGGGCTGGCGGGCTTCCCGCTGGTCCACGACCAGGCCGTGCAGTAGACCGGCGGAGCCGCCCCGATCGCCGGGCCGGCGGGGGCACGCCGACGGCGACGATCGGGGCGACGATCAGGTGGTCACGCGGCCCGCGTCCCGGCCGCGGAGCGCGCCAGAGCGGCGATCCGCCCGGCCACGCCCGCGATGCGCTCGACGGGGAGCATGTGGCCGGCGTCGGGGAACACCGTGAGCTGGGCCGAGGGCAGGCCCTCCCGGATCCGCCGGGCGTAGCGCGGCGGGGTGAGCCGGTCCCGCGTCCCGACCATGATGTGCACCGGGACCTGCGAGTACAGGGCCAGGGCGGCGTCGCGCTCGTGCGCCTCCAGGGTGGGCCGGAAGCCGGAGACGGTCAGCGGCCGGCACCCCGACACCGAGGCCGTGGTGATCCGCAGCGCCTGCTTGCCGGCGTCGGGCCCGAGCAGGAGCCACCGCATGGCCGGTGAGAGCAGCGTCGGGTGCCGGCTCAGCGCCCGCCGCGTGGACCAGCCCTTCGAGGCGTACAGCTTCTTCTCCGCGGCGCGCACCAGCTCGAACGCCGGCGACGGCAGCCCGAAGGTCTGCCCGCCGAGCCCGCCGCTCGCCGTGGCGACCAGCGCCAGGCCCGCCACCCGCTCCCTCACCAGGTCGGCCTGCCGGTCGGCGAGCGCCATCGTGGTCATCCCGCCCATCGAGTGCCCGGCCAGCACCAGCGGCCCCCGCGGCGCCACCTGCCCGATCAGCGCGGCCAGGTCGTCCGCCAGCTGGTCGAGGGTCATCGTCGCCGGGTCGACGGCGCCGGAGCGACCGTGCCCGCGGTGGTCGTAGCGGACCACTCGGACGTCGCCCGCCGCGAGCGACTCCGCGACGGGCGCCCAGCAGCGCTCGTCCAGGGTCCAGCCGTGCGCGAGCACCACCGTCACCGGCGCGTCGGAACGGCCGGACTCCACGACGTGCAACGGGGTGCCGTCCGCGGCCCGCACGGTCGTCATACGAGGTGCGCCTTCTTCCACAGCAGCTCGGTCGGTCCGCCGATCAGGCCCTGGTCCCGGAGGAACTCCACGCACTTGCCCGCCGACCAGCGCAGCGACTCCCGCCAGTGCGGGTTGGCCAGCGCGGCCCTGCGGCAGACCTGCGGGTCGATGCCGACGCACGTGTAGACCTCCGGGTGGATCAGGTTGCGCGCGACCACGAAGGCGATGCGGGCCAGGAGGTAGCGGCCGATCTCGCGCTGCGCCCGGGTGGTCCTCGGCATGATCCGCTGCAGCTCCTCGCGGGCGTAGCGGACGTGCCGGGCCTCCTCGGTCACGTGGATCCGGTTGACCATGCGGGTCAGCGGCTGCACCGTCTCGTCCCGCATCGACTCGCGCTGGAAGCGGTCCAGGATCTCCTCGACGAACAGGGTGCCGCCGAACATCGCCGGGCCGTACCCGACCGTCTTGAAGACCCGGCCCAGCTCGTGGGTGAGCCCGCGCGGCGCGTAGTCGGGCACGCCGTACCGCTCCGTCATCTTCGCGAACATGATCGAGTGCCGGCACTCGTCGGCGATCTCGGTGAGGGCGTACTGGATGTGCGCGCGGCGCGGGTCGCGGTCGTAGGCGTAGCGCAGCAGCATCTGCATGAGGATCATCTCGAACCACAGCCCGATGCGGGCCACGCTGCACACCTCGTGGACGCTCAGCGTGCGGCGCTGCTCCTCGCCGAGCCCCTCCCACAGCTCGGTGCCGTACAGGCTGCAGCGGTGCGGCGGGATGCCCCACAGCCCGTCGACCAGCGGAGCGTCCCAGTCGATGTCCAGGTGCGGCTCGTAGGACCGCTCCACCGACGACCTCAGCAGGCGCTGCGCCGTGGCCTCGCGGTCCTGGACGGGCTTGCGAACGGCCGGGGTGGTCACGAGGCGCTCCTCTCGGGGGTGCGGTCGCCGGTCACGGCGGGGACGGTGCGGCCGGTGAGGCGGCGGACCAGCCCCGCGGCGACGGGCGAGGAGTCGAAGCGGCCCGCAGCGGCCTGCTGCCGGATCCGGCGGACGACGCCGCGGCCCAGCAGGCCGGGCGCGTGCCGGCCGACCCACAGCTCGGCCTGGCCGGCGAGCGTCCCGGCGGTGTCGCGTGGCGGCCGCCGCGCGGCGAGCGCGCCGACGACGGTGCCCACGATGTCCTCGACCTCCTCGCGGCGGACCTGGCCCTCGAGCGAGAGCCCGACCTCGTGGCCCGCCTCGTGGATCGGGGTGCGGACGTAGCCGGGGTACACGGTCGTGACGTGCAGGCCCGTGCCGTCCACCGCGGTGCCGTACTCCAGGCGCAGCGCGTCGGCGTACGCGGACATCCCGCGCTTGGCCACGCTGTAGGCCGACAGGAACGGCAGCGTGACGTAGGCGAGCTCGCTGGCCACGAACACCACCCGGCCCTTGCCCGGGCCGTCGAGCAGCGCGGGCAGCGCCGCGCTGGTGACCCGCCAGGCGCCGAGCAGGTTCACGTCGATGACCTTCAGCGCGTCCGGCTCGAGGGGGCCGCCGGCGTCGTTCGGGATGCCGATGCCCGCGTAGTGCACCACGGCGTCGAGGCCGCCGAGGGTGCGGACCGCCTCCGCCACGGTCCGCTGCACCTCCGCCGGATCGGTGACGTCGCAGGCGAGGACGCCCTCTCCCACCGACCGGTCGAGGCCGACCACCCTCGCGCCCTGCTCGCGCAGCCGCGCGACCGTGGGGGCGCCGAACCCGCCCGCGGCACCGGTGACCAGCACCCGTGTCCCCGCCGGGACCGGGCCCCGGGTCCTCCTGAGCGACACCCACCCGCTCCTCTCCGCCAAGACCCTTGCTGTTACCGCCGGTAACTGTTACCACTGGTAACGTGCCGCAGAAGGATCCCCCTGTCAAGAGGAACACCCGCGACCGCCGCGCCGAACGCCGCGCGGAGATGGTCGAGGCGGCCATGGCGGCCGTCCGCGAGCACGGCGCGGCCGTGTCGGTGGCCGAGATGGCGGCGAGCGCCGGGATCACGAAGCCGGTCCTCTACCGCTACTTCGAGGACCGCGCGGACCTGCAGCGCGCCGTCGGGCTGCGCGCGGCGGAGTGGCTGATGGAGCGGATGGCGCCCGCGCTCGCCGCGGACACCGGCCCACAGAACCAGATCGCCGCGGTGATCGACGCGTTCCTCGCCGGCATCGAGGAGGAGCCGGAGCTCTGGCGGTTCGTGGTGCACAACCCGGCCGAGCGGCAGGCCGGCACCGAGATCGTCGAGGACGTCCGCGAGCAGATCGCCCGGCTGCTGGCCCAGCTCATCGGGGCGAGGCTGCGCGCGGTCGGCCGGGACTCGGGTGCGGCGGAGGCGTGGGCGCACGGGCTGGTCGGCATGGTGCAGAGCGCCGGCGACTGGTGGCTCGAGCGCCGCACGATGAGCCGCGCGGACCTGACCCGCTACCTCACCGCGCTGATCTGGGACGGGGCCGCCGGCATCCTCGGCGACGCCCCGGCGGAGGAGCCGGACGCGCCCGCGGCGCCGACCGCACCGCCGACCGCACCCACCACCGCCCCCGTGCTGCACATGGTCCCGAAGGAGGCCGGCGATGGCGCCTGAGCAGGTGCTCTCCCCCGCGGCGGACGGCCGCCCGCACGAGCACGACGACGAGGGTTACACCGGCCCGGCGACGCTGACCGTCGACGGCACGTCCGTCGAGGTCCGGGTCCGGCTGCTGTCGCAGACCGAGCCGCACGACGGGCAGGTGCACTGGTTCGGCCGCGTCGACCGCGAGGCCGAGCTCTCGGCGCTGCTGGGCGGGAAGGCCGCGGACGTGCTCGTCGTCACACCGCGTGGACGGGCGGAGGGCCGGGTCGGCGACGTCGACCTGTGGGACCGCTACCGGCTCACCGGGGTCGGCATCCCGCCGTTCCCCCTCGACGAGCCGCCCGCGCCCGACACGGACTGAGCTGCACGTCAGGGGTCGGAACGCACGAACGGCACCCCTGCGCCCGGGCGCGGAGGTGCCGTTCGACGGGTGTGGGGCGTCAGGCGCCGAAGCCGACCCGGGTCGCCGAGGACGGCGCGATCTCGACGTAGGAGATCCGGGCGGAGGGGACCACGTACTTGCGCCCCTTGTCGTCGACGAGCGTGAGCGTGCCGTCACCGGACTTGAGCGCCTCGCCGACGAGCTTCTCGACCTCGTCCGACGTCTGGTCGCTGGACACCACGAGCTCCCGCGGGCTCTCCGCGATGCCGATCTTGACCTCCACCGGGGACCTCCAGGTGACGTACGGGTGGATGAACCTTTGCTGCCTACCCGGCGGGCGGCCCGATTCACGCGGGACCTCACCGGCGCGGCCCAGGCTAGTCGAGCGGCGCGCGCCGGCTCGGCCGAGTCCGCCAGGGGCGAACGGCCGTCACGAGAGGCCGAGGGCGGACATGCGCTTGCCGTGGTTGCTCTGCAGCCGCTTGATCAGCGCACCGATGCCCGCGATGTCGCCGGACCCGCGCACGATGAAGTCCGCCAGCTCGTCCCGCTCGGCCACGATGTGCTGGGCCTGGGTGACCGCCTCGCCGAGCAGCCGGCGACCCCACAGCGCCAGCCGGTCCCGGACCTGCCGGTTCGCCGCGCAGGCCGCGTGCACCTCGCGTTCGGCGAAGGCGCTGTGCCCGGTGTCGGCCAGCACCGTGCGGACCAGCTCCGAGGTCGCCGGGTCGACCCAGCCGGCGACCTCCCGGTAGAAGTCCGCCGCCAGCCCGTCGCCCACGTAGGCCTTGACCAGCGACTCCAGCCAGGTCCGGGGGCGGGTGGTGGCGTGGTAGGCGTCGACCCCCGCGACGAACGGCGCCATGGCCTCCTCGACGGCCACGCCGAGGCCGCGCAGGTGGTCCTCGAGCAGCCGGAAGTGCGCCATCTCGGCGGCGGCCATCGCCGACAGCGCGGCGCGCCCGGTCAGCGTGGGGGCGGTGCGGGCGTCCTCCGCGAGGCGGTCGAAGGCGGAGAGCTCGCCGTAGGCCAGCGCTCCCAGCAGGTCGATCACGGCCACCCGCGACGCGCCGTCGAGACGCGTCGGACCAGGGCCGTCGTCCGCGGTGTCACCGGTTCCGGCCGTGCTGCCGGTGCCGTCCGCGGCGTCGGTCGTCATGGTCGTCGAGCCTAGTCGTCCGTACAGGTCGCCCGCCCGCCGGCGGTGCACATCACCCCGGCGTGACGGCGCCGACGCTGACCGCGGACCGGCCCCCGGGGTATGATGCACGTGCGCGCAGCAGATCAGCCCCGTGTCCACACGGTTCCAGGGCCCGATGCCGCGCGGACCGACTGCGACACCGCCGGGTAACGGGTCGGCGCCACCGGGCGCCCGACTCACCGGCGCGCAACGACCTGGTGCGTACAGCGCCTCGACGGCTCTCCCGCGCGACTCCCCGAGTGCGTGGTCGACGAGCCGGTGCAGGGCTCCTGTACGCGGAGAGAGGCGATTTCACTGTCCGTCCAGAACGAGACCCCCGAGAACACCGAACCGAACGCCGCGCCGGCGCCGGCCGAGACGGTCGACGCCGACGCCACCGAGGAGGCGCACCCCCTGCAGGCGGGCGCGCCGGTCAAGCCCGAGGCCCCCACCTTCGCCGAGCTGGGCGTCCGCCCCGAGATCGTGCGGGCGCTGGCCGAGGCCGGCATCGAGCGCACCTTCGCGATCCAGGAGCTCACCCTCCCGCTGGCGCTGGCCGGCGAGGACGTGATCGGCCAGGCCCGCACCGGCATGGGCAAGACGCTGGGCTTCGGCGTCCCCCTGCTCCAGCGCGTCACGCCGCCGTCCGAGCAGCCCGCCGCGACCGCCGAGGGCGAGGCCGCGGACCGGGAGAAGGACGTCCCGCAGGCCCTCGTCGTCGTCCCGACGCGCGAGCTGTGCGTGCAGGTCGCGCAGGACCTGGCCGACGCCGGCAGGCACCTCGGCATCCGGGTCACCGCCATCTACGGCGGCCGCGCCTACGAGCCGCAGCTCACCGCGCTGCGCAAGGGTGTCGACGTGGTCGTCGGCACGCCCGGCCGGCTGCTCGACCTCGCCGAGCAGCGCCACCTCGTGCTCGGCCGGGTCAAGGCCCTGGTCCTCGACGAGGCCGACGAGATGCTCGACCTGGGCTTCCTGCCCGACGTCGAGCGGATCATGCGGATGCTGCCGGACGAGCGGCACACGATGCTCTTCTCGGCGACCATGCCGGGCCCGATCATCCAGCTGTCCCGCACCTTCCTCACCCGTCCCACGCACATCCGGGCGGAGGAGGCGGACCAGGGCTCCGTCCACGAGCGCACGAAGCAGTTCGTCTACCGCGCGCACGCGATGGACAAGGTCGAGCTGGTCACCCGGGTGCTGCAGGCCCGCGAGCGCGGCCTTACGATGATCTTCGCCCGGACCAAGCGGACCGTGCAGCGCGTCGCGGACGACCTGGCCGAGCGCGGTTTCGCCGCCGCGGCCGTGCACGGCGACCTGGGCCAGGGAGCCCGCGAGCAGGCGCTGCGCGCGTTCCGCTCGGGCAAGGTCGACGTGCTGGTCGCCACGGACGTCGCGGCCCGGGGCATCGACGTCACGGACGTCACGCACGTCGTCAACTACCAGTGCCCCGAGGACACCAAGACCTACGTCCACCGGATCGGCCGTACCGGCCGCGCCGGCAAGGAGGGGGTCGCGGTCACCCTCGTCGACTGGGACGAGATCCCGCGCTGGAAGCTCGTCTCCGAGGAGCTGGGCCTGGGGATCGACGAGCCGGTCGAGACCTACTCCACCTCGGACCACCTGTACTCCGACCTCGACGTCCCCACGGACGTGACCGGCCGGCTGCCGCTGAGCAAGCGCACCCGCGCGGGGCTCGACGCGGAGTACGTCGACACCGAGGGCGACCAGGGCGGCCGCAAGCGCAAGGGCCGCGAGGAGCGGGCCGCGAAGCCGCGCCGCGAGCGCCAGCGCACCCGGCGCCGCAACGGCGTCCCGGTCGCGGGTCCCGCCGGGGCCCGGCCGGCCGTCGAGGGCGACGGGTCCGCGGACTCCCCCGAGGTCACCGAGGGGATCGACGAGGCGGCCACCGGCACGGACGGCGAGGGCCCGGCCAAGTCGCGCCGCCGCCGTCGTCGCGGGGGCCGGCGCCGCTCCGGGGGCGAGGGCGACACCGCCACGACCACCGAGGCCGGTGCCGAGCGCGCCGAGCCGGACGCCGCGGCCAGCTGAGCCGCCGGTAGGTTCGGGCGGGTGCTGCGCGCCCGACGAGACGTTCCGGTACGCCGCCGCCGCGGGGATCTCGCGGCGGCGGCGTTCCTCGTTCTGGTGCTGATCGTGGTCGCCGTCGTGTACGGCACGCAGAGCCCGGCGGCCGAGACGGAGTCCGTGCCCGCCACCGCGCCAGGGACCGCTCCCACCGCGGCCGTCGCGGTGCCGCCCGGGTTCACCGAGGCCTGGCGCGCGCCCAGCGGGGCCGCGCCCGTCCCCGTCGTCGCCGGTCCGGGGGTCGTGACGGCCGACGGCAGCACGGTCGTCGGGCGGGACGCCACCACCGGGGCCGAGCGCTGGCGGTACTCCCGGGACCGCCCCCTGTGCACGGTCGCCGAGGGCTTCGGCCGGGCGCTCGCGCTGTACCAGGACGGCTCGGGCGAGTGGTGCAGCGAGCTCAGCGCCCTCGACGCGGACCTCGGCACCCGCGGCCCGGCCGCGAACCTCGACGTCCGGCCCGGCGCGCGGCTCCTCGCCTCCGGCAGCGTGGTCGCCGCGAGCAGCCGCGACTACCTCGAGACGATGCGGTCGGACCTGGTCACGACCGCGCAGTACGGTGCCGTCGTCGCGCCCGCCCAGCCCGGCCGTCAGCCGCGGCCGGGCTGCAGCTACACCTCGCTCGCGCTGGGGAGCGGGCGGCTCGGCGTGATCGAGAACTGCGCCGCGGACGCCGGGGACCGGCTCACGGTCCTGCGCCCGGACGGCTCCGGGGACGCGGACACCCCGAACGTCGAGTTCTCCACCCAGCTCTCCGCGCGCGGCGTGCACCTGCTCGCGGTGTCCGTCGACCGCGAGGCCGTGCTGCTCCCCGGGCCGCCCGAGCTGCAGATCCTCGACCGCAGCGGCAACCAGGTCGGGCTGATCGGGCTGGACGTGCCCGAGTCCGAGATCGCCCCGCCCGCCGACGGGATCGGCGCCACCGCGCACGACACCGCCCGCACCTACTGGTGGAGCGGCTCGCGCACGATCGCGCTCGACCGGAGCGGCCTCGCCCCCGTCTGGACGCTGCGGGGCACGCTGGGCCCCGGGACCGCCTACGCGGGCGGCTGGCTGGTCCCGGTCGAGGCCGGGATCGCCGTCGTCGACCCACTGCGCGGCGCGGTCGAGCGGACGATCCCGGTGGACCGCGGCGGGTACACCGGGAAGGTCCTGCTCGCCGCGCAGGGCGGGATGCTCTACGAGCAGCGCGGGGGCGAGCTCGTCGCGCTGCGGCCGGCGTAGGGCGGGTCGCCGCGCCCTCCCTCTCGCGGCCCCGGCCGGCTCAGAACTCCTCGTGGGTCTCCGGGTCCTGGCCCCAGATCCGGCCGCGCTCGAGCGCGGACAGGGCCGCCACCTCGTCGTCGGCGAGCTCGAAGCCGAACAGGTCGAGGTTGGTGCGCTGCCGCTGCGGGTCCGCGGGCTCTTCGGGATCGGCACCGCGCCGAGCTGCACGTGCCAGCGCAGGATCGCCTGCGCGGGGGTGACGCCGTGGGCCTCGGCGATGCGCACGACGGTCGGCGCGGCCAGCAGCTCGCCGCGGCCCAGCGGGCTCCAGCTCTCGGTGACGATCGCGAGCTCGGCGTGCACCTCGCGCAGCGCCGCCTGCGGGAAGTACGGGTGCATCTCGACCTGGTTCAACGCCGGGACCACCCCGGTCTCGTCGACCAGCCGGCGCAGGTGGGTCTCGGTGAAGTTCGAGACGCCGATCGACCGGACCAGGCCCTTCTCGCGCAGCCGGATCATCGCCTTCCAGCTGTCCACGTACCTGTCCAGGCGCGGCAGCGGCCAGTGGACGAGGTAGAGGTCGACGTAGTCCAGGCCGAGGTTCTCCAGGGACTCGTGGAAGCCCTTCAGCGTCTGTCGACGGCGTGTGGGGCGTCTGCTCGGGTGTGCGAGCCGGACGGGGCCGATCTGGCTCCGCTCCTCGTCGACGACGGGGTGGTCCATCCGCCCGGCATCGTCAAGGCCGGCACACCCGGTCACCTTCGCGGCCGGCACACCCGGACAGACGTCCCACACGCCGTCGACTGGGTGTGCCGCCGCCCTCCCGGGTGTGGGCCCAGGTCCGAGCGGGTGTGAGCAGCACAGCGTGGTGCGCCGCCGCCATAGCTGGTGCCGCCCGGCCGGGCGGGTGTGCGAGCTCCGACCAGCCCGGCGGCACCGCCCGAGCCCGCCGCTCAGAAGAGCCAGTAGCCCCCGAGCACCCCGGCGGCGATCGCGACCACCAGCCAGGCGGCGAGGGCGCCCGCGCGTCCGTCCCGCCGGTCCGCCACCACCTGCGCGACGACGGCGGCGGCTGCGGCGAGGCCGTGGCCCACGAGCATCCCCGTTCCCGGCCCCGCCGACCCGGTCCGCGTGGTGAAGGCCCAGCCCGCCAGCAGCACCACGAACAGCCCGACGAGCCCGGCGGCCAGGACTCCGGAGGTCCCGCGCAGCACCCGCCCGGGCAGCCCTCGACCCCGGTGCGCCCGGGTCCGCGCCGCCGTCACGGGACCAGGTCGTCCCACGGCGCGGCCGCCGGACCCACGGCCTGCCCTTCGGGGCAGTGCCGGCGGACGTCGCAGGCGGCGCAGCGGGAGCCCGGGCGCGGCGGGAAGAGGGCGTCGGCGTCGCCGCCCGCGGCGAGCGCGTCGGCGGCGTCGGCGGCCTCGAGGGCGCCGCGCTCGGCCTTCTCGACGTGCGCGGCAAGCGACGCCTCGTCGTGCTCCCAGGCGGCGGCGCGGCCCGTCGGCAGGTGGTGCAGCTCCACGCGCCGACAGTCCCGGCGCAGCGTGCGTGCGGCGCCGAGGGCGTAGAGCGCGAGCGCGGACGAGTCGCGTGCGTCGGCCGGCTCCGGCACCCGTCGTCCGGTCTTGTAGTCGACGATCACCGCCGCGCCGCCCGCACCGTCGATCCGGTCGACCCGCCCCTCGGCGACGATCGCGGCAGTCGGCGCGGACACCCAGCGCTCGACGCCGAGCGGCTCCGGCCGGCCCTCGACGTGCTCGGCCACGTAGTCCGCCGTCCAGGCCCGGGCCCGGCCGCGGTAGTCCGCCTCCTGGGCCGAGTCGCGGAAGCCCTCGCCGGACCAGTTGCGGTCGACGAGCAGGGCGGCCTGCTCCGGGGTCCGCTCCCGGGCCCGGCGCAGGTACAGGGCGCGCAGCGCGAGGTGCACCACGGCGCCGAGGGTGCTCGCCGCCCGCGGCCCGCCGCGGGGCGGCGCGGGCTTCTCGACGTAGGTCAGCCGGTAGCGCCGCGGACAGGACTCCCAGGTCGCGAGCCGGGCGGGCGTGACGCGCACCAGCGGCCGGGCCCAGCGGGCGGCCTCCCGGGCGGCTCCGGCGGGGAGGGCGGGGTCGTCGACGAGGTCGTCGAGCAGGTCGTCGAAGCCGAGCTGGCCGCCGCTCCCGGCGGCGCGGGAGGAGGAACCGGGCACCACGTCACGGTACCGGCCGGGCGGGCCCGGCCCGCGCTCAGGAGCCCTCCAGCACCTCGACGCCGGTGGCCTTCACGAGCAGCTCGTCGAGGGCCTCGGGGGCGGTCGTCTCGGCGGCGATCGGGGTGGTCTTGTTGGTGCCGTGGAAGTCGCTGGACCCGGTCGGGACCAGGCCGAGCTCGCCCGCGACACCGCGCAGCAGCTCCCGGTCCGCGGGATCGTGGTCGGGGTGGTCGACCTCCACGCCGGTCAGCCCGATCCCGGCCAGGTCGGCCAGCACCGAGGTCTCGATGACCCGCCCGCGCCGGCGCGCCAGCGGGTGTGCGAACACCGCGACGCCGCCCGCCTCGACGATCATCTCGACGGCCCGCTCGACCGGGGTGTCGGTCTTCGGCACGTAGTACTTGCTGCCCGTGCGCAGGATGCTGGCGAAGGCCTCGTTGACCGACTCGACGACCCCGGCGGCCACCAGCGCGCGGCCCAGGTGCGGGCGTCCCGGCGTGGTGCCCTCGGGGACCAGGTCGAACACGCGCTCGGCGTCCAGCTGCGGGTGGTCGACGGCGACGTTGCGGGCCATCTTCTTCAGCCGCTCGACGCGCTCGGCCACCAGCCGGCGCTGCTCGTCGACGATCGCGGGGTGCTCCGGGTCGAACAGGTAGCCGAGCAGGTGTACGGGGACGGTGGCCCTGTCGCCGGGCGTCTCGGGCCGGCCCGTGGGGCTCACGCAGGAGAACTCAGCGCCGCGGACCAGGCGCATCCCGCGCGGCAGCACCGTGGCGGCCCGCGCCCAGCCGCCGGTGGTGTCGTGGTCGGTGAGCGCGAGCGTCGTGATGCCCGCGGCGGCCGCCGTGGCGACCAGCTCCTCCGGGGTCTCGGTGCCGTCCGAGACGGTCGAGTGGGTGTGCAGGTCGATCAGGGCCACCCGCCGACCCTAGACGAGACCGACCGGCTCAGCGCCGCCAGCGACTGCGCGCCAGCATGCCGGTGGCCCGCGTCTTGCCCTTCTCGCCGAACACCAGCTCGGAGAGCGCCTCGTAGATCTCCTCCGGCCGCGGCATGTAGTCGATCCGGTTCAGCGCCTGGATCTGGCCGGCGGACTCCACGATCAGCGTGCCGTAGCCCAGGAACCGGCCGCCGATGCTGCGTTCGAAGGT
Source organism: Pseudonocardia yuanmonensis (assembly GCF_039542425.1). Taxonomy (NCBI): domain Bacteria; kingdom Bacillati; phylum Actinomycetota; class Actinomycetes; order Pseudonocardiales; family Pseudonocardiaceae; genus Pseudonocardia; species Pseudonocardia yuanmonensis. The sequence continues at coordinate 155,698 of NZ_BAABIC010000008.1, forward strand.
GAGGTCGGTGACCTTGCCCAGCGGCATCATGCCCACGCTGTGCGTGATGATGCCCTGGGCGAGCATCACGCGCTTGTCCGTGATCACGATGCGCTCGATCCACCAGAGGATCGAGTTCACCACGAAGCGCAGCACGGCGACCAGCGCCAGGTAGAAGGTCAGGTTGTCGACGAGCGCCTCGCCGAACCCGCCGGGCTCGCCGACCCGCCCCTGCAGCAGCCGGTCGATCGCGATCATCGCGATGAGGAAGAGCCCGGTCTGCGTGATGTGCGGGATCATGACGGCCCAGTGCTGGCGCACCCGGATGACCCGCCGCTCCGTGGGGAGCAGGTACTCGTCGATCTCCCGGGGCGCGAGCATCAGGGCGCCAGGCTGGAGAGGAAGCTCGTGATGTTCGTGCCGACGCCGTACAGCCAGTTGCCGATGCCGTTGACGGCGCCGGATGCGCCACTGGGGTTGGTCACGATGAAGAACACCACCAGGGCGATGACGATCAGCCCGGTCAGCTTCTTGACGTTCACACGACCACCGTTCCGGCCAGGAGGAGCTAGCAAGATCAGAAAATACCGACATCCCCGGCGTGGGGATACGGCCACGCGGGCAGCGTACCGTTCCGGACGATGACCGAGGGTAGCCGACACGTCCCCTGTGTGGGGGCTATCGCGCACGACGCCACAGGCAGGTTACTGCTGATCAAACGGGGGACGGAGCCCGGGCGGGGCCGGTGGTCCCTGCCGGGCGGGCGCGTCGAGCCGGGCGAGGACGACTCCGCCGCGCTCGTGCGCGAGATGGCCGAGGAGACCGGCCTGGCCGTGGAGCCCGGGCCGCACGTCGGCACGGTCCTGATCGGGCCGTACCGGATCGCGGACTACCGCTGCACCGTCGTCGGCGGCACGCTCACCGCCGGGGACGACGCCGCCGACGCCCGCTGGGTCGACGCCACCGAGTTCGCCGCGCTCCCCCTCGTCGACGGCCTCGCCGAGACGCTCGCAGGCTGGGCGGTCCTCCCCCGCTGACCCCGCTGACCCCGCCCGGCGCGCCGACCCCGCCGACCCCGCCCCGCCGCGCCGACCCCCCCGCCGCGCCGACCCCGCCCCCGATGCACGAACGGCACCCTCGCTCAGTAGGTATGAGCGAGAGTGCCGTTCGTCTCAGATCGACTCAGGAGGTCGGCACCGGGCGGCCCGGCTGCTCCCCGCCGCGGGTGTCGCCGTAGCTGCGCTTGGGCACCATGACCTTGCGCCGGAAGGTGCAGACGACGGTGCCGTCCTGCTTGTAGCCGCGGGTCTCGACGTAGACCACGCCGCGGTCGTCCTTCGACTTCGACTCGGTCTTGTCCAGGACCTCGGTCTCGCCGTAGATCGTGTCGCCGTGGAAGGTCGGCCTGGTGTGCTTGAGCGACTCGACCTCGAGGTTCGCGATCGCCTTGCCCGAGACGTCCGGCACGGACATGCCGAGCAGCAGCGAGTAGATGTAGTTCCCGACGACGACGTTGCGCTTGAAGTCCGTCGTCTCCTCCGCGTAGTGCGCGTCCATGTGGAGGGGGTGGTGGTTCATCGTCAGGAGGCAGAAGAGGTGGTCGTCGTACTCGGTGACCGTTTTCCCGGGCCAGTGCTTGTACACCGCCCCGACCTCGAACTCCTCGTAGTAACGGCCGAACTGCAACGTTCTCGCCTCCATCGCCGACAATCCGTACGGCCGGGTAATCTAGCCGGTGGCCCGCGTCCGGGAGGCGCGGCGCGATCACGGTCACGCACGCGGGCCGTCGAGTGGCGGAGGAGGTGACGCGCGATGGATCCGGCGCCAGGCAGTAGTACCGAGCGCGTCCCCGCCGTGCCCGCCGTGGGCTGAGTCACTCCCCGAGTCACTCCCCTTCTCCCCTGCGGCGTCCGGCGAGGCGTGCCTTTCCCCCGCGTCCCCCGCCCGACCTCGCCGCAGGAGGTGCGCCGTGCCGCCCCTGTCCTCCCTCCGTCCCGCCTTCAGAGCGGCGGGCTCGCGCGCCCGCCTGGGCCGCAACGCCCACACCAGCGTGCTGCCGCGGCTGCGCGTGCCCGTCTCGGCCTACGTGGTCGACTGCGGCGTCTACGTCGACGGCGAGCGGCTGCCCGGCCGCTGGACGCACGACGCGGCCATCGACGAGGTCCGCGAGCGCGGTGAGGGCTTCGTCTGGATCGGGCTGCACGAGCCGACCGAGGACCAGATCACCGGCATCGCCGAGACCTACGGGCTGCACGAGCTCTCCGTCGAGGACGCGGTGCACGCGCACAACCGGCCCAAGCTCGAGCGCTACGACGACACGTTGTTCATGGTCCTCAAGACCGTGAGCTACGTGGGGCACGCCGAGCCGACCACCAGCAACGAGATCGTCGAGACGGGCGAGGTGCAGGCCTTCGTGGGCCGGGACTTCGTGGTCACCGTCCGGCACGGCAAGCACACCGGCCTCGCCGCGGTGCGGCGCAAGCTGGAGGAGGACCCCGAGCAGCTCGCCCTCGGCCCGGCCGCGGTGCTGCACGCGATCGCCGACCACGTCGTCGACACCTACCTCGAGGTCACCGAGGCGATCGAGGACGACATCGACGAGCTCGAGGCCGAGGTCTTCGCCCCACGCACCACGATGGACCCCGAGCAGATCTACGTGATGAAGCGCGAGATCCTCGAGCTGCGCCGCGCGGTCACCCCGCTGCTCAAGCCCCTGCACAAGATCACCGAGGGGTACAGCTCCCTCATCCCGCACGACGTGCGCAGCTACTTCCGGGACGTGGAGGACCACCTGTCCGGGGTCGCCGAGCGCGTCGCCGGCTTCAACGAGCTCCTCACCACCCTGGTGGACGCCGTGCTGGCCAAGGTGTCCATGCGGCAGAACTCCGACATGCGCAAGATCACCGCGTACGCCGCGCTGATCACCGTGCCCACGATGGTCGCGGGCATCTACGGGATGAACTTCGACTACATGCCGGAGCTGCACTGGCAGTTCGGCTACCCGCTGGTGCTCATGGTGATCGTGCTGGCCTGCGGGCTGCTCTACCGCAACTTCCGGAAGAACGGCTGGCTGTAGGCCTGTGATCGGCGATGGTCGCCATGGCGGCTGTGGCCACTCACGACCGGGGCGGGGGCGAGGGTTCGACTCGCGGATCCGCCGGACCTGGCTAGCCTTCGACCCGTGCCGAAGCGCCGCCCCGTCACGCCCCTCCGCCTGCTGCGCACGCCCCCGTGGGCGGAGCAGGATCCGTCCTGGCGTGGTGCGAGCCCCGCGCTGATCCGGGCCGCGACCGAACGGGCCGCCGCGCGCCCGTCCGGTGGCTGGGTGGTGCTCGCCGCGAGCCGCGAGGTGAAACCCGGCACGGCGTTCGGACGGACGGTGGCCGGGCGGGAGCTGGTGGCCTGGCGGGACGAGGCCGGGGCGCTGCACGTCGGCCCCGGGGCCTGCCCGCACCTCGGCGCCGCCCTCTGCGACGCCCCGGTCCACGACGGACAGCTGGTCTGCCGCTGGCACGGGCTCGCGCTCGGCGCCGGCGGGCGGCCGGGCTGGTCGCCGCTGCCCGCGTACGACGACGGCGTGCTGGCCTGGGTCCGGCTGAACGAGTTGCTGGCGCCCGGCGAGAGCCCCACCGAGGCGCCCGTGCTGGGCCCGCGGCCGCCGGCGGAGGGCTCGTTCTCCGCGGTCGCGACGGTGATCGGGCGGTGCGAGCCGCAGGACGTGGTCGCGAACCGGCTCGACCCGTGGCACGGCGCCTGGTTCCACCCGTACTCGTTCGCCTCACTGCGGGTGCTCGACGCGCCCGCCCCCGGGGTCTCGGAGGCCGAGGACCGCTTCCTCGTGGAGGTGAGCTTCCGGGTCGCGGGGCGGATCGGGGTGCCGGTGCACGCGGCGTTCAGCTGCCCCGAGCCGCGCACGGTCACGATGGAGATCGTCGACGGCGAGGGCGCCGGGAGCGTGGTCGAGACGCACGCGACCCCGCTCGGCCCGGGCCCCGACGGTGCACCCCGGACCGCCGTGATCGAGGCGGTCGTGGCGTACTCGGACCGCGGCGGGTTCGCGCACGTCGCGAAGGTGGGCGGGGCGCTGCGCCCGCTGGTGCGCGCCACCGCCGCCCGCCTGTGGAAGGACGACATCGCGTACGCGGAGCGCCGCTACACGGTCCGCACGCGGTAGGGCTACTCCTCCGGCTGCCGGCGCGCGGCCTCGCGCTCGGCCCTGCGGAGCCACGGCGAGCCGGCCGCCTCGGTCGTCGCCGAGCTGCGGCGGGGGGCGCGGAAGAGGTTGCGGACCCGGCCCCTCGCGAGTGCAGTCGGCGCACTCTTCCCGTCCCGTGTGGTCTCCCCGTCCGGCTCGGTCTCTCCCTCCGGCGCGGTCACACTGTCCGGCGCGGTTCGGTCCGGCGCGGTCCCACCGTCCGGGGCGATCCGGTCCGGCGCGGTCCCCACGTCCGGTGCGGTTCGGTCCGGCGGGATCTCGGCGTCCGGCGCGGTCCCGTCCCGCGCGGTTGTGCCGTCGGCCTCGGGGTCGTCGTCGGGTGTCCGGTCCGCGGCGGGTTCGCGCTCCACGCCGGCCGCCGCGTCCGCCCGCTCCGTGCCGGCGGGGGCGCCGGCGGGATCGCCGGCGTCGGCGTCCTCGGCGACGGTCGGGGCCTCGCCGGCCCCCGGTGCGGCGTTCGCCTCCACGGGCGACGCCGGCGCCGCAGGCTCCACCGCCCGGTCCGTCCGCTCCTCGCGGGCGGCGCCAACGGGGGCGGGCACGACGTTCTCGGGTGTGTCCGCGGGAGCCGACGCCACGAGGCGGCCGCGGCCGTCCGGCTCGGCCTCCACGCCCGTGCCCTCGGCCTCCCCACCGACCGACCGCGCGTCCACCACCGCCAGCCCCGCGGGCGGGGTCTCCGCCTCCGGGTCGGCATGGGTGAACAGCACCTCCTCAACGGGGTCGTCGACGTACACCGTGCCGTCGAGGTCGTGGTTGTCGGCGAACTCGTCCATGTCCGCATAGGACGTGGGCGCGGGACCGGCCTCGAGGTCCTCGTCGGGATCGGGACCGGAGCCCCGGACCTCCCGCGGCTCGTACCCGGTCTCGTCCTCCTCGTCGAGGTCGAACACGTCCGCACCCGGGTCCTCACGCCGCGACACCGGCCCCCACCCGGGCCGGTCCGCCGGCCTCGGCGCCGGGACCGGCGCGGACGCGACGGGCGGGGTGTCGGTGTCCGGCTCCACGCCCCGCTCCGTGCCCCCGTCCGCGCCGCGGTCCCCGGTGTCGGTCGCGTCCCCGGTGGCCGGCTCGTCGAGCGGCTCGTCGCCCTCGTCCTCCGGCTTGCGCCCGAGGAAGGTGTGCAGGACGTGCTCCTGCCAGCCCCCGACCGTCTGGACCCGGACGTCCGTGAACCCGGTGACCTCGAGCCGCTCCTTGAACGTCTGCGGGGAGTCGAAGCGCAGCACCGAGCGCCACAGGAAGGACGCCATGCCCGGCACCCGCCCGCGCATCCGGATCCGCGGCAGGTAGTCCAGCCAGCACGCGGCGGTCCAGCGCAGCCGTGCCACGCGGTTGCCGCGCACCGAGTACTCGTGCACCGCCAGCGGCCCGCCCGGCGCGAGCAGCTCGAGCAGGTAGTCGAGGGTGTCGTCGAGGTTGCGCTGGTGGCGCATCTGGAACACGACGAGGATCGCGTCGAACCGCGGCTCGATGCCCTCGGCGCGCAGGGCGTCGTCGAGCGTGCCGAGCGTGCCGTGCAGGAACCAGTAGTCCGGCGGCCAGGGCTCGCGCCGGGCGATCCCGACGAGCTCGGCGGACTCCTCGAGGGCCACGACCTTCCATCCCGGCGCCTCGTCCACGACCCCCTGCACCGGCGCCCCGCTGCCGCAGCCGAGGACCAGCAGCGTGCGTCTGCGCCCGCTCAGGCCCATCCGGTGGATCGTGGTCCGCAGCTGCGCACGGTAGGCGTCGCTGTTGCGGACGATCCGGTCGAAGGCCCGGGCGGGCTGGTCCAGGGCGGTGTCGACCGCCGGCAGGACGGTCTCCGGCGCGCTGGTCTCCGTTCCGCTCACGCCCCGATCCTGGCCCATCCGCAGGCCACGCCCAAGGGGACGCGCGCCGCGCCCGGACCGAATAGGCTGGTCGGGCGATGGTGCGAACCCTGGCCGTGGCCGACGAGGAGATCCCCGGACTGCGCTGCGGCGCCGCCCGGCGCAGCGGGGTGGATCTGGTCCTGGCCGCGGGCGACCTGCCCTTCGACTACCTCGCGGCGATCGCCGACGCCGTGGACCGGCCGGCCGTGATGGTCCCCGGCAACCACGACCGGGACCTGAGCGGCTTCCGCCAGCGCCGCGGGCTGTGGACCAGCGCCGGTCACCCCTGCGAGTGGCCGGGTCCGGCCGGCTTCGAGAACGCCGACGGTCGCATCGTCGACGCCGGCGGGCTGCGGATCGCGGGGCTCGGCGGCTGCCTGCGCTACCGGCCCGGGCCCAACCAGTGGACCGAGGCCGAGCAGACGCGACGCGCGAAACGGCTGGTCCGGCTGGCGAAGCGGGCCCGGCGCCGGGACGGACGGGGCGTCGACGTCCTGCTCACCCATGCGCCGCCGCGACACTGCGGGGACCGCGAGGACGGCCCGCACCGCGGCTTCGTCTGCCTGCACGGCGTGGTCGCGCAGCTGCAGCCGCGCTTCCTGGTGCACGGCCACATCCACCCCTACGGTGAGCGTGTACCGGACCGGATGCTGGGCACCACCAGGGTCGTCAACGTCGTCGGCAGGAAAGTGCTGGAGCTCTGAGTGGAGACCGGATTCCCGCAGACGGACGCGGAGCACGACTTCCTCCGCCTGCGCCGCCGGCAGGTGCTCTCCCGGCTGGCCGCGTGGCTGCGCCGGGTTCCCGACGACGTCTCCGAGATCCTCCCGTTCGACGAGGTCGTGGCCGCGCTGGGTCGTACCGGCGAGCGGCGCCTGCCGGGCATCCACGTCGTGGACCTGGACTCCGTCGTCGGCAGCGTCGACCGGACCGCGGACTTCGACCGCTGGTTCCGGCCGCGCAGCCGGCACTCGCGCGAGCGATGGGAGCGGCTCGCCCGTGCCCAGCGCCGCGGCGAGACCATCCCGCCGGTCGACCTGTACCGGGTGGGCGAGCTGCACTTCGTGCGGGACGGGCACCACCGCGTCTCGGTCGCGCACGCCCTCGGGCTGCGGACGATCGAGGCCGTCGTCACCGAGGTCACCACCAGGATCGACCCGCAGGGCATCGTGCACCGCGGGGACCTGATCACGAAGGACCTGCGGCGGGTCTTCCTCGACCGCGTCCCGCTCGGCCGCACCCAGCTGGCGACGATCGAGGTCGGCGACGCGTGGAACTACGCCGAGCTGTCCGAGACCGTCGAGGCCTGGGGCTTCCGGCTCATGCAGAGCGAGGGCCGCTACCTGGACCGCGAGACCGTCGCCCGGCGGTGGTGGGCCGAGGAGTACCGGCCCGTGGTGCGCATGCTCGCGCAGGCCGAGCTCGTCGGCAACCGCACCGAGACGGACGCCTACCTCCACCTCGCCTGCCAGCGCTACCGCCTGCTGCGCACCCACCGCTGGGACGACGAGGTGGTCGAGCGGCTGCGCGCGGACCCCGGCTGACCCGTGAGCGGCAACTGCCCCTCCGGCGGCAGTGGCCACTCACGACCCCCGCCGGCCTGCTCAGCCGCCGCCGAACGCGGAGTCGAACGCCGCCCCGGGCGGGTCGAACAGGTTGCGCCGCACGAACTGCAGCGCGTCCGGCGCCCCGTGCAGCCGGTCCATGCCGGCGTCCTCCCACTCGATCGACACCGGCCCGTCGTAGCCGATGGTGTTGAGCATCCGGAAGCACGCCTCCCACGGCACGTCACCGTGTCCGGTGGACACGAAGTCCCAGCCGCGCCGCGGGTCCGCCCAGGGCAGGTGCGAGCCCATCCGGCCGTTGCGCCCGTTTCCGACCTGGCGCTTCGCGTCCTTGCAGTCGACGTGGTAGATCCGGTCCCGGAAGTCCCACAGGAACCCGACCGGGTCGAGGTCCTGCCACACGAAGTGGCTCGGGTCCCAGTTCAGCCCGAACGCCTCGCGGTGCCCGACGGCCTCCAGCGCGGCGACCGTCGTCCAGTAGTCGTAGGCGATCTCGGACGGGTGCACCTCGTGCGCGAACCGCACGCCCACCTCGTCGAAGACGTCCAGGACGGGGTTCCAGCGGTCGGCGAAGTCCTGGTACCCCGCGTCCACCATGGACTGCGGCACGGGCGGGAACATCGCGACCGTCTTCCAGATGGACGAGCCGGTGAACCCGACGACCGTCCGCACGCCCAGCTTCGCCGCGGCGCGGGCGGTCACCTTCATCGCCTCGGCCGCCCGCTGCCGCACCCCCTCGGGCTCGCCGTCGCCCCACACCCGCGGGGGCACGATCCCCTTGTGGCGCTCGTCGATCGGGTCGTCGCAGACCGCCTGGCCGGTGAGGTGGTTGGAGATCGCGAAGACCTGCAGGCCGTGCTTCTCGAGGATGTCGCGCCGCTCCTGCACGTACCCGTCGTCCTCGACGGCGGCCCAGGGGTCGAAGTGATCGCCCCAGCAGGCGATTTCCAGCCCGTCGTAGCCCCACTCCCCCGCCAGCCGGGCCACCTCGGTGAAGGGCAGGTCCGCCCACTGCCCGGTGAACAGCGTGATCGGTCTCATGACGCGTCCCCCTCGATCGTCTCCCAGCAGCTGCCGCCGGCCGCGGACCGTTCGACCGCGTCGAGCACCAGCTGCACCTGCATCCCGTCGGCGAACGACGGCACCGGGTCGGCCCCGGACCCGATGTCGCGCACCAGGTCCGCCACCTCGTGCACGAAGGTGTGCTCGTAGCCGAGCCCGTGCCCGGGCGGCCACCACGCGCCCGCGTACGGATGGGTCGGCTCGGTGACGTGGATGCGCCGGAACCCGGCGGTGTCCGGGTCCTCGGTGCCGTCGTGGAACCAGAGCTCGTTCATGTTCTCGAAGTCGAACGCCAGTGACCCGCTGCCGCCGTTGATCTCCAGCCGCAGCGCGTTCTTGCGCCCGGTCGCGAAGCGCGTGGCCTCGAACGAGGCGAGCGCGCCGCCGGCGAAGCGGCCGAGGAACAGCGCGGCGTCGTCGACGGTCACCTCCCCGCGCTCCGCGGCACCCGCACCCGAGAGCCCGCCGGACAGCGCGGCCAGCGGCCGCTCCTTCACGAAGGTCTCGGTGAGCGCCGAGACCCCGGTGAGCCGGTCGCCGACGACGTACTGCGCGAGGTCCACGATGTGCGCGCCGATGTCGCCGAGCGCGCCCGACCCCGCCTTGTCCCGCTGCAGCCGCCAGACCAGCGGGAATGCCGGGTCGACGATCCAGTCCTGCAGGTAGACGGCGCGCACGTGCCGGACCGGGCCGATGCGGCCCTGCTCCACCAGCCGCCGGGCCAGTGCGATGGCCGGCACCCGGCGGTAGTTGAAGCCGACCATCGACCGCACCCCGCGGGCCTTCGCGCGCTCTGCCGCCGCGACCATGGCCCGGGCCTCGTCGACGGTGTTGGCCAGCGGCTTCTCGCACAGCACGTGCTTGCCCGCGTCGAGGGCCGCGACCGCGATCTCGGCGTGCGTGTCGCCCGGGCTGCAGACGTCGACGAGGGCGACGTCGTCCCGGGTCAGCAGCTGCTTCCAGTCCGTCTCGACCTCGCGCCAGCCGAGCTTCGTCGCCGCCGCCCGGGCCCCCTCCGGGTCCCGGCCGCACAGCACCGTCATCTCCGGGGCGAGCGGCAGGTCGAAGGCGTGCGCGGCCGTCCGCCACGCCTGCGAGTGGGCCGCGCCCATGAAGGCGTAGCCGATCATGCCGACGCCGAGCGGTGGGGTCACGACTCGAAGCCCAGCGGCAGGTAGTCGGCGACGTTCTCCTTCGTGATGGTCGCCGAGGCCAGCGTGATGGACGTCGGGACCTCCTTCTCCACCAGGTCGCCCATGCCACGGTTCTGCGCGACGAGCCGGGCCAGCGAGATGGCCGACGACGCCATGGTCGGGCTGTAGGTCACCGTCGCCTTGAGCACGGTGTTGTCGGCCTGGATGTCCCGCATGGCGTTGGCCGAGCCGGCCCCGCCCACCATGAAGAACTCGTTGCGCCCCGCCTGGTTGATCGCGGCGAGCACGCCGATGCCCTGGTCGTCGTCGTGGTTCCAGAGGGCGTCGAGCTTCGGCGCGGCCTGCAGCAGGTTCGCCGTGACCCGCTGCCCGCCCTGCGCGGTGAAGTCCGCGGCCTGGCGCGGGCCGACCGCGTAGCCGTAGGAGGCCAGCGCGTCGGAGAAGCCCTTGCTCCGCTCCTGCGTGAGCGGGAGGTTGTCGATGCCGGCGACCTCGCCGATGACCGGGTTGGTGATGTTCGCGGCGCGCAGCCGGTCGCCGATGTAGATGCCGGCGCTGACGCCCATGCCGTAGTTGTCGCCGCCGATCCAGGTCCGGTAGGCCAGCGGCGAGTCGAAGATGCGGTCGAGGTTGATCACCGGGATGTCGGCGTCCATGGCCCGGCGCCCCAGACTGGTCAGCTGGCTGCCGTCGTTGGGCAGGATGACCAGGGCGTCGACCCTCTGGTTGATGAGGGTCTCCACGGCGGCGATCTGCTGGGCGACGTCGTTGGTCGGGTTCACCGGCGCGAAGGTGACGTCCGGGTACTGCTCGGCCTGGGCCTTGGCGTTGTTCGCGATCGCGGCGATCCAGCCGTGGTCGGCCGCGGGCGCGGAGAAGCCGATGGTGACGGGGGCACCGGGGGTGGCGTTGTTGCCGGCGGCCGCGCCGACGTTGGCGCCGGAACCGCCGGACGGGGCCTCGTTGCTGGTGCAGGCGGCCACCGTGGCCACCGTGCCGACGCCGAGCGCGGCGAGGAAGCCGCGGCGGCCGAGGCCTCCGGGCAGCAGGGAATCGGACATGGCTCTCGCACTCCTTCGTGGACGGCCGGGTCAGGTGGTGGACGAGCGCCGGGCGCGGGCCTGGATCAGCACCGCGACCACGATGATCGCGCCCTTGGCGATGTTCTGGACCTCGATGGCGAGGTTGTTCAGCACGAACAGGTTGGTGATCACGGTGAACACGAGGACGCCGAGGATCGAGCCGATCAGCGTGCCGCGGCCGCCGGTGAGCAGCGTGCCGCCGATGATCACCGCGGCGATGGCGTCGAGCTCGTAGAGCGTGCCGTGGGTGCTCGAGCCGGTCGTGGTGAGCGAGGCGATCATGATCGCCGCGATGCCGCAGCACAGGCCCGACAGCACGTAGAGCAGGACCGTGTGCCGCCGGACGTCCACGCCGGCCAGCCGCGCCGCCTCCGGGTTGCCGCCGATCGCGAAGGTCCGGCGGCCGAAGGTGGTGCGGTTCAGCACCACCCAGCCGACGGCGATCACCACGGCGAAGATGTAGACGAGCAGCGGGATGCCCAGGATCCGGGTGCTCGCGATGGCGGCGATCACCGGGTCCGTGACGATCTGGCTGCGCCGCCCGGAGATCAGCTCGGCGAGGCCCTGGGCGGAGATCAGCATCGCCAGCGTCGCGATGAACGGGACGATCCGGCCGTAGGCGATGAGCACGCCGTTGACCAGCCCGGCGCCGACACCGACCGCCAGCGCGCAGAAGATCATCACGACCCAGCCGAAGGACTGCGTCGCGACGGTCGTCGCCCACACCGACGCCAGCGCCATCACCTTGCCGACGGAGAGGTCGATGCCGCCGCCGATGATCACGAAGGTCACGCCGACGGTGAGCACGCCGATGATCGAGGCCGAGGTCAGCACGGTCAGCAGGTTCGACACGGTCGGGAAGGTCTGCGGCGCCGTCACCACCCCGACCACGGCGAGCAGGACCAGGACCGCGACGAGCCCCATGTTGCGCCCGACCCCGCCCTCGAACAGCAACCGCACCGCGCGCGAGGGTTCGGGTCCCGCGGGCGCACGCTCCGGTGCCCGTGCTCCCGGCGCCTCCCCGGACGTCTGCTGCCCGGACGTCTGCTGCCCGGACGTCGCCCCGGACGTCCGGCCCTGCTCGCTCATGCCTGCACCTCCGCAGGACGGTCGTCGGCGGTCATGTCCGCTCCCCCTCCATCACCAGGTCGAGCACCCGGTGCTCGTCGAGCTCGGCGGCCGGGCCCGCGTGCACGACCCGGCCCTCCCGCACCACCAGCACCCGGTCGGCCAGGCCCAGCACCTCGGGCACCTCGCTGGAGACCAGCACGATCGCGACGCCCTCCGAGGCGAGCCGGCGCACCAGCGCGTACATCTCGCTGCGGGCGCCGACGTCGACGCCGCGGGTGGGCTCGTCGAGCAGCAGCACCTCGCAGCCGTGCAGCAGCCAGCGGGCGAGCACGACCTTCTGCTGGTTGCCGCCGGAGAGCGTGCGCACGGGGCGGCGCGGGTCGGCGGGCCGGACGTCGAGCTGCGCGGTGACCACACCGGCGTCGGCCAGCTCGGCCTCCCCGCCGAGGAACCCGCCGCGGGCGAACCGGCGCAGGGCCGGTAGGGACACGTTGCGCATCACCGGCTCGTCGAGCAGCAGGCCCTGGCTCTTGCGCTCCTCCGGCGCCAGCCCGAGCCCGGCCCGGACGGCGACCGGCACCGAGCCGCGCCTCAGCGCCCGCCCGCGGACCCGGACCTCGCCGGTGTCGGCCCGCCGGGCGCCGTAGATCGTCTCGAGGATCTCCGAGCGCCCCGAGCCGACCAGGCCCGCGAGCCCCACCACCTCGCCCGCCCGGACCGTGAACGACACGTCCGCGAACTCGCCGGCGCGCCCCAGACCCTCGACCTCGAGCACGACCTCGCCGGTGGTGCCGGTCGACGGCGGGAACACGTACTCGAGCGAGCGCCCGGTCATCAGCCGGATGACGTCCGCGGTCGGCGTGGTCCGGGCGGGCAGGTTCCGGGCGACGGTCCGGCCGTCCTTCAGCACGGTGACCCGGTCGCCGATCTCGCGGATCTCCTCGAGCCGGTGGGAGATGTACACGACCGCCACGCCGTCCGCGATCAGCTCGCGGATGACCCGGAAGAGGTTGCGCACCTCCTCGGGGTCGAGCACGGCCGACGGCTCGTCCATCACGATCAGCCGGGCGTCCCGGGCCAGCGCACGGGCCATGCTGACGATCTGCTGGCCGGCGGCGGAGAGGTCGCCGAGCTCGCGGCGCGGGGGGATCTCGGGATGGCCGAGCCGGGTGAGCAGCCGCCGGGCGATCCGCTCCGCGTCGCGCGGGCGGGTGAAGCCGAGCCGGGCGGGCTCGTGCCCCAGCACGACGTTCTCCGCGACCGACAGCCCGGGGACGAGGTCGAGCTCCTGGTGGATGGTGGCGATGCCGGCGGCGTCGGCGGCGTGCGGCGACCCGAAGGTGACCGGGGCGCCGTCCCAGGTGATCGCCCCCGCGTCCGGGCGGTGGGCGCCGGCCAGCACCTTGATCAGGGTCGACTTGCCGGCCCCGTTCTGCCCGAGCAGGCAGTGGACCTCGCCCGGGGCGACGTCGAGGTCGACACCGTCGAGCGCACGCACGCCGGGGAAGGTCTTCACGATCCCGCGCATCGTCAGCAGTGACGCCACCAGGGGAAAGTAGAAGCGTTGACCAGCGCCGTACAACGACCGAATAATGCCCTTTCCGGCTATTTATCGGACGATATCGGGGCGAGACGATGGCGTTGCCGCACTCGACGACACCCCGGGCCCCCCAGCCCGGGCCGGCGCAGCCCGGTCCGGCGCTGCCCGGTCCGGTGTTGCCCGGCTCGGCCCCCCTGCCGACCCTGCGGCTGAGCGCCCCGCCGCAGACCGGGCGCATCGACTCGGCGGTGCTGCTCAGCACCGTCGCCCGACTGGTCGCCTCGGGGACCGCGCTCAGCAAGGCCGACCTGGTCGCCGCGACCGGGCTGGCCAGGACCACCGTGAGCACCGCCGTCGACGAGCTGCTCGCCGGCGGGCTGCTCCGGCTCGACGGGCTGCGGCCCACCGCCGGCCGGGGCCGGCCCGCCGACCGGCTCGCACTCGCCGCCGGGGGCGGGCGGGTGCTGGTCGCCGACGTCGGTGCGCGGGGTGCGCACCTCGCTGTGACCGACCTCGGCCAGCGGGTGCTCGCGCACACGCACATCGACCTCGATGTCACGGACGGGCCGGACACCGTGCTCCGGATGGTGGAGACGGAGCTCACGCGGCTCCGCGGCGGCTCGGGCGTGCCGGCGCGGGCGGTCGTGATCGGCCTGCCCGGGCCGGTCGACAACCACCTGGGCATCCCGGTGCGGCCGCCGATCATGCCCGGCTGGCACGCCTACCCCGTCACTGCCCGGCTCCAGCAGGCGTTCGGGTGCCCGGCCGTGCTGGAGAACGACGTGAACCTGCGCGCGCTCGGCGAGGCCCGGGCGCTGCCCGCCGACCAGGTCCCGCTGCTGTTCGTCAAGGTCGGGACCGGGATCGGCGGCGGACTGGTGACCGGCGGGGGCTCGCTGCACCACGGTGCCGACGGGGCGGCGGGCGACATCGGGCACGTGCGCGTGCGCGGGGCGCCCGACGACGCGTGCGTGTGCGGCAACGTCGGCTGCATCGAGGCCGTCGCCTCGGCCGGGGCCATCGCGCGCCGGCTCGGGCGCCGCGGCGAGGCGCCCTCGATCGCCGAGGTCAGGGCCATGCTCGGGCGCGGGGATGCCGCGGCGATCGCTGCGGTGCGCGAGGCGGCGGGGCTGATCGGCGAGCTCGTCGCGACCCTCGTCCACCTCTACAACCCGGCGCGGGTGACGATCGGCGGCTCGCTGACCGCGGCCAGCGACGAGCTGCTCGCCGGGGTCCGCAGCGTGGTCTACCAGCGCGCCCTGCCGCTGGCCACGCGCAACCTGGTGCTCACCAACAGCGCGCTCGGGGAGTACGCGGGCGTCGCCGGCGCGACGGTCCTCGGCATCGAGCGGGTGCTCTCCGCGGAGTCCATCGGCCTCCTCCTCGGTGCCTGACGCCCCCGCGAGTCGCGCTCCGGGCTCCCGCGAGTCGGGACTTCCGGCGGCGCGAGTCGAGACTTCCGGCGGCGCGAGTCGCGACTTCCGGCAGCGCGAGTCGGGAGCTCGTGCAACGCGCGACTCGCGCTGCAGGATCTCCCGACCCGCGGAACCGAGGGTCAGACGGTGGCGGGGGCGGCCTCGCTCGCCGTCAGGTTCCGGCCCGTCCTGGGGTCGAAGACCTGCAGCTTGGAGGTGTCCACCCACACGTCGACGGCCTGGCCCTCGCGGGCACCCGAGGCGGCGGAGAGCCGGGTGACCAGCGAGCCCCCGTCGCCGCCCGGGACGTCCGCGGTCCCCGCGTCGGCGGCCAGCTCGGCGAGCTCGTCCGAGGTCGCCTGCTCCTCGATCGTGAAGTAGGCGAACTTGTCCGAGCCCATCGACTCCAGGACGTCCACCTGGGCGTTGAAGGTGGAGCCCTGGTGGCGGACGCCCTCGTCGATCAGGGAGGCGTCCTCGAAGTGCTCCGGCCGGATCCCGACGATCACGTCCCGCTCCGCCCCCGACGCGGACAGCGTCTGGCGCAGCTGGTCGGAGAGCGCCAGATCGCCCAGCGCCGTGCGGAGCGAGTTGTTCTCCAGCCGCGCGGGCAGGAAGTTCATGGCCGGCGAGCCGATGAACCCGGCGACGAACAGGTTGGCGGGGTGGTCGTAGAGGTGCTGCGGCGAGCCGATCTGCTGCACCACGCCGCTGCGCATGACGACGATCCGGTCCCCGAGCGTCATGGCCTCGGTCTGGTCGTGCGTGACGTAGACCGTGGTCGTCTCCAGGCGCTGCTGCAGCTTGGAGACCATCGTCCGCATCTGCACGCGAAGCTTGGCGTCGAGGTTCGACAGCGGCTCGTCCATGAGGAAGGCCTTGGGGCTGCGGACGATCGCGCGGCCCATCGCGACGCGCTGCCGCTGGCCGCCGGACATGTTCGCGGGCTTGCGGTCCAGGTGCTGGGTGAGGTCGAGGATCTTCGCCGCGTCCGTGACCTTGCGGTCGATCTCCGCCTTGTCGACCTTGGCCAGCTTGAGCGGGAAGGCCATGTTCTCCCGCACCGTCATGTGCGGGTAGAGCGCGTAGGACTGGAACACCATTGCGATGTCGCGGTCCTTCGGCGCGCGCTCGTTCATGCGCTGGCCGCCGATGCGCAGCTCGCCCTCGGAGATGTCCTCGAGCCCGGCGATCATGTTGAGGGTCGTGGACTTCCCGCAGCCGGAGGGGCCGACGAGGATGATGAACTCGCCGTCGGCGATCTCGATGTTGACGTCGTCGGCGCCGAGGGTGCCGTCGGGGTACCGCTTGTACACGTGGTCCAGGACGATGTCGGCCATCGGGTTATCCCTTCACTGCGCCGGAGGTGAGCCCGGCGACGATCCGGCGCTGGAAGAACAGCACGAAGACGATGATCGGAATGGTCAGCAGCACGGCCGCGGCCGCGATCGACCCGGTCGGCTCGGCGAACTGCGAGGCGCCGGTGAAGTTCGCGATCGCCACCGTCGCCGTCTGCGAGCGGCTCGTCGAGGTCAGCGAGATCGCGAACAGGAAGTCGTTCCAGCAGAAGATGAACACGAGGATCGCCGTGGTGAACACGCCCGGCGCGGCCAGCGGGACGATGACCGAGCGGAAGGCCTGCAGCGGCGTGGCGCCGTCCATCTTCGCCGCCTTCTCCAGCTCCCACGGGATCTCCCGGAAGAACGCGGAGAGCGTGTAGATCGCCAGCGGCAGCGCGAAGGTGATGTACGGCAGGATCAGCCCGAGCCAGGTGTCGAAGATGCCGATCCCGCGGAAGATGTCGAACAGCGGACTGACCAGCGAGATCTGCGGGAACATCGCGATCAGCAGCGAGACGCCGACCAGCACCTTCTTGCCCGGGAAGTCCAGGCGGGCGATGGCGTAGGCCGCCATGGTGCCGATGACGACGGCGAGCACCGTCGAGATCAGCGCGATGCCGATCGAGTTGACCAGGGCGGACGTGAAGAGCCCGATCTGGAAGATCTGCGCGTAGTTGTCCAGCGTCCAGCTGCGCGGGAAGAAGTTCCCGTCCGTGATCGTGTCGGTGGTCTTGAAGCTCAGCGACAGGATCCACAGCACCGGCACCAGCGCGTAGAGCAGCACGACCAGGTCGGCGACCGCCCACCAGGTCTTCTTCTGCCCCTCGGACATGCCCGCGCCCTTGGACGTGCCCTTCGCCGGGGCGGCGGGCCGGGACTCCACTGCGGTGGCCATCAGCGCTTCCCCTCGTCCGAGCCGGGCGCCGCCGCGCCGAAGATCTTGATGAACAGGAACGCGATCAGCGCGACGGCGATGAAGATCAGCACGCTGATCGCCGAGCCGATGCCCAGGTTGAAGGCCTTGAACAGGTTGTCGTAGCCCAGCATCGACACCGAGCCGGTGCCGTTGGAGCCCTGCGTGAGGATGTAGATGTTGTCGAACACGCGGAAGGCGTCGAGCGTGCGGAACAGCAACGCGACCAGGATGGCCGGCTTCATCATCGGCAGGATGATCCGGGTCAGCCGCTGCCACGGGCCGGCGCCGTCGACCTGGGCGGCCTTGAGCAGGTCGTCCGGCACGAGGGCGAGGCCGGCCATCAGCAGCAGCGCCATGAACGGCGTGGTCTTCCAGACCTCGGCCAGGATGATCAGCAGGATCGCCGACACCTGCCCGGTCAGCGGCGCGGCGCCCTCGGGCAGCATCGCCGCCAGGTAGCCCTTGTCCGGCGTCCAGGCGAACTGCCAGCTGAAGGCCGCGACGACCGTGACGATGCCGTACGGGATGAGCACGACGGTCCTGGTCAGGCCGCGCCCGACGATCGTGCGGTGCATGACCAGCGCCAGTGCCAGGCCGAGCACGAACTCGATCGCCACCGAGACGATCGTGATGATCATCGTGACCAGGAAGGCGCGCCACCAGTACTCGCTGGAGAGCACGGCGGCGTAGTTGGAGAGCCCGGCGAAGCTCTGCTCGGCCGGGAACCGCAGGTCGTAGCGCTGCAGCGACAGCCAGATCGCGTAGACGATCGGGTAGGCGGTGACCGCGACCATGATGATCGCGGCGGGGGCGCAGAGCAGGAGCCCGAGGCGGCGCTCGGCCTTCTTGCCCTCGGACAGCTCCGGCCTGCCCCGGCGGTGCGCCCCGCCCTGCTGCTCGGTCTGTTCCCTGGTCGCGGCCGCGGGGGCCCCGCTGTCGATGCTCACGGCACCAGCCCTTCCGAGTTCTGCGCGCGGACGATCTGGTCGGCGAGCTCGGCCGGCACCGCGGCGGGGTCGATCTCCGCGGGCGGGTTGAGCAGGTCCGAGATCACGATCGAGATGCTCTGGTAGGCCGGGGTCTTGGGCCGCACGCTCGCGTTGTCCAGCGACTCCTTGATGGCCTGCCAGGCCGGGTACTCCTGCTGGAAGGAGGGGTCCGAGTACAGGGCCTCGAGCGTCGGCGGGACACCGCCGTCGACCGCGTTGCGCAGCTGGTTCTCCCGGTTGCGCAGGCACTGCACGGCCTCGAAGGCCAGGTCCTTGTTCAGCGAGGTGCTGCTCACGCCCAGGTTCAGCCCGCCGATGGTGACCCTGGCGGGCTCGCCCGGGTTCACCGACGGGTACGGCGCCCACTTGAACACGTCGACCACCTGGCGCCCGGTGTCTGTGGCGGCGGGCTTGCCCTGCTCGTCGATGAAGGTGCCGCCACCGCCGCCGTCCGGCGGCGGGGTGTTGATCGAGGCGTAGACGAACGGGTAGTTGATCTGGAACGCCGCGGTGCCGGCCTCCATCGCGAGCCGGCCGTCGTTCTCCTTGGCCACCGAGAGCGACGGGTCCGAGGCGGGCGACGACGCCACCCGCTTCATGATCGCGGCGGCCCTCTCGGCGTCGCCCGCGCCGGGCTGCTCGGCGATCAGGACCTTGCCGTTCTCGTCGACGATCTGGCTGCCGGCGCTGTTGACCAGCGTGTTGAACCAGACCGTGAGGCCCTCGTACTGGGCGCCCTGGACCTCGATGTAGGAGGGCAGGCCGCGCTGCTGCAGCGCCTCGGACATCTGGATCATCTCGTCCCACGTCGTCGGGGGCGTGGGCACGAGGTCCGAGCGGTACCAGAGGATCTGGGTGTTGGTGTTCAGCGGGGCGGCCCAGAGGTCGCCCTGGTAGGTGCCGGTCTCGAGCGGACCGGCGAGGGTGCCCTGCTCGACCTGGCTGCGCACCGCCGGCGGGAACTTCTCCAGCCAGCCGGCCTTGGCGAACTCGGCGGTCCAGGTGACGTCGATGCCGACGATGTCGACGGAGGTGTCACCCGCCACCAGCCGGCGGGCCAGCTGCAGGCGCTGGTCGTCCGCGCCCTTGGGGAGCGTCTGCTGCGCGATCGTGTACCGCCCGCCGGCGGCCGTCGTGCAGTCCTCGGCCGCCTGGGCGTACTGGGTGGCGCCGTCCGCCGGTGTGTAGAAGTTCAGGGTCGGCGGCCCGGCGGCCTCGGCCCCGCACCCGGCGAGCACCGCCGCGGCGAGCACCGCGCTGCCGGCGGCGGCCCAGCGGCGCCCGCGCCTCCTGCGCGGCCCGTCGGCCTTCCCGCCCCGCGCTCCCGGCGGCTGCCCCATCCCGGCCTCCCGTTCCGACGACGCGGGCGGCCGGTACGGGACTCGGCGGCGCAGCATCGCACAGTCGTGTGACCCCGATCACGACGAGCGATCGGTACGGGAAACCTATGTCGGGTGCGGGCACCCCGCAATCGGAGATCGGGGCAGTGACCAAGCCGAGACCCGATCAGGCCGAAATGGACGCGAACGGAGGAGTCCGGCTTGCGCTCAGGCGCCGGTGGCGGTACCCATCGCCAGTTTCGCCAACAGCTCGCGGGCCTTCTCCGCGTTGCGCGGCTGGCACAGTACGTCGTACCGGCCGGCGACCATCTGGCTGGCCGAGGTGAAGTCCCGGCGACCGCGCGTGCCCCAGTACTGGGCCGCCGCGAAGGCCAGGCCGAACACGATGCCGCCGAGCAGCGCGACCACGATCCGGACGACTCCGCCGCCCCCGGTGCTGAACAGGCTGAGCAGCAGGCCCACGAACAGACCGAACCAGGCGCCGGACGCCGCGCCCGAGAGGAGCACGCGCCCCCACGTCAGCCGCCCGACGATCCGCTCGACGAGCATCAGGTCGACGCCGACGATCGTCACGTCCCGCACGGGGAAGTCGCTGTCGGCGAGGTGGTCGACGGCCCGCTGCGCCTCCTCGTAGGTGGCGTAGGAGCCGACCGGCCAACCGGTGGGCGGGGTGGGCAGGTTGGGCAGGCCCGGTGCGGGCTGACCGCTGCCGCCGAACGGGGTGGTCACGGGCTCTCTCCTCGGTACGGCCGACTGGACACCTCGGACATCTCGGTGCCCATGATGTCAACGACCGGGACCGCGCCGAAGTGCCCTCCGCGCTGGTCACGATAGAGGCACGCCGCCGGGACCGGGGGCGGTGGCTACGGTCGCGGCGTGGAGTTCGAGACGGTGGAGGTCGAGGGCGCGCCGGACCGGGCGTGGGTCGACGAGGCGGTGCGCCGGGTGGAGGCGGACGCGAACCGCTCCGCGGACACCCATCTGCACGTGCTGCCCCTGCCGACGGCCTGGGGCGTCGACGTCTACCTCAAGGACGAGTCGGTGCACCCGACCGGCAGCCTCAAGCACCGGCTGGCCCGGTCGCTGTTCCTGTACGCGCTGGTGAGCGGGCGGATCGGACCGCACACCACGGTCGTCGAGGCCAGCTCGGGCTCCACGGCGGTGTCCGAGGCGTACTTCGCCCGGCTGATCGGGGTGCCGTTCGTGGCCGTCATGCCACGCTCCACGAGCCCGGAGAAGATCGCGCTGATCGAGCGGCAGGGTGGCCGCTGCCACTTCGTGGAGCACGGGGTGCAGGTGTACGCCGAGGCCGAGCGGCTCGCCGCGGAGTGCGGCGGACACTACCTCGACCAGTTCACGCACGCGGAGCGGGCCACGGACTGGCGGGGGAACAACAACATCGCCGAGTCGATCGTCGCCCAGCTCGCGCAGGAGCGGTACCCGGTCCCGGAGTGGATCGTGGTGGGCGCCGGCACCGGCGGGACGTCGGCGACGATCGGCCGCTACCTGCGCTACCGCCGACTGCCGACCCGGCTCGCCGTCGTCGACCCCGAGAACTCGGCCTTCCTCCCCGGCTGGGCCGGCGGCGCACCGGACTACGCCACCGGCAGGCCCGGCCGCATCGAGGGCATCGGCCGGCCGCGGATGGAGCCCAGCTTCGTGCCCGGGGTGATCGACCTGATGCTCCCGGTGCCCGACGCGGCCAGCATCGCCGCCGTGCGCCACCTGCACGAGCGCACCGGGCGCTTCGCCGGCGGGAGCACCGGGACGAACCTGTGGGGCGTGTACATCCTGGTCGCGCGGATGCTCGCCGAGGGCAGGCGCGGGAGCCTGGTCACCCTGATCTGCGACGGCGGCGAGCGCTACCGCCACAGCTACTACGACGACGACTGGGTCGCCGCCCAGGGCCTCGACCTCGCCCCGTACACCGAGCGGATCGAGCGGTTCCTGGAGACCGGCGTCCTCTGAGAACGCGGGAGGCCCCGCCGGATCGCGACGGGGCCTCCCTGGGGGTCTCACGCGGGCTCAGCGGGAGCGGTACTCCTTGAGCAGGCCGCGGGAGATGATCGTCTTCTGGATCTCGGAGGTGCCCTCGCCGATCAGCAGGAAGGGCGCCTCGCGCATCAGCCGCTCGATCTCGTACTCCTTCGAGTACCCGTAGCCGCCGTGGATCCGGAAGGCCTCCTGGGTGACCTCGGCGCAGTACTCGCTGGCGAGCAGCTTCGCCATGCCGGCCTCGACGTCGTTGCGCTCGCCGCGGTCCTTGAGCCGGGCGGCGTTGACCATCATCAGGTGCGCGGCCTCGACCTTGGTGCCCATCTCGGCGAGCTTGAACGCGATGGCCTGGTGCTCGGCGATCGGCTTGCCGAAGGTGCTGCGCTGCTGCGCGTACTCCACGGCCAGCTCGAAGGCCCGGATCGAGATGCCGCAGGCGCGGGCGGCGACGTTGACCCGCCCGACCTCGACGCCGTCCATCATCTGCGAGAAGCCCTTGCCGGGCTCGCCGCCGAGGATCTGCGCGCCCGGGATCCGGAAGCCGGAGAACACGGCCTCGGTCGTGTCGACGCCCTTGTACCCCATCTTGTCGATCTTGCCGGGGATAGTGAGCCCGGGCGCGACCTCGCCGAAGCCCGACGGCTTCTCCACCAGGAACGTGGTGAGGTTCTGGTAGGGCTTCGGCTGCCCGAGGTCCGTCTTCACCAGCAGCGCGACGAGGTTCGACGAGCCGCCGTTGGTCAGCCACATCTTGGCGCCGTCGATGACGTAGTCGTCCCCGTCCTGCTTCGCACGGGTCTTGATCGCCGCCACGTCCGAGCCGAGGTCCGGCTCGGACATCGAGAAGGCGCCCCGGGTCTCCCCCAGCGCCATCTTCGGCAGGTACTTCTGCTTCTGCTCCTCGGTGCCGTGGTGCATCAGCATGTACGCCACGATGAAGTGAGTGTTGATCACGCCGGAGACGCTCATCCACCCGCGGGCGATCTGCTCGACGACGAGGGCGTAGGTCAGCAGGGACTCGCCCAGGCCGCCGTACTCCTCGGGGATGGTGAGGCCGAACAGCCCCATCTCCTTCATCCCGTCGACGATGTCCTGCGGGTAGGCGTCCGCGTGCTCGAGGGCGGTGGCGTGCGGGATGATCTCCTTGTCCACGAACGTGCGGACGGTGGAGACGATCTCCTCCTGCACGTCCGTGAGACCGGCGGTCTGGGCCAGGCGGGCCATGGTTCCTCCTCGCTGAAGTCGTGCGCTACCGGGCCCTCACGCCTCCGGCGGGGTCCACTTGTCCGTGCGCTGCATACCCGCGGCGCGGCCCTTGCCCGAGACCACCAGGGCCATCTTGCGGGAGGCCTCGTCGATCATCTCGTCGCCGAGCATCGCGGCGCCGCGCTTGCCGCCGGCCTCGGAGGTGAACCACTCGTAGGCGTCGAGGATGTTCTCGGCGTGGTCGTAGTCCTCCTGCGAGGGGCTGAAGACCTCGTTGGCCGCGTCGATCTGGCCGGGGTGCAGCACCCACTTGCCGTCGAAGCCCAGGGCGGCGGAACGGCCGGCGACGCGCGTGAAGCCGTCGACGTCCTTGATCTGCAGGTAGGGACCGTCGATGGCCTGCTTGTCGTGCGCGCGGGCCGCCATCAGGATGGACATGAGGATGTGGTGGTAGGCGTCGCCCACGTCGTAGCCGGGCGGCTGCTCTCCGACGACCAGGGACTTCATGTTGATCGACGCCATGAAGTCGGCCGGGCCGAAGATGATCGTCTCGACGCGCGGGCTCGCGGTGGCGATCTCGTTGACGTTCGTGAGGCCCAGCGCGTTCTCGATCTGCGCCTCGATGCCGATCTTCCCGACCTCGTAGCCCATGGTCTTCTCGATCTGCGTCATCAACAGGTCGAGCGCGACGACCTGCTGCGGCGTCTGCACCTTCGGCAGCATGATCGCGTCGAGGTTGGCCCCGGCGCCCTCGACCACCTCGACGACGTCCCGGTAGGTCCACTCGGTGGTCCAGTCGTTGACCCGGACCACGCGGGCCTTCTCGCCCCAGCCGCCCTCGTTCAGCGCCGCGACGATCGTCTTGCGGGCGCCCGGCTTGGCCAGTGGGGCACAGGCGTCCTCGAGGTCCAGGAAGACCTGGTCGGAGCCCAGCGTCCGCGCCTTGTCGATGAACTTCTGGCTCGAGCCCGGCACCGCCAGGCAGGACCGGCGGGGGCGGAGCGGGCGGGTGCTCTCGGACGTCACTGTCGTACTCCTCGTCGCTGATCGGGGCCGCTAGGGATGCTGGCACGTCCCGGGGCCGAGCGCGCCGTCAGGTGATTGGTTTCTCACCCACGGGAGGTCGACGGCGGTTACCCGCTGGTACCGCCCCCTCCGATCGGACGGTCGGGGTGGGCGGGGCCTCAGGGCAGGGCGGTGAGCTCGCCCCGCGACACCGGGACCACCCCGCCGCGCACCGTGGTGGCCACCGCCCGCCCGTCCTCGGCACGCACCTCGACGTCCAGGGTCGAGGGCCGGCCGATCTCGGCGCCCTGCGCGATCGTGAACGCGGACGACCCCTCGGGGGCCAGCAGCCCGCGGTCGGTGAGGAACACCCCGAGCGCGACGGCGGCGGAGCCGGTCGCGGGGTCCTCGTCCACCCCGACCCCGGCGCCGAACATGCGCAGGTGCACCTGCCGGGCGTCGCCGGACACGCTCGCGACGACGAGCCCGGTCAGGCCCTCGGTCTGCGCGCGCACCCCCTCCGCGTCCGGCGTCGCGCGAGCCACCGCGTCCGGTCGCACGAGCAGGATCGCGAACGGCACGCCCGCCGCGGCGACGCCCGGGGCGGCCGCCCCGTCGACGTCGTCCGGGGTCAGCCCGGCCGCGGCGGCGAGCAGGGCGGCGTCGAGGTCGTCGCCCACCTCCGGTCGCCCGCCCGCGACCCGGGCGCCGTCCGCGTCGACCGACACCGGGAGCAGCCCGGCCCCGCACTCCTGCACGACGTCGCCGTGCCGGATCGCACCGTCGCGCGCGAGGGCCCAGGCGGCACCGACGCTCGGGTGCCCGGCGAAGGGCAGCTCGACGGCCGGGGTGAAGATCCGGACCCGGTAGTCCGCCTCCGACGTGGTCGGGGGCAGCGTGAACACCGTCTCGGAGAGGTGGAACTCGGCGGCGATCGCCTGCATCGCCTCGCCGGAGGGCTCGTGCTGCTCACAGCGGACCACGGCGAGCGGGTTGCCCGCGTAGGGGCGGTCGGTGAACACGTCCACGACGTCGAAGCGGAGGCTCGGCACGAGCCGAGAGTAGGGCCGCCGGCGGGACCCCGGCCCGTCGGAGGCGACGACACCCGCGCGGCCCGTGCCCGGCGACCGGCGCTTCCGGTCCGGACCCCGCCTCACCTGGGGTGACGGCCTACCCTGTGCCCATGGGCGCGGCGCGGATCTTCGTGGCACGGATGGCGGGCCTCGCCGTGTTCGGGCCGGACGGGGAACGGATCGGCAAGATGCGGGACGTCGTGGCCACCCTGCGGCTCGACGCCACCCCGCCGCGGGTCCTCGGCCTCGTCGTGGAGCTGGGCAGCCGGCGGCGCATCTTCGTGCCGATGCTGCGGGTGGCGGACATCGACCCGGCCGCGGTCACCCTGGCCAGCGGTTCGGTCAGCCTCTCCGGCTTCCACCAGCGCCCCAACGAGACGCTCGTGCTCGGGCAGATGCTCGACGCGCCGGTCGCGGTCCGCGAGTCCGGTGAGCCCGCCGTGGTGGTCGACGCCGCGATCGAGCCGACCCGCAGCCGGGACTGGGTGGTGAGCCGGCTCGCCCTCCGCACGGGACCGCGGCGGCTGGGTCGCCGCAGCCCCGTGCAGGTCCTGCCGTGGAGCGCGGTCCAGGGGCTCACCCTGTCCGACCGGCAGGGCACCGAGGGCCTCCTCGCCGTCTTCGACTCGATGCGCCCGGCCGACGTCGCCGCGGCGCTGTCCGAGCTGCCCCGCAAGCGCCAGCGCGAGGTCGTCGACTCGCTCGACGACGAGCGGCTGGCCGACGTGTTCGAGGAGCTGTCGGAGAACGACCAGCGCGTGCTGTTCGCGCACCTGGACTCCGAGCGGGCGGCGGACGTCCTCGAGGCCATGTCCCCGGACGACGCCGCGGACCTCCTCGGCGAGCTCGACGACGAGGAGGCGGGCCGGCTGCTCGCGCTGATGGAGCCCGAGGAGTCCGAGCCCGTCCGGCGGCTGATGACGTACGAGACGCGCACCGCCGGCGGACTCATGACGCCGGAGCCGATCGTGCTGCGGCCCGACGCGACCGTCGCCGAGGCGCTCGCGCACGTGCGCAACCCGGACGTACCGCCGGCGCTGGCCAGCATGGTCTTCGTCTGCCGGCCGCCGAGCGCCACACCCACCGGGCGCTACCTGGGCTGCGTACACAGCCAGCGGCTGCTGCGCGAGGCGCCCTTCGAGCTGGTCGCGGGGCTGGTCGACAGCGAGCTCGCCCGGCTGGAGCCCGACGCCCCGATCGAGGAGATCACCCGCTACTTCGCCACGTACAACCTGGTGGCGGGCCCGGTCGTCGACCCGGAGGACCATCTGCTGGGCGCGGTCACCGTCGACGACCTGCTCGACCACCTGCTCCCGGAGGGCTGGCGGGACCAGCCCTCCCTCGGACACGTCGAGCCCGGGGCCGGCGCGCTCGCACGCAACGGGACGGGACCCGCCGGGTCCGGACGGACGGGAGCCGCCGATGCCTGAGCTGCAGACCGGCCGCCGCCTCGACCAGCCGCTGCTCGGTCGGCGGAGGCTCGAGTTCGACCCGGACGGGTTCGCCAGCGCCGCCGAGCGCATCGCGCGGTACCTCGGCACGGGCCGCTACCTGGGCATCCAGACCGTGATCGTGCTCGTGTGGATCGGGCTGAACCTGGTCAGCTGGCGGCTGCAGTGGGACCCGTACCCGTTCATCCTGCTCAACCTGGCCTTCTCGACGCAGGCGGCGTACGCCGCACCGCTGATCCTGCTCGCGCAGAACCGGCAGGACGACCGGGACCGGATCGCCCTGGAGGAGGACCGCCGCCGCGCCGAGCGCACCAAGGCGGACACCGAGTACCTCGCCCGCGAGCTCGCGGCGCTGCGGCTCGCGGTCGGCGAGGTCGCCACCCGGGACTACCTGCGCGGCGAGCTGGAGCGGCTGACCCAGAACCTCGAGGCCACTGTCGACGCCGCGGTGCGCGGCGCCGAGCCGGAGAAGCGGACCGAGAAGCGCCCCGAGAAACGGGACGCCAAGCCGGCCCGCCGCCGCTGATCAGGTCACGACGAGCCGGGAGCAGATCCGCTCGAGCGCGGCCAGGTCGTCCGCGTCGAGCCGGCGGGCGAAGTGGCTGGTCACCCCGCGCAGGTGGGTGCGCGAGGCGGTCCGCAGCCGGTCGAGGCCCGCCGCGGTGAGCCCGGCGGTGACCCCCCGCCCGTCGGACTCCACCCGCGCCCGGCGCACGAGCCCGGCCCGCTCGAGCCGGTCGACGAGCCGCGTGACCCCGGACCGGGAGAGCAGCACGGCGTCGGCCAGCTCCGTCATCCGGAGTCTTCGCCCGGGTGCCTCCGCGAGCTGCACCAGCACGTCGTAGGCCGCCAGCGAGAGCTCCTGCTCCGCGACGAGTTCGGTCTCCAGCGCCCGGGTGATCGTGGCGTGCGCCCTGAGGAACGCCCGCCACGCCGCCATCTCCTCCGGCCTGGGCACGACGTGCGCCGACCGGTCCTTCCCCCCGTGCGCGGACCGCGTGGTCTGCAGGCCGGTGGTCCCGGCCCGCCCTTCGGCGATGTCCGTCACGTCCGTAGATGCTACGGACGCGAGAGCGCGGACGGGACCGCACGTAGCATGGGAAGGGACAGGCCGTGGACCCTCTCGCGGCACTCGTCGACGAGGAAGGTTCAGCGGAGACCCAGATGTCCCTCATGGGAAACACCAGCACCGAGACCGTCGAGCAGGCGATCCGCGCCGCGCTGAGCAAGGTCGAGGACCCCGAGATCCGCAAACCGATCACCGAGATCGGCATGGTCAAGGGCGTCACGGTGTCCCCCGACGGCGTCGCGCAGGTGGGCGTCTACCTCACGGTCGCCGGCTGCCCGATGCGGGAGACCATCGACCGCCGCGTGACCGAGGCGGTGTCCGCGGTGCCCGGGGTGAGCGAGGTCCGCGTCGAGCTGGACGTGATGAGCGACGAGCAGCGGACCGCCCTGCGCCGCCAGCTGCGCGGCGACTCCGACGAGCCCGAGATCCCCTTCGCCCAGCCCGGCTCGCTGACCCGCGTGTACTGCGTGGCCTCCGGCAAGGGCGGCGTCGGCAAGTCCTCGGTCACCGTCAACCTGGCCGCGGCGATGGCCGCGAAGGGCCTGCACGTCGGCGTGGTCGACGCGGACATCTACGGGCACTCGGTCCCGCGGATGCTGGGTGCGGCGGACCGGCCGACCAAGGTCGAGAACATGATCATGCCGCCGCAGGCGCACGGCGTGAAGGTCATCTCGATCGGCATGTTCGTCGCCGACAACACCCCCGTCGTGTGGCGCGGCCCGATGCTGCACCGCGCGCTGCAGCAGTTCCTGGCGGACGTGTTCTGGGGCGACCTGGACGTCCTGCTGCTGGACCTGCCCCCGGGCACCGGCGACATCGCGATCTCCACCGCGCAGCTCATCCCGAACGCCGAGCTGCTGGTGGTCACCACCCCGCAGCAGGCCGCGGCCGAGGTGGCCGAGCGCGCGGGCTCGATCGCGCTGCAGACCCGCCAGCGGATCGCCGGCGTCGTCGAGAACATGTCGTGGCTGGAGATGCCCGACGGCTCGCGGATGGAGGTCTTCGGGTCCGGCGGCGGCCAGACCGTCGTCGACCGGCTGACCCAGGCCCTCGGCGCGCAGGTCCCGCTGCTCGGCCAGGTGCCGCTCGAGCCGGGGGTGCGCGAGTGCGGCGACTCCGGCACCCCGATCGTCCTGCGCAGCCCGGACACGGCGGCGGCGCAGGTCCTCAACGGGATCGCCGAGAAGCTCACGGTCCGCTCGCGGGGCCTGGCCGGCATGAGCCTGGGCCTCTCCCCCGTCCGGCGCTGACCCACCGGCGAACGGCGCTCTCGCTCATATCTTGTGAGCGAGAGCGCCGTTCGCGTGTTCGAGGTCCTCGCCGCGTCAGGCCGCGCTGGTGAGGGCCTTGCTCCAGAGCGCCAGGCCCTCGTCGACCTGCTCGGCGGTGGTGATCAGCGGCGGGATG
The DNA here is from genome assembly GCF_039542425.1 of Pseudonocardia yuanmonensis. NCBI lineage: Bacteria > Bacillati > Actinomycetota > Actinomycetes > Pseudonocardiales > Pseudonocardiaceae > Pseudonocardia > Pseudonocardia yuanmonensis. Next base: position 184,429 of record NZ_BAABIC010000008.1, read on the forward strand.
AACCGCACGACGTTGCCGAAGGGGCCGCAGGTCAGCAGCAGCAGGCCCTGCTCGGCCGCGGCCGCGTGCGCCTTGCCGGCGGTGGCGGCGTCCGGCGAGCCGTCGGGCGCGGTGAACTCGACGGCGACCATCAGGCCGAGGCCGCGGACGTCGCCGACCTGCTTGACGTCCGCGGTGGCGGCGCGCAGCCCGTCGAGCAGCCGGCGGCCCTGGACCGCGGCGTTCTCGACCAGGCCCTCCTCCTGCACCACGTCGAGCGTGGCGAGCGCGGCGGCGCAGGCCACGGCGTTGCCGCCGTAGGTGCCACCCTGCGAACCCGGGCGCGCCTTGCTCATCAGCTCGCGCGGGGCCGCGATGCCGGACAGCGGGAAGCCGCTGGCCAGGCCCTTGGCGGTGATCAGGATGTCCGGGGTGAGGTCCTCGGCGTGCTGGTGACCCCAGAACTTCCCGGTGCGGCCGTAGCCGGTCTGCACCTCGTCCGCGATCAGCAGGATGCCGTGCCGGTCGGCGCGCTCGCGCAGCCCGCGCAGGAAGGCCGGCGGGGTGGGCACGTAGCCGCCCTCGCCGAGCACCGGCTCGATGAGGAACGCGGCGACGTCCGCCGCCGGGGCCGTGCTGACCAGCTGCCGGTCGAGCTCGGCCAGCGCGAACTCGACGGCCTGCTCCTCGCTCCAGCCGTAGCGGTAGGCGTAGGGGAACGGCGCGAACACCGTGCCGCCCATCATCGGCCCGATCCCGGAGCGGATCTTGGCGCCGGAGGTGGTGAGCGCGGCCGCGCCCATCGTGCGGCCGTGGAAGCCGCCGTCGAAGGCCAGGATCAGCGGGCGGCCGGTGGCGTGCCGGGCGAGCCGGACCGACGCCTCCACGGCCTCGGAGCCGGAGTTGAGGAAGAAGACGCTGTCCAGCGCCGGCGGCAGCACGTCCCCGAGCCGCTCGGCCAGCTTCAGCAGCGGCTGGTGCATCACGGTGGTGTACTGGCCGTGGATCAGCGTGGCGACCTGCTCCTGCGCCGCCGCGACGACCTTCGGGTGGCAGTGCCCCGTCGAGGTGACGCCGATCCCGGCCGTGAAGTCCAGGTAGCGGCGCCCCTCGGTGTCGTAGAGGTAGACCCCCTCGCCGCGCGCTGCCTGGACGGGCGTGGCCTGGGTGAGGACCGGGGACAGCTGTGCCATGGAACTCCGCTCCACGAGTCGATGATTGTCGGGTTGTCGACAATCTCAGGGAACCATGCCGGACCGTACCCCGGCAAGGGGCGCTACGCCGACAGCAGCCCGACGAGCGTGACCAGCACCGGCACGCTGACGATCGTCGTGGTCAGCGCGGCGTCGCGGCCCAGCCGCACGCCCTCGTCGAACCGCACCGCGTAGCCGAAGACGTTCTGCGCGGTGGGCAGCGCGGCGCACACCACGACGGCGGTCAGCGCCGGGCCCGACAGCCCGAGCAGCGGCCCGCCGATCAGGAGCGCGAGCAGCGGGTGGACCAGGTTCTTCAGCAGCATCACGCACCACAGCGAGGGCCCGACGTCCCCGGTCCCCGGACGCGCGGCCCCGCGAAGCGAGATCCCGAAGGCCAGCAGCATCCCGGGCACCGCGAGATCGGCGATGAGCTGCAGCGGCGCCATCACCGGCCCGGGCGGGAGCCAGCCGGTGCCGGAGGCCACGAGCCCGGCGGCGGTCGCCATCGCGATCGGGTTGCGCAGGGGCGCGGTCAGGGTGCGGACCCAGGAGGTGCGTTCACCCGAGACCACGTCGAGCACCGTCGTGTAGAGCGGGGTGAGCACGGCGAGCTGGAACAGCAGGACCGGCGCGACGGCGGCGGCGTCGCCCAGGGCGTAGGTGGCGATCGGCAGGCCGAGGTTGCCGGCGTTGACGTAGCCGCTGGCCATGGACCCGATCGCGGTCTCCCCCGCCGGACGCCGGCGCGCCAGCCCGACCGGCAGGTACAGCGCGCAGGCGAGCGTGCTGGTGATCGCGGTGACGACCAGCGCCGAGGAGAACACCGCCCCGACGTCCGCCCGCGCGAGCGTCACGAACAGCAGCGCCGGCGAGGCGACGAAGAACGCGGTGCGGGAGAGCACCTGGGTGGCGGACGGGCCCAGCACCCCGGCCCGGCCGATCCCGTAGCCGACGGCGATGACCACGCCGATGACGAGGAAGCCTTCGAGGATGCCCGTCACGAGGGCGCGAGGAAGCCGGTCACGTGGCCCGACCCTACGACCCCGGCGTGCTGAGCGGCAGGTCTTCCGCCGCAGGTCACACGCGGTCGTGAGGGGCAACTGCTCCTCCGGGGGCAGTCGCCGCTCACGGGGTCAGGCGGGCAGGGCCGGGGGCGGTGCGACGTCGACGATGCGCGAGACGGCGTCGGCCATGTGGGCCTCGAGAACCCGGGTCATCAGGTCGGCGTCGCCGGCCGCGAGGGCGTCCCGCAGCGTGCGGTGCTCGGCGAGCAGGTCCTCCGGCGGCGGGGCGGTCTGCTGCAGCGCGGCCAGGCACATCCGCGTCTCCACCAACAGCGTCCGGGCCATCCGGTGCAGTCGCGGGCTGCCCGACGCCGCCACGAGCTCGGCGTGGAAGTCGTGGTCGGCGTCGGCCAGCGCGACCGCGTCGCCCGCGGCCGCCGCGGCCTCCATCGCCGCGATCGCCGCGGTGAGCCGCGCGACTGCGGGGCCCCGGTCGGGCTCGGCGAGCAGGAGCAGCGCGGCGGCCCGCTCGACCGCCGTGCGGGCGGTGTAGACGTCCCGGACGTCCGCGGCGTCGAGGTCGCGGACGAAGAGCCCGCGGTGCCGCTCGCTGCGCAGCAGCCCCTCGGCCACGAGCCGCTGCATGGCCTCGCGCAGCGGCCCCCGGCTCACCCCGAGCCTCGCAGCCAGGTCGACCTCGCCCAGCTGGGTGCCGGGCGGGAACGTGCCGCGCATGATCGCCGCACGGATGCGGTCGGCCACGATCGCCGCCGTCGACCGGCGGTCGATGGGCTCCAGGTCGCCCATCCGGATCTCGGGACCACCGGACGCTGCCCCTGCCGCTCGACCCGCCATGGCCTCAGCCCGCCTCCGGGCCGGCCGCGAAGAGCGCACCCAGGCCGCCGCGCGCCCGGTCGGCACCGGCGAGCCGCAGCCCCTGCCACACGCTGACCTGGTTCGCGGTCAGCACGGGCTTGCCCACCCGCTCGTCGAGCCGGTCGAGCACGTCGATCGTGTGCAGCGCGGTGTCGGGCATGAGGATCGCCTGTGCCTCCGCGGCCGCCGGGTCGCCGGCGACGCCCGCGGCGAGGTCCAGCACGACGTCGTCGGTCAGGGTCCCGACCTCGGCGGCGGTGATGATCCCGCGCGAGGTGAGGGTGAGGACCCGGATGCCGGCCTTGCCGAGGAACTCGCCGAACCGCTCGGCCACGTCGCCCGGGTAGGTGGCGCCGACCGCCACCGTGTCGATCCCGAGCCGACGGCAGGCGTCGACGAACGCGAACGACGTGCTCGACGCCGGCACCTGCGCCACGTCCTGCAGGGCCTTGACCTGCGCCGCGGCCCCGTCCCAGCCGAACACGAAGGAGCCGGAGGTGCAGGCCCAGACGATCGAGTCCAGCGGCCCGGCCTGCGCGGCCACGGCCTTGGCGCCGTCCGCGAGGATGTCCTCGGACCCGATGTCGAGCAGCGCGTCCACCCGGTGGGCGTCCTCCCGCATCAGGGTGTGCACGAGTGGGAGCCGGCTGCCGTCGCCGAGCCGCTGCTCGGCGCGCGGGTAGTCGTCCTCGGCGGAGTACCCCGGGTACAGGATCCCGACGGTCGGGGGCACGGCGGCGGTGGGTGTCACGGGCGTTCCTCGCGGGTCGGGCCGGGCAGGTTGTCGACAATCGTACAAGCCCGACCCGGACTGGTCACGCCACCGAGCGGTGCAGCGGGATCTCGAGCAGCCGCCCGCCGCCGACGGCCTGCCGGCCGATCGCGCGCAGCGAGGACCACATCGTGACCTGGTTCGCCGTGAGCACCGGCTTGCCGAGGGCCTGCTCGAGGGGCTCGATGATGTCGTAGGTGGGCAGGTTGGTGCAGCTGATGAACAGCGCGTCGGCCTCCGGCCGGTCGACCGCCTTGACGATCGACACGACCTGCTCGTAGCCGACCCGCCAGATGTTGCCGAGCAGCCCGAGCCCCTCGCTCGCGACGGTGGCGACGCCGCTGTCCGCGAGGTAGCCGACCAGCCGGTCCGTCACCGCCGCGATGTACGGCGTGGCGATGGCCAGGTTCTGCACCCCGAGCAGGTGCAGCGCGTCGACCAGGGCGCCGCTCGTCGTCGTCGCCTCGGGGGCGCCGGCCTCGAGCATCGTGCGGCGGAGCACGAACTCCCCCGTCACACCGCTGACGAAGCTGCCCGAGGTGCACGCGAACGCGACCACTCCGGGCCGCGGGGTCAGCACGTCCCGGGTCGCCCGGCGCACCGCCCGCCGGTCGCCGACCGCCACGGCCATCTCGACCGTGACCGGCGTGGTGAAGAACGGCAGCCGGGTCAGGTACAGCGAGACGTCGTCCGGCGCCCAGCGCCACAGCTCGCGGTCCAGGGCGAAGTCGAACGGAGCGACGACGCCGACGCCGGGTGCGTCGTCCGAGGACTCGTCGTCCCCGGAGCCCGAACCGTGTGCGATTTCCGGGTCGACGAGACCGACGGAGAGTTCAGCGGGCATCGTGCCACTCCACTCGAACGCCCCGAGCAGAGGTGCTCTACTCGGAGGAACCCTCGGGCAGCCGCTCGTACACGAGCCGCTCCCCCACGCTGCCGGAACGCCACACGTCGTGGCACGCCTCCGCCATCGCCGGCAGATTCTCCACGATCGTGGCGTAGACGTTGCCGGGCACCCACCCCACGTCGCCGTTGAGCAGCAGGTTGTTCCGGCCGTAGAAGATGGCCAGGTCGATCCCACCTTCGGCCTGGTCGATGTCCTGGTCCTCCTTGAAGGAGGCGTCGAGCATGCCGCCGTGGAAGTCGAAGTAGCAGACGTCGCCCGGGATCGGGGTCACCGTCGGGTTCTCCTGGCCGATGGTCGGGCCGAACCGCGGGACGATCGAGTAGACCTCGTTGCGGGCGTACTTCGCGTGCTGCGCCGGGCCGCCCAGCGGGCCGTCCGCCAGCGCCTCCCACACCGCCGCCGTGGTCCGCGGGGCCTCCTTCTCGAGCAGCTCGGCGACGCAGGACACGCCGCGGCGCTCGAGGCTGATCCGGATGAACTTGGGCAACGCACACACCTCATACGGCGTCGGGGGCAGATCACAGCTCCACGGCGAGACGCGGATTGTTGACAATCATACGAGCGCTTCCTAGCGTGTCAATCGCCTCCCCCGCTTCCGGAAGGATCTTCGGCGTGCCCGTTCCCGCAGGTCAGCCCGTCATCGCCGTGCTGACCGGAGACGACCCACCGACCGGCCTCGAGCGCGCGGAGGGCGCCGAGGTCCGTCTCGCCGGCCCGTCCGATCTGGCCGGGGCGCTCTCAGGGGCCGACGTCCTGCTCGTCTGGGACTTCCTCTCGCCCGCCGTCCCGGCGGCCTGGCGGGCGGCGGAGACCGACGCCGTCCGCTGGGTGCACACGGCGAGCGCGGGCGTGGACAAGGTCACGTTCCCGGAGATCCTCGAGCACCCGGCGCAGATCACGAACGCCCGAGGGGTCTTCGACCGGCCGATCGCCGAGTACGTCACCGGCGTGGTGCTCGCCTTCGCCAAGGACCTGCCGACCACGCTGCGGCTGCAGGCGCGCCGGGAGTGGCGGCACCGCGAGACGTCCACGGTCCGCGGCCGCACCGCCGTCGTGGTCGGGAGCGGGCCGATCGGGCGCGCGATCGAGGACATGCTCGGCGCCGTCGGGCTGCGCACCGAGCTGGTCGGCCGCCGCGCCGCGGCGGGGGTGCACCCCTTCGACGCGCTGCACGGCCTCCTGCCCACCGCGGACGTCCTCGTGCTCGCCGCCCCGCTCACCGACGCCACGCGCGGCCTGCTCGACAAGGCCGCGCTGGACCTGCTGCCGGACACCGCCCGGGTGGTCAACGTCGGTCGCGGCGGCCTCGTCGTCGAGCCGGACCTGGTGGCGGCGCTGCAGGGCGGCCGGATCGCCGGCGCCGCGCTCGACGTGTTCGAGACCGAGCCGCTGCCCGCGGACTCGCCGCTGTGGGACATGGAGAACGTGATCGTCTCCCCGCACATGTCCGGCGACGTCGTGGGCTGGCGGGGCATGCTGATGGACCAGTTCCTGGACAACCTCGACCGCTACCGGGCGGGCGAACCGCTGCACAACGTCGTCGACAAGCGCCTCGGATACGTGAAGGGCACCGCATGACCACCGCCGACCTCTCCGCCACCGAGCTCCTCGCCGGGTACGAGAAGGGCGAGATCTCGCCGGTCCAGGCCACCCGGGACGCGCTGGACCGGATCGAGGAGCACAACGCGAAGGTCAACGCGTACACGCTGGTCGACGCGGACTCGGCGCTCACCTCGGCCCGCGAGTCGGCGGAGCGGTGGAAGGCCGGGAAGCCCGTCGGCCCGCTGGACGGCGTCCCGACCTCGATCAAGGACATCCTGCTCACGAAGGGCTGGCCGACCACCCGCGGCTCGTGGGTGGCCGAGGCGCCCGAGCCGTACGACGTCGACGGCCCGCCGGTCGCGCGGGTCCGCGAGGCCGGGGCCGTGCTCCTCGGCAAGGTGACCACGCCGGAGTACGCGTGGAAGGGCGTCACGGACTCGCCGCGGTGGGGCGTGACCACCAACCCGTGGGACGCCACGAAGACCGCGGGCGGCTCGTCCGGGGGCTCGTCCGCGGCCGTCGGGCTGGGGATGGGCGCGCTGTCGCTCGGCACGGACGCGGGCGGGTCGGTCCGGATCCCCGCGGCGTTCACGGGCACGGTCGCGCACAAGTCGACCTACGGCCGCGTCGCACACCACCCCGGCAGCCCCTTCGGCACCCTCGCGCACGTCGGGCCCATGACCCGGACGGCGCTGGACGCCGCGCTGCTGCTGGACGTGATCGCCGGGTTCGACGCCCGCGACCCCTGGCTGCTCGACGCGCCGCCACGCGCCTTCGCGGAGCAGGCCACCGAGGGCGTCGCGGGCCTGCGGATCGCGATCAGCCCGACCCTGGGGTACGTCGACGTGCACCCGGACGTGCGGTCCGCCTTCGAGACGGCCGCCGAGGTGTTCGCGCGGCTCGGCGCGACCGTGGAGCGCGCGGACCCCGGGTTCGCCGACTGCGTGGAGCCCTTCCACGTGCTGTGGTTCGCGGGCGCGGCGAAGTGCCTGGAGCCGTACTCCGCCGAGCAGCGGGCGCGGATGGACCAGGCGCTCGTGGAGATCGCCGAGCTCGGGGCGACGTACTCGGCCACGGACTTCCTCGGCGCCATGGCGGTCCGTAACGACATGGGCTCCTTGATGGGCGGCTTCCACCGCGAGTACGACCTGCTGCTCACCCCGACGTTGCCGATCCCGGCGTTCGAGGGCGGCCTCGAGACCCCGTCCGGGTCCGGCAGGTGGACGAGCTGGACCCCGTTCACCTACCCGTTCAACATGACCCAGCAGCCCGCCGCGAGCGTGCCCTGCGGGTTCACGTCCGACGGGCTCCCGGTGGGCCTGCAGATCGTCGGCCCGCGGCACGCGGACGGCCGGGTGCTGGCCGCCGCCCACGCCTTCGAGCAGGCCACCGAGCACCACAAGGCGCGCCCCACCCTGCTGAGGTGACGCAGTACGGAATCACAATGCTCGATCTCAGATTTGTCCTGAGCATCATGGTTCCCTCATGCGGGCAGGAGCCCGACATCGCGCATCACGGCGCATGACGCGATATCCCGGCTGAATTCGCGCGTCGCGGTTCCCTGACGTGTCTCAGGTGGCGTCGGGGTCGATCGGGGGGCGCTCGTCCGGGGCGAGGCGCTCGACCCGCCTGGCCGCCGGTGGGGCCGCGGGCGCGGTCTCGCTCGTGCCGGCGCTCCCGTTCGCGCCGTTCGCGCCATTGCTGCCGGTCGACCGCAGGGCGTTCATGCCCAGCGGGTCCGGGTCGTCCTCGAACAGGGTGCGGCGCACGGCGGTGCGGGGGTTGAAGTTGCGCAGCCCGCGCAGGTCCTCGATCGGCTTGCGGAGCTCGTCGAACTCCGGGCCCAGCTCGTCCCGCAGCTTGGTCTGCGCGCCGGTGGCGTACTCGCGCACCTGGCGGATGGTCTTGCCCAGCCACGCCGCCGCGGACGGCAGCCGCTCCGGGCCGAGGATGAACAGCCCGGCCACGACGAGGACGAGGATCTCTCCCCAGCCGACGCTGTCGAACACGAGCTCAGCCTACGCGGTGTCAGTCCGAGGCCAGCGTGGCGTTGACCGTCAACGGCCGCCCGTCCCGCACCAGCTGGATCGGGACGACGTCGCCCGGGTTCCTCTCGCGCACCGCCACGATCAGCTCGTCGGCGCCCGCGATGTCCCGGTCGCCGACCTTGACGATCACGTCGCCCTCGAGGATCCCGGCGCCCGCGGCCGCCCCGCCGGCCACGACGTTCTGCACCTGCGCGCCGTCCGCCTGCCCGTCCGTGACCGACCGGACGTTGACGCCCAGGTCGGCGTGGGTGACCAGGCCGGTGCGGATGAGCTCCTCGGCGATGGTGCGCGCGGTCTCGATCGGGATGGCGAAGCCGAGGCCGATCGAGCCGCCCTCGGACTGCGACGACCCGCCCAGGCTGCGGATCGCCGTGTTGATCCCGACGACGGCGCCGGTCGAGTCCACGAGCGCGCCGCCGGAGTTGCCGGGGTTGATCGCGGCGTCCGTCTGCACGGCGTCGATCACGGCGACGTCGTTGCCCTCGCCGTCGAGCCGGACCGGGCGGTCGAGCGCGCTGACGATGCCGGTGGTGACGGTCCCGGCCAGCCCGAGCGGGGAGCCGATCGCGATCACCGCGTCGCCGACGGCGAGCGCGCCCGACGACCCGAACTGCGCCACCGTCGGGTTGATGACCTGCACTTTCACCACGGCGAGGTCCGTCTTCGGGTCCCGGCCCACGATCGCGGCCGGTGCCCGGCTGCCGTCGCTGAAGACGGCCTGGATGGTCGAGCCCTGCGCGTCCGCCGCCGGGGCGACGACGTGGTTGTTGGTGAGGATGTAACCGGCCGGGTCGATGACGACGCCGGAGCCGGTGCCGCCCTGCTGGCCGACCTTGATGTCGAGCGAGACGACGGCGGGCAGCACCCGGGCGGCGATGTCCGCGACCGAGCCGGGCGGCCGCTCCTTGCCCTCGGTGGTCGTGCTGAGCGTGGCGCCGGGTTCGGTGAGCGAGTTCGCGCCCTCCGCGGTGTACCGGCCGACCAGCCCGCCGAGCGCGCCGATGACCAGCGCGAGCACGCCGAGGATCGCGAGCGCCCTCGGCTCGACGCGGCGGCCGAACAGGACCTCCCGCACGCTCAGCCGCGGCCCCGGTCCGCGGTCGGGCGCGGGCTCCGCCTCGCCGGAGGGCGGCGGACCGAGCTCGACCGGGCTCTCCGGGCGGCGCCAGGGGTCCTCGCGACCGTCGACGCCGCCCGGGTCGCCGGTGGGCCAGAACGCGTCGTCGTCCGCGGGGCGCTCGGCACGCTCGACGGGCGGTCGCTGCAGCCTGGGCGCGTCGGCCGTGGGGCGCCCGAAGGCGCTGGCGAGCGCGGCGGTCGGGGCCGGGGCGAGCGTGGAGCGGACGTGCCCGTTGGTGGCGCCCCGGTCGGCGAACGCCCCCTCGACGCCACGGGGGCGGCCGAAGACCTCGGCGGAGGCCGGGTCGACGGCGGGCCGGTCCAGGCCCCGCGACTGCAGCCGGGGCGGGGACTCGCGCGGCGGCTCGACGGCCTCGGGCACGGCGGCCTCGGGCTCGGCGGAACCCGGCCCGGGAACGCTCGGCCCGGGAACGCTCGGCCCGGGAACGCTCGGCCCGGGGACGCTCGGCCCGGCGGAACCCGGCCCGGCGGAGTCGGGCCGGCTCGGGCTCCCGCCGTCCGTCCCGCGCTCGTCGGCGGGGTCCTGCGCGTCGCTCATGGTGCCGACCAGCCTGCCCGACGGGTGGTGAAGTCCGCGTAGCCGGGCGGGTCCACGCCGCCGACCGGATCAGCGCTCGGCGCGCGACTCGCTGCGGGGCTCGCTCGGGACCGTCGGCGCGGTCGTCGGCGCGGACGTCGGCGCCGGGGTGGCCGTCGGGTCGGTGCCGTTGCGGACCGCCGCGGGCTGGAAGGTCGCGCCCGTGTCGAGCCGGGCCGCACCCTCCTGGCCACCGCCCAGCACGCTGCCGCCGAGCACGCCGCGCTCCGGCTGGGCGGGGGCACCGGGCGCCACCGCGGCCGAGGGCAGCACGCCGAAGGCGAGTGCGCCGAGCGCGAGGCCCGAGGCGGCCGCCGCACCCGCGCGCAGCCGCCGGCCGCGCGACGGCGCCGGCAGGTGCCCGCCCGCGAGCCCGGCGGGACCGGCGAGGCGGCCGGTGAGATCAGGGGTGCGCCGGACCGAGGTGACGGGCGAGGCGGCCGGCGGCGCCGTCGACGCGGCCGGCGCGTCGGGCATCCGCTCCGGACGCAGCACGGAGACCAGCTGGCCGTCGGCGGTCATGGCGAGCCCCGGCGGCGGGGGCGGCAGCTCGGCCTCCTGCGGGATGGCCCGCAGCATCGAGAGCAGGGAGGAGGGCACGTGCGGCTCGTCGGCCGCGCGCAGGGCCGACCGCACCTGGCGCTGGGCGACCACCTCGGCGGCGCACTCCCCGCAGGAGGCGACGTGGGCGGCGGCCCGGTCGTGCGCGGCGGCGGAGAGCTCGTCGTCGACGAAGGCCACCACCGCGTCCTGCGACAGGTGGTCGACACCCCAGTGCGGGGCGCTCCGTCCGAACCTCCGACGCGCGTCGGCCATGAACCCCTACCTTCCCCCGGCCGCCACCAGCTCGCGACCCTCCGTGTTCCCCGGCGCGCCCTCGAGCGCACGCCGGCGCTCGATCGCCTGACGCAGCGCCGCCCGGCCGCGGTGGATCCTGCTCCTCACGGTACCCAGCTTCACCCCGAGGGTGGCGCCGATCTCCTCGTACGAGAGGCCCTCCACGTCGCACAGCACGACCGCGGCGCGGAACTCCGGCGCCAGCTCGTCGAGCGCGGCCTGCAGCGTCGGGTCCAGGTGCGTGGCGGAGAACACGTCCTCCGGCTCGGGACCGCCGCCGGGGAGGCGGTCGGTGTCCTCGGGCAGGCCCTCCATGCGCAGCCGGGCGCGGCGACGGACCATGTCGAGGAACAGGTTCGTGGTGATGCGGTGCAGCCAGCCCTCGAACGTGCCGGGCCGGTAGTTCGCGAGGGAGCGGAAGACCCGGATGAAGGTCTCCTGCGTGAGGTCCTCGGCGTCGTGCGGGTTGCCCGTGAGCCGGTAGGCGAGCCGGTAGACCCGGTCCGCGTGCTCCCGGACGACCTCGTCCCAGCTCGGAGGGGTCCAGTCGGCCCCCTCGCCGGGCACCGACGACCCGAGCGACGGCTCGGCGTCGAAACCCGCGGTGGCCGGTCGGTCGGTCATGATGGGGAGCGCACCTCCTGCGGCGGGTCGTGCCGTTCGGACAACGGCGGGCCGGCGGGGATGGTTCCCGGCCCCGGCGCGGGACCGACGACCCCGGTCCCACGACGACCACCGTGCCGGATGCCCGTGACAGGAGCGTGATAACCGTCTGAGAAGAACCTGTGAACCTCCGCGAGGGTGATCACCTGCGGTTCCCACGCGGTGGCGGGCCGTTCGCCCAGTATGTTCAACGCCCATGACCGCCACTGCGGCCGACGTGGACGGCTACCTGGCCGAGGACGAGGTGCTCGCGGACGCGCGCGCCCGCGGCCGGGCCGCCGGGGCCGCCCCGGTCAGCGCGGGCACCGGCGCCGCGCTCGCCCTCCTCGCCGCGACCACGGCGGCGCGGGCCGTCGTCGAGATCGGCACCGGGTGCGGGGTCTCCGGGCTCTGGCTGCTCCGCGGGATGGCCGCGGACGGCACGCTGACCTCGATCGACGTCGATCCCGAGCTGCAGCGGGCGGCCCGCCGCTCCTTCCTCGACGCCGGCCACGGGCCCGGGCGGCTGCGGCTCATCAACGGGCTGGCGCTCGAGGTCCTGCCCCGGCTCACGGACGGCGGCTACGACCTCGTGCTGGTCGACGTCGCGCGCAGCGGCGGCGGCGCCCGGATCGCGGCCGGCGCGGCGGACTACCCGGACTACCTCGCCGAGGCGATCCGGCTGCTCCGACCAGGGGGCATCCTCGTGCTCGACGGGGTGCTGGTCGGCGGGGGCCGGGAGGTCACCGCCGGTACCGGGACGAACGGCGACTCGACCGGGGGGACCGCGCCGGACGGACCTGCCCTCGACGCGGGGGCCGTCGACGCGGGCGCGCCCGACGGGACGGCTGGTCCCGCCGCGGACGGGGACCCCGCGCACCGTGCCGCCGCGGGCCTGCGTGAGGCGGCCCGGCTCGTGCGCGAGGACGAGCGGCTCGTCCCGGCGCTGCTCCCGCTCGGCGACGGCCTGCTGGTGGCGACCCGCCGCTAGACGCCCCCTCGCGCTGTCAGAGGGCGGTGACGCCCTTGCCCAGCACGACCACGCCGCCGGGGCTGACGGTGTACCGCGCCCGGTCGAGGGCCAGGTCGACGCCGATCAGCGCGCCGTCCGGCACCACGACGTTCTTGTCCAGGATCGCCCGGCGCACCACCGCGCCGCGGCCGATCCGCACGCCCGGCATGATCACCGAGTCGGAGACCTCCGCCCCGGTCTGCACGTTCACCCCGGGGCTGATCGTGGACCGGCGCACGATCGCGCCCGAGACGATCGAGCCCGCGCCGACGATGGAGTCCTGCGCGATCCCGCCCTCCACGAACTTCGCCGGCGGCAGCGGCGGCGTGGCGGTGCGGATCGGCCAGCGCATGTTGTAGAGGTTGAACACCGGGTGGATGCTCACCAGGTCGGTGTGCGAGTCGTAGTAGGCGTCGATCGTCCCGACGTCCCGCCAGTAGCCCGCGTCCCGGTCGGTGGCCCCGGGCACGACGTTGTCGGCGAAGTCGTAGACGTGCGCGTCCCCGTCCTTGACCATCCGCGGGATGATGTCGCCGCCCATGTCGTGGTCGGAGTCGCCGTCCTCCGCGTCGGCGCGCAGGGCGTCGATCAGGGCGTCCGTGGTGAACACGTAGTTGCCCATCGAGGCGAAGGTGACCTCGGGGTCGTCCGGCACGTGCGGCGGGTCCGACGGCTTCTCCAGGAAGCCCACGATCTTGCCGCTCTCGTCCGAGTCGATGCAGCCGAAGGCCTTGGCCTCGACGCGCGGCACCCGGATCCCGGCGACGGTGACGCCCGCGCCGGTGGCGATGTGCTGGGCGATCATCTGGCTCGGGTCCATGCGGTACACGTGGTCGGCGCCGAAGACCGCGATGTAGTCCGGCCGCTCGTCGTAGACCAGGTTGAGGCTCTGGAAGATCGCGTCGGCGCTACCGGTGTACCAGCGCCGGCCGAGCCGCTGCTGCGCCGGGACCGTGGTGATGTACTGCCCCAGCACGCTGGAGAGCCGCCAGGTGGTGGAGATGTGCCGGTCCAGCGAGTGCGACTTGTACTGGGTGAGTACGCAGATCTGGTGGATCCCGGCGTTGACCAGGTTCGACAGCACGAAGTCGATCAGCCGGTAGTTGCCACCGAACGGCACGGCGGGCTTCGCCCGGTCCGCCGTGAGCGGCCAGAGCCGCTTGCCCTCACCTCCCGCCAGGACGATGCCCAGGACGTTGGCGGGCATGCCGCCCGGAGCCAGCATCCGCGAGGAGGTCGTCACCGCTGTCCCCCGTCCCTCGTCGCACCGCGGCCCCCGTGCCGGGACCACCGTCGACGGCTCTGCCGGCCGCCCTGTCGGCGCCGGGGCGTCTCGAACCTGAACCCTAGTGCGCCAGGGGTGTACCCGGCCATACGGAGTGGACTCCTCCGTCCTGCCTGAAACGCCTCCGTCGTGTGTGAGGGCGGATCTACCGATAGCGTGTGGCCGCGTGCGGATCGGTCTGCTCACCCGCGAGTACCCCCCGGACGTCTACGGCGGGGCGGGGGTGCACGTCGCCCATCTCGTGCCGGCGCTGCGCGCGCTGGTCGCGGTCGACGTCCACTGTTTCGGCGCCCCGGACGGGCCGCCGCGCGAGGGGGTCCGCGCCTACCCGACGCCCGGTGGGCTGGCCGGCGCGAACGCCGCGCTGCAGACGCTGGGCACGGACCTGACGATGGTCGCCGGCATCGAGGGCGCGGACATCGCGCACTCGCACACCTGGTACGCCAACATGGCCGGGCACCTGTCCAAGCTCCTCCACGGCATCCCGCACGTGGTCACGGCGCACTCGCTGGAGCCGCGGCGGCCGTGGAAGGCCGAGCAGCTCGGCGGCGGGTACGCCCTGTCGTCCTGGGTCGAGAAGACCGCCTACGAGGCCGCCGACGCCGTCATCGCGGTCAGCGAGGGCATGCGCAGGGACGTCCTGGAGTGCTACCCGACGCTCGACCCCTCCCGGGTCCACGTGGTGCACAACGGGATCGACACCGACTTCTACCGGCCCGACCCCGGCCGGGAGGCACTCGTCGCCAACGGGGTCGACCCGGACCGGCCGAGCGTGGTGTTCGTCGGGCGGATCACCCGGCAGAAGGGCCTCGCGCACCTCATCGCCGCCGCGCACGAGGTCGCCGAGGAGGCGCAGATCGTGCTCTGCGCGGGCGCGCCGGACACCCCGGAGATCGCCGAGGAGACGGAGAAGGCGGTCGGCGAGCTCGCCGCCGCCCGGCCGGGCGTGATCTGGGTGCGGCGGATGCTGGGGACCGAGGAGGTCCGGCAGCTGCTGTCGGCGGCGACGGTCTTCGTGTGCCCGTCGGTGTACGAGCCGCTCGGGATCGTGAACCTCGAGGCGATGGCGTGCGGGACCGCCGTCGTGGCCTCGGACGTCGGCGGCATCCCCGAGGTCGTGGCGGACGGTGACACGGGGCTGCTCGTGCACTACGACGAGAACGAGGTCCCGGCCTTCCGCAGCGGACTGGCCGCCGCGGTCGACGAGCTGGTCCGGGACCCCGAGCGGGCTGCGGCGATGGGCCGGGCCGGGCGTGAGCGGGCGGTGCGGGAGTTCGCCTGGTCCACCGCCGCCGAGCGCACCGTGGCCATCTACCGGGACCTGTAACCCGCGAGTCGGCAGTTCCGGGAGCGCGAGTCGGGCTCTGAGCTTCCGCGAGTCGGGCTCTGAGCTTCCGCGAGTCGGGCTCTGAGCTTCCGCGAGTCGGGCTCTGAGCTTCCGCGAGTCGGCAGTTCCGGGCTCTCAGCGGGCGGAGCGCTGGCGGGCCCGGTGCGCGGCGACCGCGGAGCGGTTGGCGCAGGCCGGGGAGCAGTACCGGCGGGCGGCGTTGCGCGAGGTGTCCGCGAAGACCCGCTCGCACCCGTCCGCGGCGCAGCGGCCGTGCCGGTCGAGGCCGTACTCGGACAGCAGCATCGCGAGCGCGAAGGCCGTGGTGGACCGCACCCGGTCGAGGACGGCGGCGTCGGGCGGCGAGTAGTGCAGGTGCCAGCCCTGCCCGTCGTGCCGGGTCAGGTGCGGGCCGATCCGGACGTCCGTGAGCAGCGCGTTGACCGCGTCCGCGGCGGTGTCGAGGTCATCGGCGTCGAAGACGGTGCGCAGCCGGCCCGCCCACCCGCGCAGCGCCGGCTCGATCGACGCCGGCGCCCGCCCGGCGACGTACCCGTGCTCCACCAGCACGCGACGCAGCTGGTCCGGTGCGGCGGCCTCCTCCGCGGTGCCGCGCGCCGGCGCGGTCACGGTGTTCACGAGCGCCACGGCCGCGCCGAGTGCGTCACTTCGGTAACCGATGAAGTCCACTGGCCTATTACACCTGCTACCCTCGACACGTAAGCCGTCAACGTTCGATGCATATTACCGAATCGAGGGGACCCTCATGCGCTGTGCGCAGTGCGGACACACCGCCCGCGCCACCACGACACTGTCGACGCACCACACCTCGGAGGGGTGGGTGCGCTACAAGCGGTGCGCGTGCGGAGCGGTGTCGATCGAGATGCTGACGATCCCGGCCGAGCCGGAGCGCGTCTTCACCGGCGGACCGGGCACGGACGTGGGCGCCTCGGGGGTGCGCACACGCGACCTGCACGCGGTCCGGGCCTGACGAGACCCGGACCGCAGCCGGCCGACCCGGGTACGGGCGGCGGACCGCGTCGGGCCTCAGCCCGTCGCACCCCGCAGCGCCTCGCCGAGGTTCTCGGCCTCCTCGGGCGTCATCTCGACGACGAGGCGGCCGCCGCCCTCGAGCGGGACCCTCATCACGATGCCCCGGCCCTCCTTGGTCACTTCCAGGGGTCCGTCGCCGGTCCGGGGCTTCATCGCCGCCATGTCCTGCTCCCTCCGTCTGTCGTCTCGTGCAGGGCGCCGATGCGCTGGGGAGCGCGCACAGGCGGGATGGTGGCCCTCATTCTTCCCCATCGCCGATCTCGACACGCAACCGAGGCGATCAATCGGGTGGCGTTCACCCAGCGCAACCGGCCTGTCGCTGACCGCGCAGGACTAGTCCGGGGTGGACGCGGGACTCTCGGGAGCGCCCGGTCCGGCCGCCCGGAAACAGTCCGCGACGTGGTCGTCGACCAGGCCGGCCGCCTGCATGAGCGCGTAGCAGGTGGTGGGTCCGACGAACCGGAACCCGCGCCGCTTCAGCTCCTTCGCCATCGCCCGCGACTCGGGCGTGACGGCCGGGACCTCGGCCAACGTGGCCGGGCGGACGTGCTCGGCGGGCGCGAAGGACCACAACAGCTCGTCCAACGGGGTGTCCAGCGTGAGCACCGCGCGCGCGTTGGCCAGCGTGGCCTCGATCTTCGCGCGGTTGCGCACGATCCCCGCGTCGCCCAGCAGGCGCTCGACGTCGCCGTCCCCGAACGCGGCGACGGCGGCCGGGTCGAAGTCCGCGAACGCCTTCCGGAAGTGCGGCCGCTTGCGCAGGATGACCAGCCAGGACAGTCCGGACTGGAACGCCTCGAGGGTGAGCCGCTCGAACAACGCCCGCTCCCCGTGCAGCGGGAAACCCCACTCCTCGTCGTGGTAGGCGACGTAGTCCGGCGCGGAGGTCGCCCAGCCGCAGCGGGTGAGCCCGTCGGGAGCAGGGATCGTCACGGGCCGGACGTTACGCGGCCCCTCCGACACTTTCGGCGAGGCGGGCGAGCCGCCGCAACGACCACCGGAACCCGGCCGCGGTCAGCGGTTTGACGAGGGGCCAGCCGAGTGCGCCCAGCCGGCCGAACGGCAGCTCGAGCCCCTCGGTCCAGGTGAACCGGCAGCGGTCCTCGCCCTGCGCGGCGACGACGAACGAGCTGTCCCCGGTCACGACGAGCCCCGTGTGCCGGACGTCGACCCGTCCGCCGCCCTCCGGAGCGGGCTCGAACGCGGTGACCGTCATGGTGTCGACGACACCGACGTCGCCCACCCCGGTCACGGCGACGACGACGGAGCCCGGCGACCGCCCGTCCCCGGACACCACCCGCACCCGGGTCGCGAGGATCCACTCGCGCTGCCGCTCCCAATTCGTGACGAGGTCCCAGACCGTGGCGGCCGGCGCGGCCACGGCGACGGCGACCACCAGGTCGCGGCGAGCCCTCACCGGTCCCCCTCCGCCCGCGGCCGGGCGGCGGCCTCCAGCTCGCGCACCCGCAGCGCGAGGGCGTCCCGCTCGTCCGTCAGCCGGTCGCGCTCGTCCGCGGCCCGGTCGAGCTCCTCGGCCAGCCGGTCGAGCACCCAGTCCACCTCGCCCATCCGGTAGCCGCGCAGCGCCTGCTGGAACCGCAGGTCGCGGACGTCGTCGCCGCACACGGCCCCGGCGGGCAGCCGGGTGGGCGTGGCGCCGGGCGGCAGGGGGGCCAGCTCCTCGCCGCGGCCGAACACCAGGCCGGCGAGCACGAACACCGCCGCCGCCACCACCGCGACGACGAGCAGGTAGATCAGCGCGGTCCCCACCCGGGCATCACATCACGGGCGGGGACGGCGCGCGAGCAGACCCGCTGCGGGTCAGGCGACCTGGTCCGGGGTGGCGACGAGCGTGCGCATCGGCGGCCGCTCGGTGGGGTCGAGCTCACGGCTGTTCGGCACCCACTCCCCGCCGACCTGCACGAACTGGGTGAGCGCGGCACCGGTGTCCGGCAGCCCGGAGCGGCGCAGCGCCGTGGCGGTGATCTGCCGCGACATCACCCCGAGGTCCATCAGGTTGCGGTTGCGGTGCTTGCGCACACCCAGGTTGACCTGCGCGATCGCGTCGAGCCCCAACGAGGCGACGGTGTCGAGCAGCAGCCCGATCTCCACGCCGTAGCTGGTGGCGAACGGCACGGCCTCGAGCAGCTCGCGGGTGCCCGCGTACTCCCCGCCCAGCGGCTGGACGATCCCGGCGAGCTCGGGCCGCAGCGCCGACAGCAGCGGCCGCGCGACCAGCTCGGTCACCCTGCCGCCGCCGTGGTCCAGGGCGCCGCTGTCGCTCACCTCCAGCCGCAGCGGACGCCGGTAGAAGCCCTTGACCAGGTGGACGCCGCCGGCCAGCAGCAGCGGGCCGAGCAGCGACGGCACGAACCCGGGGTCGAAGTCGACCAGGTCCGAGTCGATGAAGCAGATGACGTCGCCGTCCGTGGCGGCCAGCGAGCGCCACAACACCTCGCCCTTGCCGGGGACCGGGTCCAGGTGCGGGAGGACGTCCGTGCGCAGGGCCACCCGCGCACCGTTCGCGCGGGCGATCGCGATGGTGTCGTCGGTGGACCCGGAGTCCATGACCAGCAGGTCGTCGACCAGGGGCCGGTCGCCCTCCGTGAAGGGCCGGATGCCGGCGACGATCGCCCCGATCGTCGCCTCCTCGTCGAGGGCGGGGAGCACGACGGAGACCTTGCGGCCGCGCTTCGCGGCGATCAGGTCCTCGACGGTCCAGTCGGGCGTCTGCCAGGTGCGGCGGGCGAACCAGTCCTCGGTGATGGGCATCATGGTTCTCCTCGGGTGCGTCTCGGGCGTGGTCTACGCGAGGGACGGACGGACAACTCGATGGAGCGGGGTCGGGCGAAGCGGCGGGGTGAGCACCGGCTGCGCCCGATTAGTTCGGGCTCCGATTACTGCGGCGGTATCCGACGGTTACGGAGCCGTTAAGAGCATCGGAGCGGTTCCGTGAACGGAGTGGCGTCGACGCTCAAACCATTCTTCCGGGTGATTCGGGTCCCTTTCTAGGCCAGCGCCCGCACCGCGCGGGTCGGCGGGCGAGTACCCGTTATCGAGGCGACCATGTCCAGGACGCGCCGGGTCTCCGCCACCTCGTGCACCCGGAACACCCGCGCCCCCGCCGCCGCGGCCAGGGCCGTCGCCGCGAGGGTGCCCTCCAGCCGGCCGTCCACGCCGGCCCCGAGGGTCTCGCCCACGAAGTCCTTGTTCGACAGGGCCATCAGCACCGGCCAGCCGGTCGCGACGAGGGCGTCGCAGTGCCGGAGCAGGGCGAGGCCGTGCCAGGTGTTCTTGCCGAAGTCGTGCGTCGGGTCCACGAGGATCCCCTCGCGGGGCACGCCGAGGGCCAGCAGCCGCTCGGCCTGGCGCGTGACCTCGGCGACCACGTCGGCCACGACGTCCGCGTAGCGGACCCGGTGCGGCCGCCGGCGGGGCACCGCTCCCCCGGTGTGCGAGCAGACGATCCCGACGCCGGTCTCCGCGGCCACCTCGGCCAGGGTGGGGTCGGCACCCTGCCAGGTGTCGTTGAGCAGGTCCGCGCCCTCGGCGACGGCCAGCCGGCCGACCTCGCCGCGCCAGGTGTCCACACTGATCACGACGTCCGGGTGCCGCTCGCGCACCGCGGCCACGAAGGGCACGACCCGGCGGACCTCCTCGTCGACGTCGACGACCGCACCCGGGCCCGCCTTGACCCCGCCGATGTCCACGATGTCGGCCCCGTCCGCGACGGCGTCGTCCACCCGGGCCAGGGCGGCGTCGTCGGCGAAGGTGGCACCCCGGTCGTAGAAGGAGTCCGGCGTGCGGTTGACGATCGCCATCACCAGCGCGCGGTCGCCGGCCGGGGTGCGGGTGCCGAAGCGCAGCGGCGGGAGTGCGGGCGTGCTCACGCCTGCGATCGTGACACGGACGCGCCGTCGACGGCGGCGGCCGGACCGGCGGGAGCGGCCGGGGCGCACGCGTCGAGCGCCTGGTCGACCGTGCGCGCCACCACGATCCGCTCCATCGGCGCCCGGCTCGAGAACCCGGCTCCGGCCAGCCCGGACACCCAGTCGAGCAGGCCGGACCAGTGCCCGTCCGGATCGAGCACGACGACCGGCTTGACGTGCAGCCCGAGTGCGCCGGCCGACCAGACCTCGAACAGCTCCTCGCACGTGCCGATGCCGCCGGGCAGGGCGAGGAACGCGTCCGCGTGCGCCTCCATCAGGGCCTTGCGTTCCCGCATGGTCTCGGTGACCAGCAGCTCGTCGGAGTCGTGGTCGGCCCACTCGCGCTCCACCATCGACCGCGGGATGACGCCGACGGTGCGGGCGCCGCCCTCCCGCGCCGCGATCGCGACGGCGCCCATCATGGAGCGGCGGCCGCCACCCGAGACGAGCGTCCAGCCTCGGGCGGCGACGGCCGTGCCGGTCTCGGCGGCGAGGTCCAGGTAGCGCTGCGGCACCCCGTCCGAGGAGCCGCAGTAGACGCACACCGCGTGCGGGTCGCGCCCGCCGTGCTGGATCGCCGCCCCGTCGACCGTCATCAGTGCGCTTCCTCCCAGGCCCGGTAGGCGTCGTGCACGACCTTCACGGCGTCGTCGACGTCGTCGGTGACGTGCAGGAGCGCCAGGTCCTTCTCGCCGATCTTCCCCGACTCGAGCACCGGCCCGGCGATCCAGTCGTAGAGGCCCTGCCAGTAGTGGCTGCCGAGCAGCACCACGGGGAACTTGGTGACCTTCTTGGTCTGGACGAGCGTGAGCGCCTCGAAGAGCTCGTCGAGCGTGCCGAAGCCACCGGGGAGGCAGACGAAGGCCTGCGAGTACTTGACGAACATCGTCTTGCGCACGAAGAAGTACCGGAAGTTGATGCCGAGGTCGACCCAGTCGTTGAGGCCCTGCTCGAACGGCAGCTCGATGCCGAGCCCGACCGACAGCCCGCCGGCCTCCTGGCAGCCCTTGTTCACGGCCTCCATCGCGCCCGGCCCGCCGCCGGTGACGACCGCGTACCCGGCCTCGGCGAGCGCCGTGCCCAGTGCGCGGCCCACCGCGTACTCGTGGTGGTCGCGCGGCGTGCGGGCGGAACCGAAGACCGTGACGGCGCGGGGCAGCTCGGCGAGCATGCCGAAGCCCTCGACGAACTCCGCCTGGATCCGCATGACCCGCCACGGGTCGGTGTGCACCCAGTCGCTGGGGCCCCGCGAGTCGAGCAGGCGCTGGTCGGTGGTCGTCGGTTCCATCTTCTGCTCGCGGCGCAGCACGACCGGGCCGCGCAGCCTCTCGTCCGGACGGGACCCGGACCCGTTGGCGCTCATGAACGCCAGCGTACGGAGGGGGCGTGAACGGGCAGGGTCAGGCCAGGAAGGTCCGCAGCACGTCCGTGCAGCGGGCGATGGTCCGGACGTCGACGTGCTCGTCCCGGGTGTGCGCGAGGTTGGGGTCGCCGGGCCCGTAGTTGACGGCCGGGATGCCGAGGGCGGCGAAGCGGGCGACGTCCGTCCAGCCGAACTTGGCCCGCGCCGTCGCCCCCGTGGCGGCGAGGAACTCCTGCGCCGCAGGCTGCGACAGGCCGGGCAGCGCGCCCGCGGACGAGTCGGTGAGGGTGACGTCGAAACCCGTGAGGACCTCGCGGACGTGCTGTTCGGCCTGCTCGACCGACCGATCCGGTGCGAACCGGAAGTTGACGGTGACCACGCATTCGTCCGGCACGACGTTGCCGGCGACCCCGCCCGCGACCCGCACGGCCTGCAACCCCTCGCGGTACTCGCAGCCGTCGATGTCGACCCGCCGCGGGGTGTAGTCGGAGAGCCGGCGCAGGACCTCGCCCGCGTGGTGGATCGCGTTGTCGCCCAGCCAGGAGCGCGCGGAGTGGGCCCGCCGCCCGCTGGTGCGGACCTCGACGCGCAGGGTCCCCTGGCAGCCCGCCTCGACCTCGCCGTCCGTGGGCTCGCCGAGGATCGCCAGGTCGGCGGCGAGCCAGTCCGGGTGGTTGCGCTCGAGGCGGCCGAGGCCGTTGCGGACGGCCTCCACCTCCTCGCAGTCGTAGAACACCAGGGTGAGGTCGTGCCGCGGCTCGGTGAGGGTGGCGGCGAGGTGCGCGAACACGGCGTCGCCAGCCTTCATGTCGCTGGTCCCGCAGCCGTGGAGGAGGTCACCCTCCCGGCGGCTCGGCAGGTTGTCCGCGATCGGCACGGTGTCGAGGTGCCCGGCCAGCAGGACCCGGCGCTCGCGGCCGAGATGCGTGCGGGCGAGGACGGCGTCGCCGTCCCTCAGCACCTCGAAGTGCGGCGCCTGGGCGCGCAGGGCGGCCTCGACCGCGTCCGCCAGCGCGCGCTCCTCCCCGGACACGCTGGCCACGTCGACCAGCGCGGCGGTCAGCGAGGCGGGGTCCGCGGTCAGGTCCAGGGTGACGGTCGGGGTGCTCACGCCGCCCACTGTTCCACGGGCGTCACGGCGTGGCGTCCGCCGTCTCCCCCTCCACCAGCGCGGCCAGTCGCGGCAGCACCTCGTCCCGCCAGCCCGGGCCCATCCGGTCGAAGGCGAAGCGGCCCTGCCGGTCGTCGAGGTCGAAGCCGGAGTGCTCCAGGAGCAGCCGGGTCCCGCGACCCTCGGGCACCAGGGTCCAGGTCAGGGTCCAGGTGCCGTTGAAGGTGTAGACGAAGCGCTCGGGCTCGCGGACCTCGAGCACCTCGCAGGCCACGTCCCCCCACCCCGGCATCCGCAGCGTGAAGCGGTGCCCGACCTCGGCCGCGACGTCCCCCGGCGCCCACCACCGGGCGAGCAGCTCGGGCTCGGTGAGCGCGCGCCACACCTTCTCCGGCGGGCCGGCCACGAACTGGTCCACGGTCACCGCCGCGATCAGGTTGCCCTTCATTCGTCCTCCATGTCGTTCTCCACGAGATCGGCGAGGTCGCGCAGGCGGCCACGCCAGTAGTGCTCGAAGGGCGCGAGCCACTCGCCGATCTCGGCCAGCGGCTCGGCCCGCAGGTGGTAGTGCCGCTGCCGCCCGCTCGGCTCGTCCCGCACCAGCCCGGCGCGCCGCAGCACCGCCAGGTGCTCGGCGACGGCCGGTCGGCTCAGCGCGAACTGCCCCGCCAGGTCCCCGGCCGTGCGGGGGCCGCCCGCCAGCAGCTCCAGCAGCCGCCGACGCACGGGGTTCGCCAGCGCGAGGAAGACGTCGTCGGGCACGGCGACGATGATGCGTCGGGAACTTCCGACATGTCAACTCCTTCCGACGCTTCTAGGCCGGAGGTTCGGGGTGGGGCGGCGAGGTGCTCCCGTATCCCGTATCCGCGTGCAGCCGAGCAGACGCCCGGGTGGCGGAGCCCGTAGGGGGTAGCCGGCGAGCGTGCACGCCGCTGAGCGAGCGCGTGGACCGGATGGCCACACCGACCCTTCACTTCCCAGGCCCAGCAGGGTTGCGGAACGACATTTGCAGTGCTCGCGGATACGCACTCAAGGGGCGTCATCCAGGCGAGGACGGACGCCCGATTGCCCGAGCCGTCAGGGGGCAGCCGATAAATGTGCACACCGCAGCGCGCACGTGGACCCGCGGCTACGCCGACCCTTCACTTCCCAGGCTCGGCAGGGTTGCGGAACATTTGCAATGCTCGCGGATACGCACTCAGCCGAGGACCCACGTGGGCGTCGAGACCGCCGACCGAAAGCGAGCCCACCGCCTGCTCGGAAACGACCGCCCCGACGGCGGCCGCCCCTCCGGCGCACGCATATCAGCCAGCATTGCAAATGTGTTCCATGAACCCTCCGGCCCGGAGGCGTGCGCCCCGGACGAGATGACCGTCGACGGAACGCGCCACCGCCACCAGCCCGCCGCCCCGGACGCGTATACGCGAGCACTGCAAATATGCCACCTAGAGCCTCCGAGCTGGAGAAATTCGGCTCGGGCCGGGCGACCGTCGAGGCTTACTTGGGTCGGGCGATCGTCGACAGGAGGGCGCCAGCGCCACCGGCCCGTTCCTCAACGCGGATACGCGAGCACTGCAAAGGTGCCCCCGCACACCCACTGACCCGGCGAGAGGCCATTGCGGACCGGACGGCCGTCGACAGCAAGCGCGACCCGACGATCCGGCCCGCCGGGCCCGCACGCGGATGCGCAAGCACTGCAAAGGTCGTTCCAGAACAACCCTGACCAGCCCGAGCCGAGCCGCGCCGGCGGCGGTCGAGCCCCAAGGCACACGACCCCGACAGAACCCCGACCCTCCATGGTCCCGGCGGCGCGACAGTCCACATCCGGCCACGCCCATCCACAACCTGCTCGTCCTTCTCCGCGAGCCATCCCGCGCCCTGCACAGTCGGTCCATGAGCGACGCATCCGAACCCCGCCCGGACCAACCCGCCCCCACCGAGGACCCCCAGCACCGGCCGCCGCCGGGCCCGCTGGACGTCTCGGGGCTGGTGCGCTCCGTCCGACGCCGGGCAGACCTCAGCCAGCGTGAACTCGCGCAGAAGGCCGGCGTGGCCGTCTCCACCGTCGGGCGGATCGAGGCGGGGCGGCTCGTGCCGACGGTCGCGGCGCTGGAGCGGCTGTTGGCGGTCGCCGGGCTCGCGCTGGTCGCCGTGGACGAGCGGTACGTGCTCGTCGAGCCTCAGCGGGACGTCCCGCGCGACGGGATGCTCGACGGGGGCGGACGGCGGTACCCGGCACACCTCGACGTGATCGTGCAGCCGCGCTCGGGCGAGTGGTGGGGGGACAAGTACGGGCTCGCCCGCCCGCCCGAGACGTACCACCGCAGTCGGGCCTACCGGGACAACCAGCGGTACCGCTCGCAGTGGGAGACCCGGGTGCAGCAGTTCCGGACCGCGCGCCGACCGCTGACCGCCGAGGAGTGGCTGCGGCGGCACCCGGAGGAGGGCTGAGCGGGGCGAGCGGATTACATTCGACGCCCGTGAGCACCGAGTTCCGCACCGATCCCGCCTCCGGCACCGGCCTGGCCACCGTCACGGCCGACGGGACCGTCCTCGACGTCTGGTACCCGGCCCCCGCGCTGGGCACGGACGCCCCCGACACCTCGGCCGACCTGGAGCCGCTCGCCGGGGAGGACGCCGACCGCGGGGTCACCCTGCGGGTCGTGCGCACGGAGATCGGGTCGCTCGCCGACAAGCCGGTCGACGCCGCGGACGTCTACCTGCGCCTGCACCTGCTGTCCGGACGGCACGTGACGCCGCACGAGGTCAGCCTCGAGGGTCAGTTCGGGCTGCTCGCGAACGTCGCGTGGACCAACTTCGGCGCCTGCGCCGTGCCGGGCTTCCAGCTCGTGCGCGCGAAGCTGCGGGCCCGCGGGCCGGTCACCGTGTACGGGGTCGACAAGTTCCCGCGCATGGTGGACTACGTGCTCCCCTCCGGCGTCCGGATCGCCGACGCCGACCGCGTCCGGCTCGGCGCCCACCTCGCCGAGGGCACCACCGTGATGCACGAGGGCTTCGTCAACTTCAACGCCGGCACGCTGGGCTCATCCATGATCGAGGGCCGGGTGTCGGCCGGGGTCGTCGTCGGCAACGGCTCGGACGTCGGCGGCGGCGCCTCGATCATGGGCACCCTGTCCGGCGGCGGCACCGAGGTCATCTCGATCGGCGAGCGCTGCCTGCTGGGCGCGAACGCCGGCATCGGCATCTCCCTGGGCGACGACTGCGTGGTCGAGGCGGGCCTCTACGTCACGGCGGGCACGAAGGTCGCCCTGCCGGACGGCACCACCGTGCCCGCCCGCAGCCTGTCCGGCCAGAACGGGCTCCTGCTGCGCCGCAACAGCCTCTCCGGCGCCGTGGAGGCCCTCCCCCGGACCGGTCAGGGCATCGCGCTCAACGAGGCCCTGCACAAGAACTGACGGCCACCGGGCCCGGATCGGCGGAGTCCTCGTTCACCTCCGTCGACTACGGTGCCCGCTCGTGTCCGCTCCCAGCACCTCCCCGCCCGTCGCGCTCACGAGCGCCGATCTGCCGGTCCCGCTGACCGCCACGCCGACCGACTCGGCGGTGCACCACGTCCGCGCCGCCCTCGACCTCCGGCTGCGGGCCCTGCTCGCGCACGACCCGGGCACGCGGGACGGCGGCGACATCGAGGACCTGCACCAGATGCGGGTCGCGGTGCGGCGGATGCGGGCGGCGCTGAAGACCGCCCGCCCGCTGCTCGACCGCACCTGGGCGGACGGGCTGCGGGCGGAGCTGGGCTGGCTCGGCCGGGCCCTCGGGCCCGTCCGGGACCTGGACGTCCTGCTGCTGCGCCTGCGCGGCGAGATCGCGACCCTGCCCGAGCGTGAGCGCGAGGCCGGCGAGCAGCTCGTCGCCGCCCTCGTCGCCGAGCGTGAGGTCGCGCGCGCGGCGATGCTCGCCGCCCTGGAGTCCGGCCGGTACCGGGCCCTGCTCGAGCGGCTGGCCGACGCGATCCGCCTGCCGCTGCCCACGCCGTCCGCGACCCGGGCACAGCCGGAGCTGATCGACCTGGTGCGGGCGGAGGTGCGGCGGCTGCGCAAGGCCGTGCGCCGCGCCGGCGACGACCCGCCGGACCAGACGCTGCACGACCTGCGGATCCTCGGCAAGCGGGTGCGCTACACCGGCGAGCTGGTCGAGCCGATGCTCGGTGCGACGGTGAAGCGGCTGCTCAAGGCCACCGCGGGGCTCCAGGAGGTGCTCGGCGACCACCAGGACGCCTGCGTGGCCGCGGAGCGCATCCGCGGGCTGCTCGACGGCCTCGGCGAGTACCCCGACGCGCACGTCGTGTTCGTCGCGGGCCGGCTCGTCGAGCGGGAGCGGGCCCGGGCGACGGAGAAGCGCGGCGAGTGGTGGGCGGCCTGGGAGCACGTGGCCGCCCGCGCCGCCGAGATCTGACCGGACGGGACCCGGGCGCGGCCGCCGGACCCGCCGGCGGCCGCGAGACCCGGCCCGCAGGCCCCCGAACGCCCCGGAGGCCCTGGAGCTCCTCCAGGACCTACAGGCCCTCGAGCCGTCGCACCGCCTCGTCGATCCGCTCGTCCGTGGCCGTGAGGGCGATCCGGACGTGCCGGGCGCCCGCGGGCCCGTAGAACTCCCCCGGTGCGACGAGGATGCCGCGCTCGGCCAGCGACCGGACGGTGTCGCGGCAGGGGCGGTCCTCGGTCGTCCACAGGTAGAGCCCGGCCTCGGAGTGGTCGATCCGGTAGCCGGCGCGCTCGAGGGCGCCCCGCAGCCGGGTGCGCCGCTTCTCGTAGACCTTGACCTGCTCGGCGACGTGCGCGTCGTCCGCCACGGCGGCCGCGAGCGCCGCCTGCACCGGGAACGGCACGATCATGCCCGCGTGCTTGCGGATCTCCAGGAGGGTCCTCACCAGCGCCGCGTCGCCCGCGACGAACGCCGCGCGGTACCCCGCCAGGTTCGACGTCTTGGACATCGAGTGCACGGCCAGCAGGCCCTCGTGCCGGCCCCCGCTCACCTCCGGCGAGAGCACGGAGGCGACCGGCGCGCCGAAGGACAGGCCCAGGTAGCACTCGTCCGACGCCACGACCGCGCCGACCGCCTGCGCGGCCTCCACCGCTGCGCGGAGGGCGGCGGCCCCGAGCACCCGGCCCGTGGGGTTCGACGGCGAGTTCAGCCACACCAGCTTCGTGCCGGCGGGCGGGGCCTCGCCGTCGGCCAGCCGGACCACGGACGCGCCTGCCAGCAGCGCGCCCACCTCGTAGGTCGGGTAGGCCAGCTCCGGCACCGCGACGACGTCGCCCGGGCCGAGGCCGAGCAGCGTCGGCAGCCACGCGACCAGCTCCTTGGAGCCGATCGTGGGCAGCACGGCGGCCGGGTCGGCACCCATGACGCCGAAGCGGCGGGTCAGCGAGTCCGCGATCGCCTCGCGCAGCGAGTCGGGCCCGTACGTGGTCGGGTAGCCGGGCTCGTCCGCGGCCGGGCCGGTCAGCGCGGCGCGGACGACGGCCGGAACCGGGTCGACCGGGGTGCCGACCGAGAGGTCGACGATGCCGCCGGGGTGACCGGCGGCGAGCGCCTTGACGTCGGCGAGGGAGTCCCAGGGGAAGTCGGGGAGCGCGATCACTCGTCGT
Source organism: Pseudonocardia yuanmonensis (assembly GCF_039542425.1). NCBI lineage: Bacteria > Bacillati > Actinomycetota > Actinomycetes > Pseudonocardiales > Pseudonocardiaceae > Pseudonocardia > Pseudonocardia yuanmonensis. Next base: position 212,641 of record NZ_BAABIC010000008.1, read on the forward strand.
GCTCGACCGGCGCCATGCTCTTGATCGGCTCCGGGTCGGCCTCGGTCAGCCCGACCTTCGAGGCGCCGCCGGGCGAGCCCAGCTCCTCGAAGAAGTCCGCGTTGGCCTTGGTGTACTGGCCCCACTGGTCCGGGACGTCGTCCTCGTAGTAGATGGCCTCGACCGGGCAGACCGGCTCGCAGGCACCGCAGTCGACGCACTCGTCGGGGTGGATGTACAGCATGCGGGCGCCCTCGTAGATGCAGTCCACGGGACATTCCTCGATGCACGCCTTGTCCTTGAGGTCCACACAGGGCTCGGCGATCACGTACGTCACGGAAGGTCCTCCACAAGCGGGCGCTGTTCTGGCGCGGGCGTTCTCCGTGGCAGGTTAACCCGCGGGTACCGGTCCACACACGGGAAGGCAAGCCTCACTCGATGGCTCCTGACGAGCACTCCGGGACGCCCGGGATCACCGCGCTGATCGACGCCGCCCTGGGTGAGCGGGTCGCGCTGCGCTACCGGATCGGCGAGCGGGAGGGCCGCCCGCTGCACACCGACGCCGTCGGCCCGCTGTCGGACGGCGGGGCGGGCACGGTCGTCGTCGACACCCGGAAGGGGCCGGTGCAGGTCGACCAGACCGCCGTCGTCGCGGTGCGGGTGGTGCCCCCGGCCCCGGCCCGCCGGGCCTCGTGGAGCGCGGTCGCCCGCCTGGAGAACCTGTGCGCGGACGCCTGGCCGGCGCTGGTCGACGAGCCCCTCGGCGGCTGGCGGCTGCGCGCGGCGGGCGGGTTCACCGGGCGGGCGAACGCGGCGCTCGCCGTCGGGGATCCGGGCCTGCCGATCGCCGCGGCGCTCGACCGCGTCCGGGGGTTCGCGGCGGAACACGGCATCCCGGCGCGGCTGCAGACACCGATGGGGTCCCCCTGGTCCGAGTCCGCGAAGCGGGAGGGCTGGGTGCTCGACGGCGGGCACGAGGCGGGCCCGGAGGTCGCGGTGCTGGTGGCGGATCTCAGGGGCCTCGCGGCCGCGGCGGCGCCCGCCGTGGACGTCACGCTCACCCCGAACCCGACCGAGGACTGGTGGGCCGTCACCGGCGCACCCGCGAGCAAGGCTCAGCGACACGTCCTCACGGCCGCGGCGCGGCCGGGGTTCGCGGTGGCCCGGGCGGCGGACGGGACGCCGATCGGGGCGGTGCGCGCCGCTGTCGTCGCGGACCACCTGCACCTCTCCCGGCTCGCGACCCGACCGGAGGCCCGACGGCGGGGCGTCGGCACCGCGCTGACCGCGGCCGCGGCCGCGTGGGGCCGGGAGCACGGGGCGCGGTGGGCGGTGCTGCAGGTCGCACTGCACAACGAGGCCGCCCGCGCCTTCTACGCCCGCCTGGGCTGCACCGAGCACCACCGCTACCACTACCTGGGCCCGGGCCGAGCGGGTTAGACCTTCGCGCGACCCCGGCCGGCGAGCCAGCGCTGCGCCTCGCGGGCCGCGCGCTTGAGCCCGGACCACTCGCCGAGGTACTTCCCCACCACCCCGACGACCGGCAGCATGCCGAGCGCCTCGTGGTAGAAGCGGCCGCGCGGGCGCTTGTCCAGCTCGTCCTCGACCGAGTACAGCGCCCGGCCGAGCCGCCACACCGCCGAGCCGATCTTCGCCCCGGTCGGCTTCCGCTCCGTGGCGAGGTCCCCCTCGATCTCCGCGGCCCGGGCGTCCGCCGCGGCGTCCTCGGCGGCCGACGGCCCGCCGCGCAGCTCGGGCTTGCGCCGGAACAGCACCCAGGCCAGCAGCGAGACCAGCTCGTCCTCGTCCGCGACGCCGTGTTCGCCGGCCACGGCGACCAGCAGCAGCCCCTGTGCGGCCGCGCCGACGGTCGCGCCGACGGGCAGCGTGCGGGCCAGCGCGCCGCCCAGGCCGGGGATCGCGGCGACGGCGGTGGCGAACCGGCCGACCCGGTAGATCCACCACTTCTGCCGCTCGGCCACGTCCATCTGCGCCCAGGCGGCGGTGCCGGGGACCTGGGCCGAGGCGAGCGCGTCCAGCAGCTTGTCCCGCACGGAACGGTCCGCGTCGCCGGTCGTGTCCTCCCCCCGGTCCCTGCCGTTCACGCCGTTCTTGCCGTTCGCGCCGTTGCGGCCGCGCAGGCCGAACGGGTCCGACTCGCGCAGCGCCGACAGGATCGGCCGGGTGGCCCGCACGAAGGGTCGCAGGATGCCGACGACCGCCGCGTCGGAGATGGGTCCGTCGCTCACGACCGGATCATGCCGTGCGGATCGCCGCCGCGCTCGGCGGAGCGACGTACCCGCCGCCGGTCGGCGGCCTCGACGACCCGGCGCAGCGGGACCAGCCCGGACAGCAGGCCCGCGACCAGCAACAGGAGCGACTGCCAGGTGGCCGGCAGCACGACGTCGCCGCCCGGGCCGGCGAACCCGAGCACGCCGACGACCGCGATCCAGGCCACCAGGGGCGACGCCGCCACCACCGTCGCGGTCGACACCTCCGCGGCCGCGTGGATCAGCCACGGCATGGTGAGCAGCGCCAGCACCGTGCCCACCGGGACCGGCACCGGCCCGATGTACAGCGGCTGGAGCAGCAGCTCGAGCGCGGCGAGCAGCACGGCGGCCCCCAGGACCACCCCGAGCGTGAGCCACCGCATCAGGCGAGCCCCGCGAAGAGGTCGTCGGCCGGCGCCGGCCCCGCGCCCGACGCCAGGGCGTACTCCTCGACGTCGATCAGCGGCTGGGCGACGTCGTTGCTCATCGCGAAGGCCACCGCCCCGTCCCCGGCCTCCCACACCGCGATCTGGGTCTCGTGGGCGCGCATGGCCGCGACGACGGCCGCCCGGTGGGCCGAGACGTCCAACCGGGTGGTGACGACGGCGTCGGGCACGCTGGGCAGCTCGTCCGGCCCGGGGAACCGGAACGGCATCCCGGGCAGGTCCTCGATCCCGGCGAGCCCCGCGGCGAGGGCGGAGCGGGAGCGGACGGCGTGGAAGACCCGGGCGACGACCTCCGGGCGGGCCTTCGCCGCCGCCGTGGTGAGGGCGTGGGCGCGGACGTGGTCGGGGTGGCCGTAGCCGCCGTCGTCGGCGTAGGAGACCACGACCTGGGGCCGCAGCTCGTCGACGACGGCGAGCAGTTGCGCGAGCTGCTCGTCGAACGCGCCGGGCGCGGCGAGGGCCCGCGGGTGCAGCACGGCCGGCGTGACCGCCCGGGTGCCCTCGCCGTGCTCCATGCCGCTGTCCCGCCAGCGCCCGAGCCCGCCCAGGAACCGGTGCTCCGGACCGCCGAGGGCCGCGAGGGCGCCCGCGAGCTCGTGCACCCGGTACCCGCCGAGCTGGTCGCCGCGGTCCGGCGCGAGCTCGCGCAGCTCCGGCGGGATGACCTCGCCCTCCTCGCCCAGCGAGCACGTCAGGACCACGCACGCCGTGTCGGGGTCGGTGGCGTACCGGGCGATGGCGCCGCCGGTGGTGAGGGTCTCGTCGTCGGGGTGCGCGTGGACGAACAGGATCCGGCGGGCGGGGAGCGCGGGGAACACCGGCGGAGCCTACGTCCTCAGAGCAGCGCCCTGCGCTCGGCGTAGTGGCAGGCCACCGGGTGCCCCTGGCCCCGCTCGACCAGGGCGGGCGGCTCGTCGACGCACCGCGTCCGCTCCGCGTCCGTCAGCTCGCTCGCGAACTTCGGGCAGCGGGTGCGGAACCGGCAGCCGCTCGGCGGGTTCGCCGGGCTGGGCAGGTCCCCGACGACCGTGATCCGCTCCCGGGCGCGCTCCTTGCGCGGGTCCGGCAGCGGGATCGCCGAGATCAGCGCCTGGGTGTACGGGTGCGCCGGGCCCGCGAACAGCTCCTCGGCCGTCCCCGTCTCCACGACGGAGCCCAGGTACATCACCGCGATCCGGTCGGCGATGTGCCGCACCACCGACAGGTCGTGGCTGACGAACAGGTACGACAGGCCCAGCTCGGCCTGCAGCTCGTCGAGCAGGTTGAGCACGCCGGCCTGGATGGAGACGTCGAGGGCGGAGACCGGCTCGTCGAGCACCAGCAGTTTGGGCCGCAGCGCGAGCGCGCGGGCGATGCCGATGCGCTGCCGCTGCCCGCCGGAGAACTCGTGCGCGTACCGGTTGCCGTGCTCCGGTTTGAGCCCGACGGTCTGCATCAGCCGCCGGACCTGCTCCCGGCCGTCCTCCCGGTAGAGCCCGTGGATCCGCAGCGGCTCGGCGATGATCTCGTTCACCGGCAGCCGCGGGTCCAGCGAGGCGTACGGGTCCTGGAACACGATCTGCAGCTCGCGGCGCAGCGCACGCATGTCCGCGCGGCCGATCTTCGTGAGGTCCCGGCCCTTGTAGAGCACCTCCCCCGACGTCGCGGGCAGCAGGTTGAGCACCACCCGCGCGGTGGTGGACTTGCCGCAGCCGGACTCGCCGACGAGCCCGAGGGTCTCCCCCTCGGCGATGTCGAACGAGACGTCCGAGACGGCCTGCACCGCGCCGATCTGCCGGCGGACCAGGCCCTTCGACCGGATCGGGAAGTGCTTGACGACGTTGCGGACGCTGAGCAGCGTCCGCGTGCCCTGCTCCACGGTGGTCACGCGCGGGCCTCCCCGTCGGTCCCGGCGCTCTCGGCCGCGGCGGCGAGCCCGGCCAGCGCCTCGTGGTCGGCGACCTCGCTGTCGAACACGTCCGTCGCCTCCTGGCCCTCGAGCGTCTCGGCGTAGTGGCAGGCGGCGAGGTGCCCGGGGCCGGTGGTCGCCCGCAGCTCCGGCTCGCTCTCGTCGCACCGCTCGGTGTGCTTGGGGCAGCGCGGCCCGAACGGGCAGCCGGGCGGCATGTTGACGACGGACGGCGGCGACCCCGGGATCGGGGTGAGCCGCTCGCTGGGCCGGTCGAGCCGCGGCAGGCTGCCGAGCAGGCCCAGCGTGTAGGGCATGCGCGGGGTGTAGAAGACCTCCTCGGCGGTGCCGACCTCGACCGGCTTGCCCGCGTACATGACCATCACGCGGTCGGCCTGGCCCGCGATCACGCCCAGGTCGTGGGTGATGAGCACCATCGCGGCGCCGGTCTCGTCCTGCGCCGCCGCCAGCGCGTCGAGGATCTGCGCCTGGACGGTGACGTCGAGCGCGGTCGTCGGCTCGTCGGCGATGATCACGTCCGGGTCGTTCGCCATCGCGATCGCGATGACCACGCGCTGGCGCATGCCGCCCGAGAGCTCGTGCGGATAGGAGCTCGCCCGGTCCTTCGCGTTGGGGATCCGCACCTTGTCGAGCAGCTCGACGGCGCGATCCGTCGCGGCCTGCTTCGACACGTCGTGGTGGGCGCGGACGGCCTCGGCGATCTGCGCCCCGACCGTGTAGACGGGGTTCAGCGAGGTCATCGGGTCCTGGAAGATCATCGCGATCCGGGAGCCCCGGACCCGGGTCATCTCGGCCTCGGACAGCGTGAGCAGGTCCCGGCCGTCGAACCGCACCGAGCCGGTGACCTGCGCGGTGTTCGGCAGCAGCCGCATCACCGCCATCGAGGTCACGGACTTGCCGGAGCCGGACTCGCCGACGATGCCGAGCACCTCCCCGCGGTGCAGCTGGTAGTCCACCCCGCGGACGGCGCGCACGGGCCCGTCGGCGCTGGGGAAGGTCACGTCGAGGCCGGAGACCTCGAGCACGACGTCGCCGGCGCGACCGCGCGCGCGGCTCCCGTTCGGGGACAGGTCGATGTCCTCCGCCGTTGCCCTCGGTTCGCGGGCGTACTCGCTCACTGGCGCACCTTCGTCTGCTGCGGGTCGAACGCGTCACGCAGGCCGTCGCCGATGAAGTTGATCGTGAGCGCGATGACGATGATGAACAGGCCGGGGAAGTAGAACAGCCACGGCCGGGTGGTGAGCGCCGTCTGCGCCTCGCTGACCAGCAGGCCGAGCGAGGTGTCCGGCGGGGTGACGCCGAAGCCCAGGTAGGACAGCGAGGTCTCGAGCAGGATCGCCAGGGCCACCAGGATCGTCAGGTTGACGAGGATCGAGCCCAGCGCGTTGGGCACGAGGTGGCGCAGGATGATCCGCGTGTCGCTCGCGCCGAGCGCCTTCGCGGCCTCGACGAACTCCTTCTCCCGCAACGACAGCACCACGCCGCGCGCGACGCGGGAGACGTACGCCCAGTAGAGCCCCGCGATGACCAGCGCGATCAGGTACCAGGTGCCGCCGAAGTTGTGCGCCAGCATCGCCGCGACGGCGATCAGCGGCAGCGTGAGCACCAGGTCGGAAATGCGCATCATGATCGTGTCGACCTTGCCGCCGAAGTACCCGGCGACCGAGCCCCACAGCGTGCCGACCAGCGTGGCCAGGATCGCGACGGACACCGAGACCTGCAGCGAGATCCGGGTGCCGCGCAGCACCTGGGCGAACTGGTCGCGGCCGGCCGAGTCGGTGCCGAAGGGGTGGTCCGGCGAGGGCGGGACGGAGTTGTCCGGGGTGTACTGGCCGGCGTCGTACTTCCAGAGCCAGCCGCCGACGTAGGCGAGCAGGATCAGCGCGACCAGCACGCAGAGGCTGACGACGGCCGCACGGTGCTGCAGGAACCGCCGGAACACCAGCTGCGCCTGGCTGCGCTCCTCGACCGTGAACTCGCGATCCGCCGCGGGCGCGGGGGCGGTGCCGGTCCGGGTGGTGGTGTCAGGCATAGCGGATCCTGGGGTCGAGGACGCCGTAGAGCAGGTCGGCGATCAGGTTGAAGGCGATGACCACGGCTGCCGCGACCAGCAGCCAGGACGCCGTCGCGTAGACGTCGTTGCTGCGGATCGAGGTGACCAGGTAGTCGCCCATGCCCTTCCACTGGAAGACGTTCTCCGTGACGACGGCGCCGCCGATGATCGAGGCGATGTCGAGCGCGGTGACCGTGGTCAGCGGGATGAGCGCGGTGCGCAGCGCGTGCTTGACCATCACGGTGCGCCGGGAGAGCCCCTTCGCGCGGGCGAGCCGCACGTAGTCGGAGTTCATCACCTCGAGCATCGAGGCGCGGGTGAAGCGGCTCCACGCGGCGTAGGAGATCAGCGCGAGCGAGATGGTCGGCAGGACCATGTGTCCGAGGATGTCGAGGACGTACGGGCCGAAGCCCTGCGGCGGCGGGACGGACGCCTGGCCGATCGTGTAGATCGCCTGGTCGCCGACGGCGAGGTTGAAGCTCACGCCGGCCTGCTTGAGCAGGATCGCGAACCAGAAGGCGGGCATGGCCAGGAACAGGAAGCCCAGGAAGGTGGCCGCGTAGTCGAACTTCGAGTACTGCTTGACGGCCGTCAGGACGCCGATCACCACCGCCAGGATCAGCGCGATCACCATGGCCAGCGCGATCAGCCGGATGGTGACCAGGAAGCGGTCGCCGAGGTCGTCGCCGATGTTCGCCGTCGACACGACCGAGGGGCCGAAGTCGCCGCGGAACAGGCCGCCGAGCCACGAGAAGTAGCGCTCGACCAACGGCTGGTCGAGGTGCAGCCGCAGCCGCTCGGCCTCGATGACGTTGGGGGGTGCCGGCGGGTTCTTCTCCCGCAGCGGCGCGAGCGGGTCGGCCGACGCCGAGCCCAGCGCGAAGATGATGAACGACGCGACGATCAGGACCGGTATCGAGTACAGGATCCTGCGCACGGCGAAGGCGAGCATGCGGATGTGCTTCTTCCGACTCGTGGTGGGAGCACGGTCCGCTCCGCTCGTGGCGGGGCGGGCCGCCGTCTGAGCAGGGTAACCCCGGGGGCGGGCCCGGGCCGGGCGGCCGACGCGTGATCGGCCCGCCCGGGCCCGCCCCCGGTTCTCACGTCATGAGCCGGAGCGGATGCCCCACTCGGCGGTGTTGTAGGTGATCCCGTCGAGCGACGCGTTGTTGCGGACGTTGCCCAGCGTGTTCTGCACCGCGGCCAGGGTCGGCTTCTGGTACAGCGGCAGCACGTAGGCGTCCTCGGCCATGATCCGGTCCGCCTCGTTCAGCTTGGCCCGGGCGTCGTTGATGTCCGTCGACGCGGCGGCCTCGTTGATCAGCTGGTCGGTGACCGGGTTGACGTACTTGCCGTAGTTCGACCCCGAGTTCGACAGCCACAGCTGCTGCGCGCCGCCGAACGGCGCCGGCGACATGATCCAGCCGAACACGATGACGTCGTAGTCGCCCGAGCTGGTGGTGGTGCCCAGGCTGTCCGTCGTCGAGATCTCGACGTTCACGCCGAGCTGCTTCGCGTACTGCTGGAACAGCTCGCACTCGGTCTGCCGGACCGCGTTGCCGACCGTGTAGCGCATGCGCAGCGGCGGCACGGCCTGGCCGTTCGGCGCGACGAGCGCGGTGCCCACCCCGGTGTAGCCGGCGTCGGTCAGGATCTTCTTGGCGCGCTCGATGTCACCCGAGCCCTGCCCGGTGGCGGTCAGGTTGTCCTGGTAGCCCTCCTGCTGGGGCACGAACATCTTGTTCTGCAGCGGCTTGATGTCCGGATTGAACTGCCCGACCGTCTTGGCGATGATGTCCTGCGTGTTCACCGCGGTGTAGAGCGCCTGGCGCAGCGCCTTGTCCGCCAGGAACGGGTTCTGCAGGTTGAAGTCGAAGTGCTCCCACGACAGCCCGGCCGCCTGGTGGTTCGAGACGTTCGGGATGTTGTTCAGCTGGTTGACGATGTCGACCTGCGGCTGCGGGAACAGCGCCTGGACCTCGTTGTTCTGCAGGGCCAGCGGCTCCTGGGTGGCGTCGGTGATCACCCGGATCACCAGCCGGTCGAGCTTGGGCTTGGTCGCGCCGTACCACTGCGGGTTCGGGACCAGCGTCAGCGCGACGTTGTCCTGCCAGTTCTCCACCTGGAAGGGACCGGCCGAGTAGTTCGGGGGCGTCCTGCCGAAGTACCCGAACGCCGCGGCGAGGCCGTCGGGCGAGTTCAGGTCACCCTGCTGCGCGCCGATGTGCGCCGGGTACAGCGGGGCGGCCGAGTTGAACAGGCTCTGCCAGTCCGTGTACGGCTTCGACAGCGTGACCGTCACGGTCTTCCCGTTGTCCGAGCCGGTCACCGCGGTGACCTGGTCGTAGCCGCCGTTGCCGGCCGTCTCGCAGGCCGGGCAGTCGCGGGTGTTCTGCCACTTCCAGCTCATGGCGAAGTCGTCGGCGGTGACGGGCGTGCCGTCGTTCCACACCGCGGCCGGCTTGATCTTGTAGACGATCGTCGTCGGGTTCGTGAGCTCGGCCGAGTCCAGCAGGTTCTCGTTGAGGGTCGGCTTGAGATCGGGCGAGGTGTAGAAGGCGTAGGTCAGCAGCGGCTTGGTCGCCATGCCGGTCCAGTCGACGTTGCCCTCGGACGAGATGACGTTCCAGTTGTCGATGTTCTTCTCGGAGGCCAGGGTCACCGTCCCGCCCTGCTGCAGCTGGTCCGCCGGGACGCTGTTGCAGGTGTTGGGGTTGGTGCTGCAGTCGCCGTAGACCCCGCCCGAGCTGCCACCGGCGCCACCACCGCCACCGCAGGCCGCCAGGACAAGGGTCGCCGCCGTGGCGACCGCGGCGGCCGCGGCCGCCCTCGTTCTCTTCATGGACTTCCTCGATCTCTCGCCTGTCCCGGCCCGGTCGGGCCACCGGGATCGGGGCACTTCGACCCTTACCGCGTGCCGTCCATGTGGCGGGCGGCCGCCCGATCCCTGCGCAACTTAGGAACCTCACAGCCGGGCCCGCCAACACTGTCGCCGATCGTGACCAAAGGGTGACGTGAAGTGGACAGCGCGACACATCGTGATTACTCTGGAGTAACTTGTGCCCCGACGAGGGAGGCTCAGCTGACCGGGGCGCTCCATCGTTGCGCTCCGGTGAGCGGTCCCGTCCCCAGCGGGCCGGGGCCGAACCCGGTGGCGGCGGCGCCGGGCGTCGTGCTCACGAGGAGCGACACCTGCTGGAAGAGCGGCAGGACCGGCAGCTGCGCCCAGAGCACCCGTTCGGCCGTGGCGAGCTGCTCGGGATCGGGCACCGCGGCCGTCGCCAGGGACTCGAGCACCGGCTGCAGCGTGGCCGAGCAGAAGCCGTTGGGCAGGGCCGGCGGCGCGGGCAGCGTGGGGGTCGGGTCCGGGCAGCCGTAGGCCGAGGCCAGCTGCGGCCCGAGCGGCCCACCGACGGCCCGGGGCAGCACGAGGATGTCGGCCCGGACGGTCGCGTTCGGCGCGGCGGTGCCGCTCGGCGGCGCCGAGGTGGTGGCCGGGGCGCCCGACGCCGTCGCCGAGCCGGTCGTGGGCGCCGTCGTGGGTGCCGGCGTGGGTCCGGTCGTCGGGGCGGTCCCCGGCGAGGGAGTGGCCGAGCTCGGAGCGGAGGTCGGGGCGCTGGTGCTGGGCGGCGTCGCGACCACCGCCCGCTGGGTGAAGAGGTCCGCCGCCGGCGGTGCCACCACCTGCACTTCGATCCCGGCCGCCCGGAGCTGCTCCGCGACGGCCTCGGCCACGTCGACGTCCGTGGTCCGCTCGGCGCCGGCCGCGATCACGAGGCTCAGCGGGGTGTTGCCGAGGGTCCACGCCCCGTCCGCGGCCCGCGTGTACCCGGCCTCGGTGAGCAGGCGCTCGGCGGCGGCGGGGTCGGTGCGGGCGGGGCCGCCCGCCGGGGCGGTCGGGGCGTAGCCGGGCTGCGAGGGGGCGAGGCCGAACGCGTCGGCCGGCAGGGCGGCGGGCGCCACGGCGGCGCGGATCCGCTCGCGGTCCAGCAGGGCCCCGACGGCCTGGCGCACCCGGACGTCGGACAGGGGGCCGTAGTCCGAGCGCAGCGCGAGGTCGGTGACGGTCGCGCGCGGGGCGGGCGTGGTCGTGACGGCACCGCCGAGGGGGGCGAGGGCCTCGGTGACCTCCGGCCCCGCGGTGGGCATCGCGACGTCGACGTCGCCGACCCGAAGGCCCTCGGCGAGGGTCTGCGGGCCCAGCCGGCGGAGGACGATCTGGTCGAGGGTGGCGGGAGTGGCCCAGTAGAGGTCGTTGCGGACCAGGGTGACCTCGCCGCGGGCGCGGTCCACCGCGGCGACGCGGAAGGGGCCGCCCGAGGCGGGCAGCCCGCCCTGCAGCGCCCCCGTCCACGAGCCGGGCGCGTCCTTGAGGATCTGCGCGGGCAAGAGCCCGGAGAAGAGGTGCTGCCACTGCGGGTACGGCTCGTCGAACACGACGTCGACCGCCTTGCCGCCGGCCCGCGACCGGACGTCCGTGACGTGCCGGTACCCCTCGGCGTCGACCGTGCCGGGCTGGGTCCGCATCTGCTGCCACAGGTAGACGAAGTCCTCGGCGGCGATGGGCGAGTTCGACGACCACGAGGCCTGCACGTTGAGCTCGTAACTCACCGTGAAGGGGCTGGTCGAGACGACCTCGGCGCTGGTGGCGACCGTGCGGTCGAGCTGCAGGTCCCCCTCCGCGTCCGGCCGGAACACCGAGGGCAGCACCAGCGTGGCCAGCGCCTGGGTGACCGGCGAGCGGTCCGCGAGCAGGTGCGGGTTGAAGCCCGCGCCGAGGTCGTCCACCCCGACCACGACCTCGGTGGCCCGGACGGCCGTCGGCGGCGGCGCGGGCTGCGGCGGGGCGGGCTGCTCCACCGGCGCGTCCGTGCAGGCCGCGAGCAGGGTGAGCAGGCAGGCGCCGACCACGAGCAGCGTCCTGCGTGCCCAGCCGCTCACGTGCCCTCCCCCGTCCGGGGGCCGGGCGGCCCGCCGGACCGCCATCGTCGCACCGGCGACGTGGCGGAGCGGTGCCGGGCCCGACCGGCCGGGTCCGCGGCTACCGGGAGACGCCGGCCGCCGCGGCCTTGGCGCGGGCACGCTGCCGGCCGCGCAGGTGCGAGTCCAGCTCGACCTTGCGGATCCGGACGTTCTCCGGGGTGACCTCGACGCACTCGTCGGAGGCGCAGAACTCCAGGCTCTGCTCCAGCGACAGGATCGTCGGCGGGGTGAGCTTGACCAGCTCGTCGCCCGTCGACTTGCGCATGTTGGTGAGCTTCTTGTCCCGCACGATGTTGACCTCGAGGTCCTCGTTGCGGGTGTACTCGCCGATCACCATGCCGTCGTAGACCTGGGTGCCCGGGCCGACGAACAGCACGCCGCGGTCGGAGAGCGCGTCGACGGCGTAGCCCGTGACGGCGCCCGTGCGGTCCGCGATCAGGGAGCCGCGCAGCCGGCTGGAGATCTCGCCGACCCAGGGGCCGTAGCCGTCGAAGACGTGGCTGGCGATGCCCGCGCCCCGGGTGATGGTGAGGAACTCCGTGCGGAAGCCGATCAGCCCGCGCGAGGGCACCCGGAAGTCCAGCCGGACCCGGCTCTCGCCGTGCACCATCTGGCTCATCTCGCCCTTACGGGCGGCGAGCAGCTGGGTGACGGCGCCGAGCGAGTCGGTGGGGACGTCGATGGAGAGGCGCTCGAACGGCTCGTGGAGCTTGCCGTCGACGGTCTTCGTGACGACCTCGGGCTTGCCCACGGTGAGCTCGTAGCCCTCGCGGCGCATGGTCTCGACCAGCACGGCCAGCGCCAGCTCGCCGCGGCCCTGGACCTCCCAGGTGTCCGGGCGCTCGGTGGGCAGCACGCGCAGCGACACGTTGCCGACGAGCTCGGCGTCCAGCCGGCCCTTGACCTGCCGGGCGGTGAGCTTGGTGCCCGGCTTGGGGTCGCGGCCCACCAGCGGCGAGGTGTTGATGCCGATGGTCATCGAGATCGCCGGCTCGTCGACGTGGATGCGCTCGAGCGGGACCGGGTTCTCCGGGTCCGCGAGCGTGTCCCCGATCATGACGTCCGCGATCCCGGCGACCGCCACGATGTCGCCCGCGACCGCTTCCTCCGCCGGCACCCGCTGCAGGCCCTCGGTGCGCAGCAGCTCGGTGATCTTGACGCGGGTGACGGTGCCGTCCTCCTTGCACCAGCCCACCTGCTGGCCGCGCCGGATCACGCCGGCGCGCACCCGACAGAGCGCGATGCGGCCGAGGAAGGAGGTCGCGTCGAGGTTAGTGACGTGCGCCTGCAGCGGGGCGGTCGGGTCGTCCTCCGGCGCCGGGACGGTGTCGAACAGGACGTCGAACAGCGGCTGGAGGTCCTCGGAGTCCGGCAGCGTGCCGTCGGCGGGCCGGTTGCGCGAGGCGCGGCCGGCGCGGCCGGAGGCGTAGACGACCGGGAGGTCGAGCAGGTGGGCCGTGGCGTCCTCGTCGAGGTCCAGCTCGTCCGCCAGCTCCAGGAGCAGCTCGAGCGACTCGTCGACGACCTCCTCGATGCGGGCGTCGGCACGGTCGGTCTTGTTGACGACCAGCATCACCGGCAGGCCCGCGGCCAGCGTCTTGCGCAGCACGAAGCGGGTCTGCGGGAGCGGGCCCTCCGACGCGTCGACCAGCAGGACCACGCCGTCGACCATCGACAGGCCGCGCTCGACCTCGCCGCCGAAGTCCGCGTGGCCGGGCGTGTCGATCACGTTGACCGTGACGCCCTGCCAGTTCACGGTGGTGTTCTTGGCGAGAATGGTGATGCCCTTCTCGCGCTCGAGGTCGCCGGAGTCCATCACGCGGTCGACGGGCTCGGCCCGCTCGCCGAACGCGCCCGAGGCGCGCAGCATGGCGTCGACGAGGGTGGTCTTCCCGTGGTCGACGTGCGCGACGATCGCCACGTTCCGCAGTTCGCGCGTGCCGTCCGGCAGGCCGCGGTCGGCGATCTGCGGGGCGTCGGCGAGGGTGGATCCGGCTGTGCTCACACTTCACGGTATCCCGGCGGAGGTCTGGACCTTCGCGAAAGGTCAGCCTAGGCTCACCTCACGATGGGCAAGGTGAAGAAGAAGTGCTGCCGGTCGAAGCCGAAGCGGTGCAAGAGCTGCCCCGTCGTAGCCCTCCGGCTCAAGAAGATGGACGCCAAGAACCTCTCGGGCAAGGAGTACGCCCGGGCGCTGAAGACGGCGCGCATCTACTGAGGTCGCGGGCCTGCGCGGGTCCGCCGCCGTCCTTGTGGACGGTCGCGGGCGGCCTGCGGCCCGCCTCCCCGACGCGCTCTGAATCGTTCCCTGCTCGGCCGACGGCCGGCGGGTTCGATCATGCCCACCACCCCCTGATCCGATGACCAAGGTCACAGAGTGATCCGGACCGCCGCGCCCCCGTCCGCCGCGGATCACCCGGCCCTCCGGGACAGCGCGACCGCGCGGCCGATCTCGCCCAGCACGCGGTCCGGTCGGGTCGCGAGCTCCTGCCAGCCACAGGACAGCACCGTCCAGCCGGCGCGGGCGAGCACACCCCGCCGCCACAGCGAGCGCCGGCGCGCCTCCGCCCCGAGCGGCCGCGCCCAGCCCTCGACCTCCACGGCCACCCGTGCCTGCGGGAAGGCGACCGGCAGCACCACCCCGGCCGCCGGGTGGTCCGTGCGCCAGCCGATGAGCCGCGCCTCCCGCAGCCGCGTGACCAGGAGCCGGACGGCCGCCGGTCCGGCCCGTTCCGCGGTCGCGGCCAGGGCGGCGCGCGCCGCCGCGGCGCCCGCAGCGCCGTGGTTCCGCGCGTGAGCCCGCGCCACCTCCGCGAACCCGACGTGCGACTGCAGGGCACGGTCGAGGAACGGTCCGCCCGCCGCGCCCAGCTCGACCGCCGCCTCCAGCACGGCGAGCGGCAGCGCGGTGACGGGCACGTCGTGCCGGCTGGTCCGGTCGTCGTCGGCGAGGTCGCGGCGGCGGACGGTGACGCCCGGCCGGTTCCGCGGCGAGCGGCGGCGCGGCACGGTCACGGCGATCTCGCCGGCCAGGGCCGGGGCCACGCCGTGCCACCAGGCGGCGGCCAGGCCGCTGAGCACCGCGTCGTCGCCGGCCCAGAGGACGGCGGCGCGGACCCGCGCCTCGTCCGTCACCCGGTGGGTGCGGTCGAGGTAGACCCGCGGGTGCAGCGGGACCCAGTGCCGGCCGGCCAGCTTCCGGTCGATCGCGTCGGGGGACAGGCCGACGGCCCGCGCCTGCGCCCGCCCGACGACCCCGGCCTGACGCCGGAGCAGCGCGGCGAGAGCGGGATTCCCGGACGGGGCGGCAGGGGCGGCGGGGGTGGCAGGGGCAGGGGCGGGGTCGAGGTGCGTGATCGGCTCCATGCCCGGTTTCGACGGACCCGTCCCCGCTGCGGTTCCACCCGTCGTCGATCGGTCCCGGGCTCAGGCGCGGAGGAGGGCCTCCAGGTCCGCGACCACCGCCCGGTCGGCCTCGACCCACCCCACCGTGGGCAGCTCCCGCGCCCCCACCCAGCGCACCGCGAGATGTTCCAACGCCTTGGGCTCCGGGGAGTCCGGACGCAACCCCGCGGCGTACATCCGCAGCACGAGCTCCCCGCCCGGCGTCGTCACGGGCAGGTCGGTGCCCACCCGCTCCCCCACCTCGACCTGCGCGGCGAGCTCCTCCGCGCACTCCCGGGCCAGCGCCTCCGGCTCCGACTCGCCCGGCTCGGCCCGCCCTCCCGGCAGCTCCCACCGCCCCCGCAGCTCGGCCGGCCGCGACCGCTGCGCGGCCAGCACCTCGCCGTCGCGCACCACCGCCGCCCCGACGACGACCGGCGCCCCGGCCAGCTCCTCGGCCCGCCGCCGGTACACGGCGGAGCGGGCCGCGAGCATGGCGCGCATCAGCCGGCGCACCAGGATCGCGTCGCCGATCCGTCCGACCGGCCCGAAGGGCGACCGCCAGCGGATCTCGTCCCGCATCACCGTGCCGTCCGGCCGGTCGGCGAGGGTCGTGGTGTGCACCAGGCCCTTCGCCGGTCCGCCCGCCAGCTCCGACACCATCCCGTCGACGCCGGCGGACCGGATCCGCGACCGGTACGGCAGCCGGACGCCGGGGGCGAGCCGGGCCTCGAGCAGCACCACGTCGCCCGGGACCAGCAGCCGGACGGCGGCGGAGTACCGGTGCCCGACCGCCCGCAGCGACTCGTCGGCCGCCTCGCCGTCCCGCACCACGCCGGCGACCAGCCGGCGCGGTGCCGCGATCAGGGTCGAGCGGCTCTCCACGGGCACGACCGGGATCGTTCCAGACCCGGCGACCGCCGGCCGGTCACGGCCCCGCCCTCACGGTGCGGTCCGGCGCACCTCCAGCCGCGCCCCGCCTCACGGTGCGGGCCAGCGCACCTCCAGCCGCGCCCCGCCCCACGCCGACGCGCCCGCGGACACCTCGCCGCCCCGCCCGCGCACGAGCGCCGCGACCAGCGCCAGCCCGAGCCCCGCGTGCCCGCCGCCCGCCTCCTGGGAGAGCCGGGTGAACCGGTCGAACACCCGCACCCGGTCGGCCTCGGGGATGCCCGGGCCGTCGTCGGACACCACGAGGCGGGTGACCCGCCCGGCCGGCAGCACCTCGATCCGGACCCGCGTCGCGGCGTAGCGCGCGGCGTTGGCGAGCAGGTTGTCCAGCACCAGCGCGACCTCCGCGGGCCCGGCCGCGGCCAGCGCGACGCCCGGCGCGAGCAGCTCGGGCGCCGGGCCGGAGGTGACCCGGTCGACCGCCGAGCGGGCCGCCTCCACCAGGTCGACGGGTTCGGGGTCGGGCCGCTGCCCGGCGTCGGCCCGGGCGAGCGCCAGCAGATCGGCGAGCAGGCCGGACAGCCGCTGCGCCTCGACGGCGACGTCGCGCAGCGTCTCCCCCGCCAGCGCCGGGTCCGGGTGCGCGACCGCCACCTCGGCCTGCGCGCGGATCGCGGCGACCGGGGAGCGCAGCTCGTGGGCCGCGTCGCCGGTGAACCGCTCGAGCCGGGCGGCGGCCTCGTCGCGGCGCGCGAGCAGGGAGTTCAGCTCCTCGGCGAGGGCGCGCAGCTCGTCGTGCGCCGCGGGGACGGGCAGCCGGCGCCCGGGCGGGAGTGCCGCCGCGGCGGCCCGCATCCGGTCGACGGGCCGCAGCGCCGCCCGCGTCGCCACCCAGGCCGCGAGCGCCACGACCGCCGCCGCGAGCAGCCCCGCCACGACGAACCCGACGGCCGCTCGGGCCAGCAGCGTCGCCCCGCCGACGAGGTCGCCGGACACGAACACGAGCCGGGTGCTCCCGTCGGGCAGGATCGCCGGGTCCGCCACCCAGCGTGTGGCGGCGCCGTCGAGGAACACGTTCTCGGCCCGCCCGGCCGCGAGGTCCCGCACGTCCCGCTCGCCCATCGGCAGCGGCCCGCGCCCGTCCACGGGCGTTCCCGCGGTGTCGGTGATCCGGATCGACGGCGGGGTGGCCCGGTCGTCGACCGCCGCCCCCGCCTCGAGCCGCGACACGACGACCCCGGCCTGGGTGTGCAGCTCGTTGTCCGCCGCGGCGATCAACGTGGTGTAGAGCAGGGTGACCCCGAGGCGGCTCAGCGCCAGCAGAGCGACGAGCGCGACCGCGCCGACCACGGTGGTGATCCGGAAGCGCAGCGTGCGGTGCCGCCACCAGCTGCGGACCCGCAGCACCCGGGAGCGCGCCAGGCCGCGGGCGAACCGGCGCCGCAACACCGCTCAGCCCGATCCGACGAGGTACCCGTGCCCGCGGACGGTGCGCAGCACGTGGCCGGCACCGACGGCGTCGAGCTTGCGGCGCAGGTACCCGACGTAGACCTCGACGACGTTGCGGCTCGCGGCCTGCTCGTCGCCCCAGACCAGGCGGAGCAGCTCGTCCTTGGCCACGGCGGTGTCCGGGCGGCGGGCCAGCGCGTGCAGCAGCTCGAACTCCCGCGGCGAGAGCTCGACGGGCGCGTCCTCCCAGGTCACCGCCCGCGAGGCGGGGTCGACGACCAACCCGCCCAGCCGCACCCGCTGCCCGGAGCGGCCGAGCGCGGCGTCGCGCCGGCGCAGCATCGCCTTGAGCTGCGCCACGAGCACGACGAAGGAGAAGGGTTTGACGAGGTAGCCGTCCGCCCCGAGGTCCAGCCCGTCCGCCTGGTCGATCTCGCCGTCCTTGGCGGACAGCATGAGCACCGGGGTGTCGACGCCGGCCGCGCGCATGCGCTCGAGGACCCGGTAGCCGGACAGCCCGGGCAGGATGATGTCGAGCACGACGGCGTCGAAACCCCCGGTCAGCGCGGCGCGCAGCGCGGAGTCGCCGTCGCCGACCGCGACGACCTCCATCCCCTCGGCGGTGAGCCCGCGGGTCAGCGCCGTGCGCACCCCGGGCTCGTCGTCCACCACCAGCACCCTGGCCATCGCCGACAACGTACCGCCGGACGGACGCCCGGCCCTCCGCATTGCTGCTCGTTCCGCACGCGCCGCTCAGTCGTTTCTCAGCGGCGGGGTGTCCGGTTGAGACCTCTCTCAGCCCTCGTGCGTCAGGCTTACCGGCATGGCAGTGGGGACGGCGGGACGGTTCTGGGCCCGCATCGGAACGGGTGTGGCGATCGTGGGCGCGGTCGGGCTGGGACTCGTGGCGATGCCCGCGGGCGCGGGCGCGCAGCCGGAGTTGCCGCCGGTCTCGCCGGAGGACCTGGTGACCTCGGTGGCGCAGGCGAACCCGGGGCCGCTGAACGGCACGGTCGAGCTGGACAACGCGCTCGGCCTCCCCGCGATCCCCGGCGTGCCGGAGCTCGCGAACGGCACGAAGGAGGCCCGCGTCTGGTCGGACGGCGCGGGCAGGGGCCGCGTGGCGCTGCCGTCGGACCAGGGCGAGAAGACGCTGGTCTCGGACGGGACCACGGCCTGGTCCTACGACTCCACCGACCGCACGGCCACCAGGAAGACGCTCACCCCGGGCGAGCACCAGCCCGAGGCCGGGGCCGCGGACCCGACCCGCTCGGCCGCCGACGCCGTCGCGCAGCTGCGCACCACCAGCACCGTGACGGTCGACGGCACCGCCGAGGTGGCGGGCCGCCCGGCCTACGAGCTGGTCCTGGCGCCCAAGCCCACCGAGCGGACGCTGCTGCGCGAGGTCCGGATCGCCGTGGACTCGGAGAAGCGGATCCCGCTGCGGCTCACCGTGCTGGCCACCGGGTCCGCCGACCCGGCCCTCGAGGTCGGGTTCACCGACATCACCTTCGGCCCGCAGGACGCCTCGCTGTTCACGTTCACCCCGCCGCCCGGCACGACCGTCACGGACGCCCCGGACGGCGGGCCCGACCGCGGCGACCGGCCCGGCGGAGCCGAGCCGACGGTGGTCGGCGACGGATGGGACACCGTCGTGATCGCCCAGCGCCCCGCCCAGGACCGCGCGCCACAGGGCACGCCCGACCTCGGGCAGCTCGGCGCCCCGGTCAGCGGGTCCTGGGGCAGCGGCCGGCTGATCACCACCGCGGTGGCGAGCGCGATCGTGACCGACGACGGGCGGGTCGCGGCGGGTGCCGTCCCCGAGCAGGTGCTCACCGAGGCCCTGTCGAAGTGACGACCCTCCCCGTGCGGGAGGCTGCGCGGGTGACCGCCGCTCCCGCCGCCCGGGCCGTCGGCCTGCGGAAGGTCTACGGCCGCACGGTCGCGGTGGCGGGCCTGGACCTCGAGGTCCCCGCCGGTGCCGTGCTCGGCATGCTCGGGCCCAACGGCTCGGGCAAGACCACCCTGATCCGGATGCTGCTCGGGCTGACCCGCCCGACCGCGGGCACCGCCGAGCTGCTCGGCCGCCCGCTGCCGGAGGTCGCCGGGGCCCTGCCGCACGTCGGCGCGCTGGTCGAGGGGCCCGGCTTCCACCCGTTCCTCTCCGGGCGGGAGAACCTGCGCCGGATGGCCGCGGCCGAACCGCTGCTCGACGCGGCGGCCATCCCGGAGGCGGTCGGGTCCGCGCTGGAACGGGTGGGGCTCGCCCACGCGGCCGACCGCCGGTTCCGCGGCTACTCGCTCGGCATGAAGCAGCGGCTCGGGCTGGCCGGGGCGCTGCTCGTCCCGCGCCGGCTCGTGGTGCTCGACGAGCCGACCAACGGCCTCGACCCGGCCGGCACCCGGGACGTCCGGGCGATCATCGCCGAGCTGCACGCCGCCGGATCCACGGTGATCGTCTCCTCGCACCTGCTGGCCGAGGTGGAGGCGACCTGCACGCACGTCGCGGTCCTGCAGTCGGGCGCGCTGGTCGCGGCCGGGGAGCTGCGGGGGTTGTTGGACTCGCGGACCGGCGGCCTCGTCGTCGTGACGCCGGACGTCGAGCCGGCCCTGCGCGCGCTGACCGAGGCCGGGGCGGTGGCGGCCCGCGACACCGGCGGCGAGCCCGGCGTGGTCGTGACGGACGGGCCGGAGCCGCCGGAGATCGTCGCGCTGCTGGTGCGCGCGGGCGTCCCGGTGCACGAGGCGCGCCGCCGCCGCCCGCGGCTCGAGGAGCTGTTCGCGCAGCTCACGGAGGGACCATGACGTTCACCGCCGCCCCGGTGGCGGACCCCGGCCGCACCACCGCCCCGCTCGGCCGGCTGCTCGCGGCCGAGGTGCGCTGGGTGTTCCGCCGCCCGCGCACGCTGGTCACGCTGGGCCTGTTCGCGCTGATCCCGGTGCTCATCGCGATCGGGGTCGTGGTCGCCGACCGCAGCGGCGGGGGCGGGCTGATCGGCGCCGTCGCGGGCAACGGACTCGTGCTCCCGGTCGCGGCCCTGACCGTCACGCTGGCGCTGCTGCTGCCGCTCGCCGTGGCCATGGCGGCGGCCGACGCGATCGCCGGCGAGGCCGCCGTCGGCACCCTGCGCGGCCTGCTGCTGGCGCCCGTGAGCCGGCTGCGGCTGGTCGGGGTGAAGGCCTTCGGCGTGCTGGTGGTGGCCTTCGCCGCGGCGCTGGTGATCGCCGTCGTCGGGGTGCTGGCGGGCATGGTCGTGGTCGGCAGCGCGGACGGCGGGATGGTCACCCTCTCCGGCACCACGCTCGGCCTCGGCGCCGGGCTCGCCCGGGTCGCGCTGGTCACGATCTGGGTGGTCGGGCAGCTGGCGGCCGTCGGTGCGGTGGCGCTGGCGGTGTCCTCACTGACCGAGCACCCGCTCGTCGTGCTGGCGAGCGTGCTGGGCGGGCTGATCGCGTTCGGCGTGCTGAGCGCGATCCCCGCGCTCGACTGGCTGCAGCCCTGGTTGCTCACCTCGGGCTGGTCGGCCGGGGCGGACGCGCTGCGCTACCCGATCACGCTCGACGCCATGGGCTCGTCGACCCTGCGCGCGCTCTGCTACGCGGCGATCGGGATCGGCTTCACGATCTGGCGGATGCAGCGCCGGGACGCGTGAGAAGGGTGCCCGACGGGGCCGGTTGCTCCACGATGGTCGGCATGGCCGAACTGCTGGACGACGACGCCGTCACCGCCGCGCTGACCGACCTGCCCGGCTGGGAGCGGGACGGCAACGCGATCGTGCGCTCCGCCGAGCTGCCGAGCTTCCCCGACGCGATCACCGTCGTCGACCGGGTCGCCGAGGACGCCGAGGAGCGCAACCACCACCCCGACATCGACATCCGCTGGCGGACCGTGACCTTCCGGCTCTCGACGCACTCCGCCGGTGGGCTCACCGCCAAGGACACCGAGCTGGCGGCGCAGATCTCCGCGCGGATCGACGCCGCCGGCCGGTAGGTCCGTCGGGTCCGCGCCGCGGGATTCAGCGCTGCGGCAGCGTGACGCGCAGGTCCGCGAGGAAGGTCTCCACGGGGCTCGCGTCGGGGCCGACCGCGTACCGCTTGTGCGCCGCCTCCCGGCCGGCGAGCACGTAGCCCGTCGCCGGGGCACCCGCGGGTGCCCGCGGCAGCGACCGCGCGATCTCCGCCCCGTACACCGCCGCCGCGACCTCGGCGGCGTGCGCGACCGCGGCCCGGTCCGGCCGGCCGTCGGGCCCGGCGGGGAGCTCGGCGGCCGCGAGGATCCCCAGGCCGGGACCGGGATCGAAGCCGACGACCTCGCTGAGCGCGGCGAGCAGGTCGTCCTCCGCCCCCCCGTGCAGGGGCCACCGCAGGCCGAGCCGGTGCACCGGCACCGACCGCAGGCCGCACCGGGCGAGCGACCGCGGATCGGCGTCCACTGCCACGAGGATCTCGACCTCCACGCCCTCCGCGACCAGGTGCTGCAGGAGGCCACCGGCCTCGGCCAGCAGCTCGGTGCCGTCGACCGCCACCGCCACCACGCGCGACGCCCGTTCCAGCGGGGTCTCCGGGAGGCGGTGCCGTCCGGTCCGCGTCGTCGCGGGCCCGGATCCGCGCAGTTCGCTGATCATCACCTGTCCCAACGGCGAGGGTCTCCGACACGGAGATCGGCCCGGACCGTCACGCCGTTATGCTCCACGACCACCGGGTGCGGCGAGCGGTCGCCCGCCGGGGTGAGCGGTTCGCCGCGCGGAAAGTGTCTCGATGGTCGAGACTGTCCGGTATGACCGTTCACGCCTCCCGTCTGCGCCCGTCCGCCCTGCTCGCGCTGCTCGGGTTCGTCGCCGCGGTGGTGGTCGTCGCCGTCGTCGGCGGGCTCGCCTCCGCCCCGGCGTCCGAGCAGTACGCCGGCTTCGTGCGCCCCTCCTGGGCGCCGCCCTCCTGGCTCTTCGGTCCGGTGTGGACCGTGCTGTACGCGACGATCGCGGTGTCCGGCTGGCTGGTCTGGCGCCGGTCGGGGTTGACCGCACCCGCGCACGTCGTCTATGCGCTGCAGCTCCTGCTGAACATGGCCTGGACCCCGCTGTTCTTCGCCGCGGGGCTCCAGGGCGTCGCTTTCGCCGAGATCGTCCTGCTGTGGCTGTCGATCGTCGCCACGATCGCACTGTTCGCCCGGCACAGCCGCGCCGCCGCCTGGCTGCTCGTGCCCTACCTGGGCTGGGTCACCTTCGCGGCCGCCCTGAACTACGCCATCTGGACGCTCTCCTGAGCACGGCTGCTACGGTGGTCCGCATGGCGCGCCGATACTGGTTTAGCGGGCCGGCCCGGGATGGGTCGGCACGCAGCCTGCTGCGCTGACCCATCCCCACGAGAGCCGGTAACCACCTGGGCCGGCTCGGCGGGATCTTCGACGGGGCCGGTCCGCGAAAGGACCCCACCCCGATGTCCCCCCTCGACACCGCCCTCCCGGCCGCGCTCGACCAGCACCGCACGGCCCGGATCAGCCCGCTGCTCTCCCCCGCGCTGCTGCGGGACGAGCTGCCGGCCGACGACCGGGTCGCCGACGTCGTCACCCGCGGCCGGGCCGACGTGGTCGACGTCCTCGACGGCCGGGACGACCGGCTGCTGGTCGTCGTCGGCCCCTGCTCGATCCACGACCCCGACGCCGCGCTCGACTACGCGCACCGGCTCGCGGCCCGGGCGGAGCGGCTCTCCGGGGACCTGGTCGTCGTGATGCGGGCCTACTTCGAGAAGCCACGCTCGACCGTGGGCTGGAAGGGCCTGATCAACGACCCGGGGCTCGACGGCAGCTTCGACGTCAACCGCGGCCTGCGCACCGCGCGCCGGCTGCTGCTCGACATCACCGCCCTCGGCCTGCCCGTCGGCTGCGAGTTCCTCGACCCGATCACTCCGCAGTTCATCGCCGACACCGTGACCTGGGGCTCCATCGGCGCCCGGACCGCGGCCTCCCAGGTGCACCGGCAGCTGGTCAGCGGCCTGTCGATGCCGGTCGGCATCAAGAACGGGACGGACGGCGACGTCCAGGTGGCCGTCGACGGCATCGGCGCGGCCGCCGCCCCGCACGTGTTCATGGGCATCAACCCGGACGGCCTCGCGGCGCTGGTGCGCACCACCGGCAACCCGGACGCGCACGTCATCCTGCGCGGCGGCGCGGCCGGCCCGAACTACTCCGCCGAGGACGTCGCGGACGCCCGCACCCGGCTCGCGAAGGCCGGCCTGCCCGAGCGCGTGGTCGTGGACGCGAGCCACGGCAACTCGCGCAAGGACCACGTGCGGCAGGCCGGGGTCGTGCGGGAGATCGCGGCCCGGATCGGCGACGGCGACACCGGCGTGACCGGGCTGATGATGGAGAGCTTCCTGGCCGAGGGGAACCAGTCCCTCGGCGGCGAGCTCGTCTACGGGCGGTCCGTCACGGACAAGTGCCTGTCCTGGGACACCACGGCCGACCTGCTCGACGAGCTGGCCGCGGCGGTCCGCGCCCGCCGCTGAGCGGGCCCGGGATAGCGTCGGCCGCCCGGTGGTATCCGCCCGGCATGGGTGACTACGAACACTCCACCACCGTGGCGGCCGAGCCGGACGCGCTGTTCCGGTACCTGTCGGACGTCCACAACCTCCCCGACTACTTCGCCGCCATGCGCGAGGCCGAACCGACCGGCAGCGCCGCCACCGGAGACGTGCCCGGCGGCGCCGAGGAGGTGCACGTGGTCGCGGAGGTCGACGGCGAGCGCACGGAGGGCGAGGCCTGGTTCGACAGCGACCCGGCCCTGCGCTCCCTGCGCTGGGGCTCCGAGGGCCCGAACGGCTACCACGGCGAGCTGTCGGTCAACGCCGTGGCCGAGGGCTCGGAGGTCACGGTCGCCCTGCACACCGAGCACGTCGACGGCGACCGCATCCGCGCCGGCCTCGAACAGACCCTCGCCGAGATCAAGCGGACGGTGGAGGGCACGACCAACCCCACGTGAGCCCGCGTCCCGGCCGCCGGCGACGCGCCCGAAGGGTGAGGGGTCAGACGATCCGGCGGTAGTCCAGCCCGTCCGGCCCCGGCCGCCACGAGACGATCTTCGTGACCGCGACGACCACCGGCTGGGAGAAGACCGCGAGCCAGTCGTCGAAGCTCTGGTCACCGAGCAGGGCGTGGTACTTCTCCTCGAAGGGCGCCAGGTCGCCGGCGACGTCGGCCTGCTCGGCGAGGGTCGCGTCGCCCTCGCCGAGCACGATGTCGGTCCCGCCGGTGGCGCTGTCGAGGGAGAAGGCCACCGCCGGGTTCCGCCGCATCCGCCCGACCTTCGCCGTGTCCGGGCGGCTGAACACCACGAGCCGCGGATCGGCGAACAGGAACCAGACGGGCGCGGTGTGCGGCCGGGGCGTGCGGTCCACCGTCGTCAGCCACAGGATCGGCTCGCGCGCCAGCCGCGCCGCGGTGACGTCGTCCTGCGGGCCGAGCAGTGGATCGGTCACCCGGTCACTCCAGCAGCAGCGGCCCGGCGCGGCAAGCACCACGGCCACGCGCTTCGCCGTGGGGCGGAGCGACGGGCCTGCTCACCCCAGGCGCTCCTCGAGACGGACGGTCACCGTCTCCCCCGCCGTCCGACCGAGGGTGCGCAGCAGCTCCGCCCTCACCGGCAGCTTGTGCGTGCCGTCGCCGAGCGCCATGAAGGAGCTGCGGAAGGCGTGCCCGTCGACGGTGCCGCGCACCTTCACCAGCCCGCGGGTCCCGAAGAACTCCGCCGAGCCCGGCATCCGCACGTAGGTCCAGCCGCCCTGGGCGGCGCTCTTCTGCAGCACGGCCGTGAACTCGACCGCCAAGGGACCCGGCCGGGTCCCCTCGGCTCCGGACCGCTCACCCATGATCGTCTCCTCCCGTGTGCGGCGGTGTCGTCGCAGGAGGGACCGCCGGGGCGGCCCGCACTCATCGGTCCGGGCCGGAAGTCGTCCGCCGAGGGTGAGTCCGCCCGGCCCGGGGCTCCCTAGCGTTCCGGTGACGCGAACGGTGAGACGGGAGAGTGGTGCAGCGATGCCGGATCAGACGACCGCGGGGCCGATCGACTTCGTGCTCCTGGAGTTCCCCGACGACGCCGACACGAAGGCCTGCGGCGACGTCCTCATGGACCTCGTCCGGCGGGACGTCGTCCGCCTCTACGACCTCCTGCTGATCCGCAAGGCCCCCGACGGGTCGTACTCGGGGATCGACCTCACGGACGTGACGAGTGCGGGGGTCGGCGGCTTCACCGCGTTCGAGGGGGCGCGGTCCGGGCTCCTCCACGACGACGACGTCCGGACCGTCGCGGAGATGATGCGGCCGGGCTCCATGGCCGCGCTCCTGCTGTACGAGAACACCTGGGCCGCCCCGCTGGTCGGGGCCGTGCTCGAGGCCGGCGGTGAGCTGATCGCCAGCCAGCGGATCCCTGCGCCGGACGTGCTCGAAGCCGTGGAACGGCTCGAGGCCGGTCTGCCGGGCTGACGGGAGGACACACCATGCCAGGTCTGTTGCGGGGCATC
The DNA here is from genome assembly GCF_039542425.1 of Pseudonocardia yuanmonensis. Taxonomy (NCBI): domain Bacteria; kingdom Bacillati; phylum Actinomycetota; class Actinomycetes; order Pseudonocardiales; family Pseudonocardiaceae; genus Pseudonocardia; species Pseudonocardia yuanmonensis. The sequence continues at coordinate 238,519 of NZ_BAABIC010000008.1, forward strand.
GCCCGCACCGCGATCGTCGCCGGCACCGCCTCCTCGGTGGCCGGACGGGTGCAGCGCCGCCAGGCGCGCAAATTCGCCGACCGGGACGCCGAGATCGCCGCCCAGCGTGAGCGGGCCTACGAGGAGCAGATGGCCCCACCCGCCCCGTACCCGGCCGCCGCACCCGCGCCCGCGCCCGGCGGCGGTACGGACGTCATCACCCAGCTCAAGGAGCTCGCGCAGCTCCGGGAGCAGGGCGTCCTCACGGACGACGAGTTCGCGGCCCAGAAGGCGCGAATCCTCGGCTGAGCGGCGGTCGCCGAGGGCCGGCGCCGCCGGTCCTCGGCGCCGCCGAGGCCGGTCCGCTCAGGCGTCGGGGCTGCCCGGGACCAGGGGGACGAAGCTGACCTCGACCAGGTTCTCGGTGTGGCCGTCGCGGTACCGGACCAGGCTGCCGACCCGGTCGTCGCCGACGGGGCACACGATGGTGCCGCCGGGTGCGAGCTGTGCGCGCAGGGCGGGCGGGATCTCCCGGGTCGCCATGGCGCTGACCATGATCCCGTCGAAGGGGGCCCGGTCGGGGGCGCCGTGCATGCCGTCGCCGGTGCGCACCTCGACGGTGGGGGCGAGCCCGGCGAGGACCTCGCGCGCGCGGGCCGCGAGCGCGGGGTCGCGCTCGATCGACACCACCTCGGCGACGCAGCGGGCCAGCACCGCTGCGGCGTACCCGGACCCGGTGCCGATCTCGAGCACCCGCGCCGTGGGGGGCTGCTGCAGCGCGGCGATGCTGAAGGCCACGATGGACGGAGCGGAGATGGTCTGACCACGGCCGATGTCCAGCGGCATGTCGACGTAGGCCTCGCCGGCGAGCTCCGGCCGCACGAACCGCTCCCGCGGCACCGCGGCCATGGCCGCCAGCACCCGCTCGTCGGTGATTCCCCGCGAGCGGAGCCGGGCGACCATGTCCGCGCGTCCGGTCATGATCAGCCGGACAACCGGCGGGCGAGCATCTGCTTGGCCTGCTCGGCGCCCTTCCGGCTCTCTCCCTGCGCCCGCCGGAAGAACTCGGCCAGCTCGTCGTCGCCGTCGCGCTGGGCGTCCTGGATGTAGGTCTCCAGCCGCAGCGCGTTGCTGAGGCACTGCTCGGTGAACCAGACGAGGTTGTAGTCCTTGTCCTTGGTACCGGTGACCTCGCCGCTCTCGGCCGTCGTCATGATCTGCTCACCTCCGGGTCGTCCCCGGCGGACCGGCGGCTCCCCGCCGCCCGACCGCCCGCGTCCGCGGTGCGGCCCCCGCACCGCCCTGCGCCCCGGCGTGCGCCGACGTGGCGCAGTGCGACCGGGGTACCACCGGGAGGCGCGGGCCAATCACGCCGGCCGCCGGATTCACCGGTTCCTGCGAGCCGGACCCCAGGGCAGGGGCCTGGGTCCCGCAGGATCCGGCGAGGGGCCGGGCGACGACGCGACCCGAACGCACCCGCGCCTCGCAGCAGGTGTTCGAGGCGCGCAACGGGACAAACCTCACACCCCGTCCGACTGTGCAGAGGTTAGCCTCACCTCCGCTCGATTCCGGAGAGGACGGACCCTGCCCATGCCCGCCGTACGTGCCCGTCGCCTGCTCCCGATCGCCGCCGCGGTCGTCGGGGCGCTCGTCCTGTTCGCCTGCGGCGGGAACACCGGGACCGGGGAGGAGGCCGCGGAGCCGCGCACGGTCGCGCACGCGCACGGGGAGACGCAGGTGCCGGCCGACCCGCAGCGGATCGTCGTGCTGGAGCCCGTGCAGCTCGACACCGCCGTCGCCCTCGGGCGCGTGCCGGTCGGAGCGGCGGTGCTGAGCCCCACCGCGGGGGTCCCGGCCTACCTCGGGGAGGAGGCGAAGGCCGTCACGCCGGTCGGGACCGTCGCCGAGCCCTCGCTCGAGGGGATCGCGGCGCTGAAGCCCGATCTGATCCTGGGCACCGAGTCCCGGCACCGCGAGCTCTACCCGCAGCTCACCGCGATCGCCCCGACCGTGTTCATGGCCAGCCAGGCCGACCCGTGGCAGGACAACGTCCGGTTCGTCGGCCGGGCGCTCGGCGCGGAGCCCGAGGCGCAGGGCCTGTTGGACCGGTACGACCAGCGCTGCGACGAGGTCGCCGCCGCCCACCGCACGGCAGGCCGGACCGCACAGCTCGTCCGACCCCGCGAGGGTGTGCTCACCCTCTACGGCCCGACCTCCTTCGCCGGCAGTACCCTCGAGTGCGCCGGCTTCACCACCCCGCCGCGCGACTGGGAGAACTCGATCTCGGTCGATCTGTCCCCCGAGCTCGTCCTGGAGGCCCGGGCCGATCTCGTGCTGGTCACCGCGAGCAAGGCGGGCGACGAGACGGTCGTCCCGCCCGCGGTGGCGGCGGTGCGCGCCGAGTCCTTCCCGAACCTGCACGTCGTGGACCAGTCCTTCTGGATCACCGGCGTCGGGACGCGCGGCGGCCTGGCCGTGCTCGACGACCTCGAGCGCATCCTGGCCGGACGCGCCGCATGACGCGGTCGTTCGACACCTCGCCGAACGTCCTGTTCGAGACCCGCGTCGCCGCCGTCGAGCGGCTCTCCCCGGGCTTCGTGCGGCTCACCCTGCACGGTCCCCAGCTGGCCCACTTCGCCGCGCACGGCCCGGACCAGCGGATCAAGCTCCTCGTCCCGCAGGGCGAGTACCCCACGGCGTTCGATCCGCGGACCGAGCCGGTGCCGGAGCGGGAGTGGCGGGCGACCTGGCGGGACCTGCCCGACGCCGGTCGCCCCGTCCTGCGCAGCTACACGCCCAGCGCGGTGCGCTGGCCGCAGCGCGAGATCGATGTCGACGTGTTCGTGCACGCCCGGCCGGGACCGGCCAGCCGATGGGCCGCTGCGGCCCGGATCGGCGAGCGCCTGCTGGTCTCCGGCCCGGACGTGCGCCGCGGCCGCGCGGACCACGGCGTCCAGTGGCACCCCGGCGCGGCCGGGACCGTGCTGCTCGTCGCGGACGAGGCCGCCCTGCCCGCCCTCCGCGCCATCCTCGCCTCGCTGGGTTCCGAGACCGCCGGCACCGCGCTCCTCGAGGTGGGCGACCCGGCGGACGCGGCCGACCTGGCCGGGCCGCCCGGAGTGGCGATCACCCTCTGCCCCGCGGCCGCCTGCTGCCCGCGGTCGAGGAGTGGACACGCACCCACGGCGCCGCCGCCGCGGCACTCGGCGAGGCCTTCTACGCCTGGCCGCGACCGAGAGCTCCCGGGTCGCCCGGGTCCGGGCACTACTCGGTGAGGCCGGCCTCGCCGCGGCCCGGGTGCAGACGCAGGGCTACTGGCACGATCGCCCGGGCACGACACCGTGAAAAGAAGTCCGACCCTCTGACCAGCTCGGGGCGGGGCGACGCACGCGAGTCCCGCTGTTCGTCGGCCCGATCCCGGACACGCCCTGGCTCATCTCGTCGAGCCCGGGCCGCCGACTGCTCGCCCACGGCCACCTCGGTGCCAACGGCCCTGACCGGCCGCCCGCAACGACGGAAGCCTCCTCCTCACGGCTGCGAGAACCCCCGCACCACGGTCGCCGAGCTGGCGGGCTGGATCCGCGACTGCGGCTACGCCTGCCGGGGGCGCTCGGTGCCCGAGCACGTCTGCGACCCGCTCGCCGAGGCGACCGCCCACGACACGAGCGTCGAGCAGGCCGTTCCCGTCGGGCACGAGGCCGCGCACGCCGTTGCCGCACCGGAGGCGGGGGTGGCCCCGCACGAGATGATGGGGAACGGCGGGCACGGCGAGATGTCGATGGCGGCGATGGTCGCCGACATGCGCAACCGGTTCCTGGTCGCGGCCCTGCTGTCGGTGCCGGTGCTGCTGTGGTCCCCGATCGGGCGCCGGATCCAGCTTCCTCGTCGCCGTCAACGCGCTGCTGCTCAAGCGGCTGCGCCTCCCCCAGCCCCCACCGGCCGACCAGATCCCGGCGCCCGAGGAGGAGGCTCCCGTGCAGCCGGTGACCCGCTGAGTCAGGCGGGACCGATCACGAACGGGAGCGGAACCCAGGTGCAGAACGGTCCGAGGAAGGCCAGGAACGTCTACGTCACCGCGCTCGAGCCGGGGAGCGGCAAGTCGGCGGTCGTGCTCGGGCTGTTCGAGGTGCTCGCCCGGCGGGCGGGACGGGCGGCCTTCTTCCGCCCGCTGGTGGCCGCCGCCGACCCGCCGGATCCGGACGTCGAGCTCGTCCGCCGGCACTACCGGCTCCCGCAGCGCTACACGGACTCCTTCGCCCTGACCACCGCGGAGCTGCACCGTCTCTCGCGCGACGCCGTGCTGGGGCGGATCCTGGACGGCTGGGGGGCGGTGGCGGCCGGCGCGGACGTCGTCGTGGTCGAGGGCAGTGACCTCACCGCGGCGCCGGCCACCGAGGTGGACCTCAACGCCGCCGCGGCCGTCCACCTCGAGGCACCGGTCCTGCTGGTGGTGGGAGGCCGCGGGCGCACGGCGACCCAGGTGCTCGACGCCGTCCGGCATGATCTCGCCGCGCTCGTCGAGCGCGGCTGCGAGCTGCTCGGTGTGGTCTGCAACCGCGTCGACCCGGTCGTGGCCGACAGCGTCCACGACGAGCTACCGGCCGCATCGGGTGGCCTGCCGGGCGGGGTGCTGGCCGAGCTGCCACTGCTGTCGGCCCCGACCGTCGCCGAGGTCGCGGTCACCCTCGGGGCGGAGGTGGTCGCCGGCCGCCCGGAGCTCGCCCGGGAGATCGAGCGGGTGATCGTCGGGGCGATGGGCCTGCCGCACTTCCTCGCACGGGTGGGCGATGCGGACCTGGTGATCACCCCGGGCGACCGGGCGGACATCGTGGCGGGAACGCTCGCCGCGCACCTGTCGGGCACCTACCCGGCCGTCGCCGGGTTGGTCCTGACCGGCGGCACCGTGGACCCGGCGGTGCGCCGCCTCGCCGAGGGCCTCGGCGCGGCCGGCGTACCGGTGCTCGCCGTCCCGGGCGACACCTTCGACACCGTCTCGGCGGTCGGCCGGGTCCGGGCCGCGATCCGCCCGGACGGTGAACGCAAGATCGCCTCCGCGATCCGGCTGTTCGAGGACAGGGTCGACCACGACGCCCTGGCCCGGCGGCTCGACATGGCCCGTCCGGCGCGTACCACCCCGCTGATGTTCGAGCAGCAGCTCCTCGACCGGGCCCGGGCCGACCGCCGGCACATCGTGCTGCCCGAGGGCGACGACGACCGGATCCTGCGCGCCGCGGAGCAGCTGCTCCTGCGCGGGGTGGTCGACCTGACGCTGCTGGGCCGCGAAGCCGAGCTGCGGTCCCGGGCGGCTGCGCTCGGCCTCACGCTGCCCGGCGTGCGGATCGTCGACCCCGCCACGTCACCGTGGCGGGAGGACTTCGCGCGGGTCTACGCCGAGCAGCGCCGCCACCGGGGGGTCGCGCTGCCGTTGGCACTGGACCTGATGGCCGACGGCACCTACTTCGGCACACTGATGGTGCGCCAGGGTGTGGCCGACGGCATGGTCTCCGGGGCCACGCACACCACCGCCCACACGATCCGCCCGGCCTTCGAGGTGATCCGGACCGCGCCGGGGGTGTCGCTGGTGTCGAGCGCGTTCCTGATGTGCCTGGCCGACCACGTCGTCGTCTACGCCGACTGCGCGGTCGTCCCGAACCCGGACGCCGCGCAGCTCGCCGAGATCGCGCTGTCCGCGGCACGCACCGCGACGACCTTCGGGATCGACCCGCGGGTCGCGATGCTGTCCTACTCCACCGGCGAGTCCGGCTCCGGCGCCGACGTCGATCTGGTCCGGACGGCGACGGCTCTGGTGCACTCGCGGCGGCCGGATCTGCCGGTGGAGGGCCCGATCCAGTACGACGCCGCCGTCGACCCCGAGGTCGCGCGCCTGAAGCTGCCCGGCAGCAGGGTGGCCGGGCGGGCGACGGTGTTCGTCTTCCCCGACCTCAACACCGGCAACAACACCTACAAGGCCGTGCAACGCTCCGCGGGAGCGGTCGCGATCGGTCCGGTCCTCCAGGGCCTGGCGAAGCCGGTCAACGACCTGTCCCGCGGGGCGACCGTGCACGACATCGTCACCACCGTCGCGATCACCGCGATCCAGGCACAGGGCTGAGCCCCGGCACGTCCGCGGCCGCACCCGGCCCGGGAACCACCCCCTCCGGCCGCACCTTCGGGCGTACTCCTCCGGCAGGTCGCCGCCGCCGGGCTGTCGCCCACCACGACCCGCTCCACCGGCACCTCGGGGTACTTGGCCGTCCAGGGTGCGAGCCGCTCGTCGAGGATCAGGCGCTCGTCGGCGATGCCCACGACACTCCAGCCCGAGCAGGACAATCCCGGCGTGGTCACCACGCTGCTCGTGCGTCTGCTCGCGACCCGGCCCGGCGCCCTGATCGCACGCGGACTCTGCGCGCTGCGCTACACCGCCCGCGACGGCCGCCGGATCACACTCCCGGTCGCGTCGATCCCCGACGCGGACCGTGTACTCGTCGTCGTCGGGAACGCCGCCGCCAAGACCTGGTGGCGACACTTCCGCACCCACGAGCAGGCCGCCGACGTCACGATCGGCGGGCGCTGGACGCCGTGCACCGGACGGGTACTCGAGGGCCAGGAGCAGGCTGCGGCACTTGCGGTTCACCGGAAACGCCACCCGCGCACCCCCGTCACGGACTCCGACGAGATCGTGGCGTTCCAGCCTGTCGAACCCGCGTCGGCCGCAGCGAACACACCCGAGACACCGTCGGGAGTGTGGCTGCGCTGGTTCGCCTGGGTCACCCTCGGCGAGTTCACCGGGTTCGTCGCCCCGGCGATCGTGGGGGCGGCATCGACCACCTGGCCGCTGCCGGCGACGGCCGCGGGACTGCTGCTGGCCGGAGCCGCGGAGGGAACCGCGCTCGGTTGGGCGCAGGCCCACGTCCTCGGTCGGGAGCTCCCGGCCCTGCGCCGCGCCCGGTTCGTCGCCGCGACCGCCCTCGCCGCCGTCCTCGCCTACACGATCGGGCTCGTCCCCATGGCGCTGGGCGAGCGGCTCACCACGCTGCCGCCCGCGCTCCTGATCACCGGCGGTGCCATGGGCGGCGCCGTGCTGCTCGCGAGCATCGGCACCGCGCAGTGGCTCGTCCTCCGCCGGGTCAGGGCGCGCTGCGCCTGGTGGATCGCCACCACCGCCGGGGCCTGGACGGCCGGGCTGCTCGTGTTCACCGCCGTCGCCACCCCGCTGTGGCAGCCCGGGCAGCCCCTGGCGCTCACCGTCGCGATCGGGGTGCTCGGCGGGCTGGCCATGGCCGCCACCGTCGCGGCGCTGACCGGAGCCGCCGCCGTGCGACTCGTCACCCGGCGGGCCGGCCACCGCCCTGCCGCCGGGTCCTGAGCACGAGCCGCTGCTGCGGCGCGACCAGGAGGCCGGAACTCGGGTGCCGACGAGCCGACCGAGCCGGGTGTCCACCCGTGACGTCGGCGGGCGGCGTCCGCCGCCGCCGTCACCGGGTAGGTGAAGGAACCCGGACCGGAGTGAGCACGACCGGGCAGGGGGCGAAGCCGACGAGTCCGCGGCTGGTCGAGCCGAGCAGCAGACCGTCGTCGGGTCGAGGCGTCCGGGCCGCGGACCGGGGCGCGGCGACGACCATCCGGGCGGACTCCCCGAGATCCAGCAGGGTTCGCAGGGCCGTGCCCTCGACCGACCGCGTCTCGACCTCCACCCCCGGCACCCGTGCGGCGACCCGGCGACGCGCCCCGGCCGCCACCGCCTCCCCCTGCGCGACCAGCTCCGACCAGTCCTCCCGACGGCGATGGGCACTGCCGTCGGCACCCGCGACGACATCGGACCACGCGTGCACCACGAGCAGCGGTGCGCCGAGGTCACGAGCGAGGTCGCAGGCGAGATCAAGGGCGTCGTCGCCCGCCTCCGTGCCATCGATGCCGACGACGACGGGGCCGGCCGTGGGCGGGGTCCGGTCCGGCGCGGAGCCCCGCACGACGGCGACCGGGCAGGCCGACGCACCCGCGAGCCGGAGGGCGACGGTACCGGCCAGCAGTCCGGAGGAGCTGCCCTCACCGTGGCTCCCCACGACCAACAGGCCGGCGGTGCCGGCCCGGGCGGACAGCGCCTCCGCCACGGCCTCCGGACCATCCCCTCCGGGCACCAGCTCCACCTGCCCGCGGAGCGTCCCGGCCAGTGCGGTCAGCCAGTCGGGTGCCGCAGTTCCCGGCCCGACGAGCAGCAGGTGGAGCGGAGCGCCGCGGGCCTCCGCCACCTCGGCCGCCCAGGCGGCGGCGTCCCGTGCCGAGCGCGTCGCGTCGACGCCCACCACCACCGGCTGCACGGTCGCGCCCTGCTCGGAGTCCACCACGACATCCCCTCGCCCTCGAACGGACTCGTCCTCGATCCGACAGGGACAAACGCATCGACGAGGCCGGTCGAAACTGGGTCCGGCGACGGGCCGGCCACGGACGCCGCTCGGTCCTCGCCGGGTCGGTCCCGCGCCTGGGCCTCTTCCGGTGGAGGCTCGCCCGCTCCAGTCCGGTTCGACCTCGGCCCACTCCCGCTCCCAGCCGGCGGCGTTCACCCGGGCCAGGACCGCACCGATCCCGCGGCGGGCGCCGACGAGGGCGCCGACCAGCAGCACCAGCAGCACCGCGCCGTCGAACACCGCGATCGCGAAGGCGGACAGCCGGGTCGTCGGCGCCTCGACGACGGCGCCGGACCGGTCGACCCAGATGGGCTCGCTCTGTCCGGCGGCCGGCCGGCCCGGCACCCGCACCGTCCCGGTGCGGGGGGTGCCGTCGGGTGCGGTCCAGGCGGCCGGGACCCGCACGGTGACCGGCGCGCCGCGCTCCGCCGCCGGAACGGGCAGCGGCGCGTCGGTGAGGACCGTCGCCTCGACCTGGGTGCGTTCGGAGAGCTCGCGGTCCGCCCGCGCGAACCCGGACGAGTGCACGGCGAGGGCGAACACCCCGATGACCAGCGCACCCACGAGACCGGCCACGGTCAACAGGACGACGGCCGCCCGGTCGACCCGGTCCGTGGTCCGGCGCGGGAGTGGCTCGATCCGCTCTGCTCGCACGTCACGCCTCCCGCCGTCCCTCGTGTCCGCTCCAGCCGACGCCCGCGGGTGGCACCGGCAGCAGGGTCCGTGGTCCCGCCCGGGTCCCCCGGCGACGGCCCTTCCACCAGGACTTCCGTCCGGCGGGCCGGGGCCGGTCCGTGCCGGGCTCTCGGCCGCCGGATGCAGCGGCCGTCGGATGCAGCGGTGCCCGACTCACGTGACCAGGACGGCCGTGACGGCGAACCGCTCCACCTCCGCCACGTGGCCACCCGTGGACACCACCACCATCGCCGGGCCGTGCCCGGCGACGCCGACGGTGGCCGACCACCGCGCACGTTCACCCCCGGCGGGCAGGCAGCACGTCTCGCCGAGCAGCACCGCGCTGCCCGCCGCCCGGACCTGTACCCGCAGGCTCTCGTCGACCCCGGTGATCTCGCCCCCGACCGCGATCGGCGCGGACACCGTGGTGCCGCACGCCGGTGTGTCCACGGTGAGCGTGCTGTCCCGGGTTCCGACCACCACCCAGGCAGCGTCGGGACCCGGACCGAAGCGAGCGAGGTGCACGATCGCAGCCGTCGCCGTGCGGTCGTCGGGTAGCGCGTACCCGACGCCCACCCACGCCTGCTCCCCAACCGTGTCGCTGGAGGTCACCCGGTCGACCCCCACCAGGTCGAGCGCGGCGGCGAACCCGAGCGCGGTCGCCCCGGCGTCGAGGTGCCACGGCTGGTGCCCGCCGCTGCGGTACGCGTTCTGCCACTCGGCGACCTCGTCCGCGTCGACGAAGGGCCAGAGGAACTGGAACCCGGCGGCACGGCCCGGGCAGCGCGTCGGCATTCCGGCACCCGGTGTCGTGACCGGGGCGCCGCCCACCTGCGGCCCCGCCTCCGTGCTCGTCGGTGCGCCCTGCACCGTGCTCGTCGCCGTGCTCGTCGCCGTGCTCGTCGGTGTGCCCGTCGCCGAGCCCGCCCGCGGGGCGCTCTGATCCGCACACCCGGACAGAGCGAGCACCGCCCCGACCACGGCGATGCCGACCACGGCACGACGTACCGCCGGTACACGCCTCATGGCCGCGTCGGCCCGACGACGACCGCGCCGTCGACCATGCTCGCCATTCTTCCTCCCGACGGGTGGGCACCGGCTCCACTGTCGGGCGACGCCCCGGAGCCCGCAGCGGCGCTCCGACCCGTCCTCGCGGGCCCAACGACCCGAGCCCGCCGGGTCGGGCCCAAGGCCCAGGCCTGCGGGGCCGGTCGGCACCTGCGGGAGCCCGGCGGGCCGAACCACCCTGCACGTATGACCCTCCCCGCCCCGATCGCCGCCCCGACAGGGCTCGCCGTGCTGCTCGGCGCGCCCAGCCTGCAACCGGCCGCGCCGCGGTGGACGCCGTGAGCGCAGGCGCCTGGACGACCCGTCCCGTGGTGGTCGGGACCGACGGGAGTGGCGGGGCGACCCGCGCCGTGGCCTGGGCCGCCGAGGCGGCACGGCTGCGGGAGCTCCCGCTGCACGTCGTGTGCGTCCTCCACCGTCGCCCAGCCGGCCCGCCCCTGGTCGCGGAGTCCCTGCTGACCCGAGCCGGCGCGGTCGCGAGGATCAATGGAGGTGGACGGCCCGTCGAGACACGGATCGCCGTCGGGAGCCCCACGCACGTGCTCGCGCGCCTCGCCGCCGACGCCGAGCTCCTGGTGGTGGGGCACCACGGGGGTGGTCGCGCACTGCCCACGCTCGGGGGCACCGCGGCACGGCTGACCGGTCTGTCGCCCGGTGCGCTCGCGGTCGTGCGTGCGGCACCCGGACGCCCGGTGCCCGATCGTGATCGGCCGGTGCTGGTCGCGGTCGACGGCCGGCCCGGCAGTGCCGCCCTCGTCCGCCACGCCGCCGAGCTCGCTGCGCGCCGCGATGCCGACTTGCACGTGGCACACGTGTGGCGGGAGAGCCCCTCGGACGTGGTCAGCCGGCTCGGCCGGCGGGAGCGGGCCCCGCACCGGGAGGAGGCCGAGCGCGCGCTGGAGGAGATCGCGGCGTCGGTCGAGGCGGACCACCCTCGTCTGCGGGTGCGCTGGACGGTGGAGCGGGGCTATCCGGCGTGGTCCGTGCTCGAACTCTCGGACGCCGCCCAGCTCGTGGTCGTGGGCCGCCACCGGGGCCGCAGCGTCGGGGCGCTGGCCACGGTGCTGCTCCAGGCGTCGAGCTGCCCGGTCCTGCTGCCTCCGCGGTCGCTGACCACGGCCTCGGGTCGCCCGGTCACCGCGAGCGCCCTCGACGCCGTCCCCCTCTGACGGAGGCGGCGGGAACGCGTGCCTCGGTCGGCGGGAAGTCGACCTTGTACCCTGCCGGGCCGGGTCCTCGGCCCGCATCCCTGCAGGGGTGTGCGGGGGAGAGTCGTGTCGTGACCACGACCGGCGCCCCGGCCTCCCGGACCCGTTTGGCCCACCTGGACGACCTCAAGGTCCTCATGGTGGCCTGGGTCATCGGCGGCCACGCCCTGCTGGGCTACTCGGCAGTGGGTGGGTGGGCCTACGACGAGCTGAACGAGGTGACGTTCACGCCGGGCGTCGAGATCGGGTTGGTCGCGGTCCTGGGGCCCTCCGGGCTGTTCGTGATCGGCCTGTTCTTCTTCGTCGCCGGCCTGCTCACCGAGCGCGCGATCCACCGGCACGGACCGGGCCCGTACGTGCGGGACCGGCTCGTGCGCCTGGGCCTGCCGTGGCTGCTGTCGGCGCTGCTGATCTGGCCCCTCTCGGTGTGGGTGGCGTCGGTGACCGCGGGCATGCAGGTGTCGCCGTGGTGGGTGTTCACCCACCGGGACCCGTTCCTCGACGCCGGGTCGCTCTGGTTCGCCCTGGTCCTGCTCGTCTTCTCGATCGCGTTCGCCGGCTGGACCGCCCTGCACGGGGGGCCTCCCGCGCCGTCCGGCCCGCTCACCGGGTGGCACCTCGCCGGGGCGACGGCCGCGATCGCCGTCGCCACCGTCGTGGTGCGGCTGGTGTTCCCGGCCCGCAGCGGTCAGATCGCCGACCTGCACCTGTGGCAGTGGCCGCAGTGCCTCGGGATGTTCCTGCTGGGCGTCGTCGCGGCCCGCCGAGGGTGGGCCGTGCACATCCCCGACCCGATCCGGCGGGCGTGCGGCTGGATCACCGTCGGGGTGCTGATGGCGCTGCCCGTCCTCGCCGTGGCCAGCGGCCTGCACGACGTCGCCCGCGACGACGGGCCCTATCTGGGCGGCTGGACCTGGCAGGCCGCGGCGACCGCGGCGGTCGAGGCGCTCCTGGTGACGTGCGGGTCGATCGCGTTCGTGGGACTCGCGGAGCGGCGGCTGCACGGTGCCGGGCCCCGGGCGCGGCGGTGGTCGCGTGCCGCCTTCGCGGCCTTCGTCGTCCAGGGGCCGGTCCTGATGGTCACGGCCGCAGCGTTGCGCCCGCTGCCGGTGCCCGCCGAGGTCAAGGCGCCGGTGGTGGCGGTGGTGGCGATCGTCGTCTGCTTCTGGCTGGGCGGCCTGTGGCGCGAGGCGGCCCGCCGACGGCGTGAGGATCGACGGGCGTCCGCGGCGGACGACGGCGCGGCGAGGGACCTGCAGTGACCCGACGCCCCGTCGACGCCGCGCAGGCCTCCCGGACGCTGCACCACGTCGACTTCGGCGGTCCGCCCGGCGCCGTGACCGTGGTGTGCGTGCACGGGCTCGGGGGATCGCACCTGAACTGGGACCGGCTGGCGCCGCTCCTGCGCACGCGGCACCGGGTGCTGGCCGTCGACCTTCCCGGCTTCGGGCTCAGCCCGCCGCACCGGGGTCCGGCGACGGTCCGGCGCAACGTCGACGTGCTGGCCGGGTTCCTCGCGTCCTGCCGAGCACCCGTGACGCTCGTCGGCAACTCGATGGGCGGCCTCGTCTCGGTCCTGGTCGCCGACGAGTACCCGGACCTGGTAGGAGCGTTGGCGCTGCTCGACCCGGCGCTGCCGGCACCGGGGCGGCTGCTGCGGTCACCGGCAGCCCTCGTACGGGTTCTGGCCTACGCCGTCCCGGGCAGCGGGGAGTACCTGCGGCGCGCCCGGCGCAGGCGGATCGGCGCCCGGGCGACGGTCGAGGAGACGCTGCGGCTGTGCGGGATCGACCCCGACACGGTGCCGCCCGACCTGCTGGCCCGATCCGTCGCCCTCGTCGAGCACCAGGACGACGTCGCCGGCGTCGACCGCGCCTTCCTCTCGGCGTCGCGGTCGCTGACCTGGGCCCTGGCCCGGGCCCACACCTACGAATCCGCCATGGCGGCCCTGCGGATCCCGGTGATGCTCGTGCACGGCGACCGCGACGGGCTCGTCCCCGTCGGCGCCGCCCGCGCGGTCGCCCGGCGTCGTCCCGACTGGCGCTACGTCGAGCTGAGCGGCGTGGGGCACGTCCCGCAGCTGCAGGCCCCCGACGAGGTGGCGGGTCTGCTCCTGCCCTGGCTCGACGAGATCGACGCGGCGCCACCCCGGTAGGCGCGTTCCCTGTCCTGGCGGCACCTCGCCACCGTCAGCGCTGCCGCGGCTCCTCTCCCTGCGCCTCGGTGGGCACCCTCGACGGTCCGCGGCCGCCAGGACGGTGGTCGAACCCGAGCCTGCCACGGGTGAGAGCGACCAGGAGTGCCGCTGCCAGGAGGAGCGTGCCCAGGATGACGAGGTCGACGACGAGGTTGTCGTCCACCAGGAGGAGGTGGTCCAGCGACGGGCTGAAGGCGCCGTGCAGCAGCACACAGAGCAGGACGCTCTCGGTGCGGTTGTAGAGCCAGGTGTAGAAGACGACGAACAGCATCGGCCCGACGAACCCCAGCCCGTACAGCGGCAGGTGCCACAGCCCCCAGACCAGCCCGAGCAGGAGCGTCGCGACGAGCGGCGAGTGCCGGGCCTGGAACCGGTCGAGGGCGAACCCGCGCCACCCCGGCTCCTCCTGGCCACCGCCGACCAGCGCGACGACGACGAACGTCGCCAGCCAGGAGACGGCGGCGTCGGGCAGGCGGTCGAGGTGGACCCGCTCCCCCAGGCCGGCGAGCACGAGGTTCATGGACCCGAACAGCACCACCGGCAGTCCCAGTGCGTACAGGTAGAAGCGCACCGGTACGCGCCACCGCAGCAGCGACCGGAACCAGGTCCGTACCGAGCTCTCGCTCCAGTGCGTCACGAGCACCGCGGCCGCTGCGGGCCCGAAGGCACCGGCTGCCTGCAGGACGAACCCGCCGATCCCGAACAGCGTCGGCGCCCACAGGACCCAGGAGATGACGTAGGCCAGGACGACGAATGCGAGCAGCGGACGGCGCGCCGCCCAGCCGGCGATCCCGCGTCTCGATCGCGCCGGAGCGTCCACCCCGGCCGCTCCGTCGAGTTCCGACCCCATGCGTCGGCCTCCTTCCCGTGCTGCGGCGTGCCGAGGCTGTCCCAGGCTCAGGGAACCGGATCTCCGGGCAGCGCGCGAAGGGCTGGAAGTCCTGCCTGACGTACGTCGGAGTTCCCGTTGTCCGCGACCAGGAGCCCGTCGCGATCCGGTCCGCGGTGCGCTGCAGGTCGGCTCCGGTGACGCCGACGAGGACCAGGAGCGTCGCAACGCCGCGATCAGATCCCGGACGGCCTTCCGGTGCCTGCCGGACGACCCAGTGCGCCCGGGGAACGGGCGCGGCGCCGGTGGCGCGCTTCTCCCACGACGCAGATGTCGTCCTCGGTCTCGAGCAGCTGGGCGATGCCGCGACGGACGATCTCGTGATCGTCGAGCAGGAACACCGAAGGCACGCTTCCTCCTCGTGCAGGCGGTCGACCGGGACCGTATCCCCTCGCTACCGGTGTGCCGAGGCGCGGCTCGATGTTCCTGTGTGGACGGCGGCGAGGATGGCCGAGGGGGTCGAGGTCTGTCGGGCGCGAGGGGAAAGGCAGCGGCCGGCTCTGACCGGGGGTCAGAGCCCTCGGACGACGGCGACCGGGCTGTGCGCGTGGTGCAGCACGGCGCGGGCGGTCGAGCCGAGCAGCGCCTGGGCGACCCGGGCGCGGCCGGTCGAGCCGACGACGACGAGGCGGGCGTCGACCGACCGCTCGACCAGGGCCCGGGCCGGCGCCCCCTGGACCAGGTCCTGCCTCACGGGCACTCCGGGATACTTCTCGCTCCATCCGGCCAGTCGGCACGCGAGCACCTGGCTCTCCTCGGCGTCGAGTGCGGCAGGCCCGCCCGGAACGGCCGCCTCCGGATCCTGGAGATCGGCCGAGGCGTGCACCGCGACCAGCGGAGCACCCCATGCGTCGGCCTCGGCGAAGGCGAAGGCCAGCGCGGCCTCGCTCGCCGGCGAGCCGTCGACGCCCGCGACCACCGGCCGCGTGTGGTCGGTGCCGGTCAGCGCGGCTGCGGACTCCGCGGGTCCGCGGACCACCACCACGGGACACTCTGCCCGGCGGGCCATGGTGTCGCTGACCGAGCCGACGAGCAACGCGGCGAAGCCGCCGACGCCCCGGGCTCCGAGCACGAGGGTCTGCGCGTCAGCGGACTCCCGGGCCAGGACCTCGAAGGGATCATCCTCGACGACCGCATGTTCCACGGCGAGCTCGGGAGCGACCGTCCGCGCGAGGTGCGCGGCCGTCCACAGCTGCCGGCGCGCGTGCTCGTGCATCCGGGCGTTCGCCTCCGGCGGCGTGGACCGGGGCAGCTGGTAGGCGCGAACGAGGCGCAGCACCCGGCGGTGCCGGGCGGCGTACGCCGCGGCCCAGCGCGCCGCCTCGGCGGCGAGGTCGGAGCCGTCGATGCCCACGACCACCGCTCCCCGGAGCCGGTTCGTCATCGTTCCTCCTCGAGTCGTCCCTCCGGACGACGTCCCGGAGATCCGCACCACCGTCGCGCAGTGACGAACAGGTCCGCAGCGGCTCTCGGGCCCGAGAGGCCGGGGCGAAGGACCCGGTACCGCCGCGACGTCGGCCCCCGACGCCGTCAGTCCGCGCGACCACGCAGCTTCTTCTCCGCCACCACGACCGGGAGCACGATCGCCCCGGCCGCCGCGGCGAGCACCCACTCGCCGAGGGCGAGGCTCGTGGTACCGAACAGCGCCTGCATGAACGGCAGGTGCACGAACGCGGCCTGCAGGAGCAGGAGCACGCCGATCCCGACGAAGACCATCCGGTTGCTCACCAGTCCGACCGAGCGGACCGGTGCGTGCAGGGTTCGGCACAGCAGCAGGTAGAAGATCTGGAAGAAGGCCACCGAGGTGACCGCGAGGGTCTGTGCCGCCGCCAGCTCCCGCGGCTGCGCAGCGGGATCCGACGGGGCGGTGGCGAGGAACAGGACGATCGCCACCGCGGCCATGAGCACCCCGACGTAGACGGTGCGGGCCAGGACCCACCGCGACAGCAACGGCTGCCCTGCAGGCCGCGGCGGGCGGCGCATCAGCCCCGGCTCGCCGACCTCCACGGCCAGGGGAAGGGCCAGCGACACGGTCGCGACGAGGTTGATCCACAGGATCTGCACCGGGGCGATCGGCAGTACCGGTTGTCCTGCGACGATCGGGAAGGCGAGCACGGCCGCGAGGACGACCAGGCCTTCGCCGACGTTGGTGGGCAGCGCGAACACCAGGGCCTTGACCAGGTTGTCGTAGACGCGTCTGCCCTCCTCGACCGCGGCCCGCAAGGTCGCGAAGTTGTCGTCGCCGAGCACGATGTCGGCGGCCTCCTTCGCCGCGGCGGTGCCGGAGACACCCATCGCCACGCCGATGTCGGCCTGGCGCAGCGCCGGCGCGTCGTTGACCCCGTCGCCGGTCATCGCGGTGACGGCACCGTCGGCCTGGAGAGCCTTGACCAGCCGCAGCTTGTGCTCCGGTGCAACCCGGGCGAAGACGGCGATGCCGGCGGCCCGGTCCCGCAGCTCGTCGTCGGACAGGGCCCCGATCTCGGCCCCGGTCATCGGCGGGCGCTCGCCCACGATGCCGAGTTCCCTTCCGATCGCGGCCGCGGTCGCCGCGTGGTCGCCGGTGATCATCTTGACGTCGATGCCCGCGGAGTGGCACGCGGCCACGGCGTCGACGACCTCCGCCCGGGGTGGGTCGACCATCGCGACCAGCCCCAGCAGCGTGAGGGCACCCGCGGCGAGCTCCTCGTCGACCGCCTGCCCCGGCCGTCGCGCCACGACGAGCACCCGCTGGCCGGCGGCGGCGTAGCGCTCGACTGCGCGGGCCGCCTCGCCGTCGGCCGGATCGACGGCGGGCAGCAGCGCTTCGGGCGCGCCCTTGAGGTAGCTCACCGCGTCGGCCCTCGCCGGGCTCCGCGGCGCGCTGACCATGTAGCGCCGCGCGGAGTCGAACGGCAGCACCGCCTGCGGCGGACGGTGGCACAGCTGTTCGAGATCGATCCCGGCTCGCTCCGCCGCCACGAGCAGCGCCCCGTCGGTCGGATCCCCCAGAACGGCGCGGCCCGCGGTCGCGCCCCGGCTGTCGCCGTCACCGCCGCCGGCCGGCTCCTCCAGCCACGCCTCGTTCGCGAGCGCACCGGCGACCAGCAGCTCGCGGAGCCCCGCCGGAGGCTCGTCGACCGTGTCGCCGTCGAGGGTGATGCGGCCGGCGGGCGAGTAGCCGACACCCTCGAACTGCGCCTCGGCGCCATCTGGGGTCCACGCCCGACGCACCATCATCTCGTTGCGGGTCAGGGTGCCGGTCTTGTCGGTGCAGATGGTGGAGGTCGAGCCGAGGGTCTCCACCGCGGGCAGCTCGCGCACCACGGCTCGTCGGCGCGCCATCCGGCGCACGCCCACTGCCAGTGCGATCGTCACGATGGCCGGCAGGCCCTCGGGGATGGCGGCGACGGCCAGGGCGATGGCGGCCAGGACGGCGTCGGCGAGGGGATAGCCGCGCAGCAGCGCCACACCGAGCAGCACCACCGCGACGGCCGCGATCGTCTTGGTGATCGTGGTGCCGAGTCGGGCGATCGCCCTGGTTAGCGGGGTTTGCGTGTCCTGGACCTCCCCGAGGAGCCCCGAGATGCGGCCGAGTTCGGTGCGGTCGCCGGTCTCGACGACCACCGCTTCCCCGCTGCCTGCGGTGACCAGTGTGCCGCCGTGCAGCAGCGACCGACGCTCGGCCAGCTCGGTGGTGGTGGGCACCGCCTCGGTGGCCTTGTCGACGGGGACCGACTCGCCGGTGAGGGCGGACTCGTCGACCCGCAGTCCGTCGGCGCGCAGCAGCCGCATGTCCGCGACGACCCGGGACCCGGCCTCCACGGCCACCACGTCCCCCGGGACGAGATCGTCCGCACCGGTCCGGCCCCATCGTCGGTCACGCAGCACGGTCGCCGGCTCGGCGATCATCTGCGCGAGCGCCTGGATGGCCCGGCCCGCGCGGTACTCCTGGACGAAGCCGATCACGGCGTTGAGCACGACCACCCCGAGCACGACCGACGCGTCGGCGAGTTCCCCGAGCACGAACGCCACCCCGGCCGAGATCAGCAGGGCGTAGATCAGCGGGCTGGTGAACTGCCGCCCCAGCACCGACCACGCGGTCGGGCCACGACGACGGCTCAACGTGTTCGCGCCGTGAACGGCGAGGCGCCGCTCGGCCTCCACGGCGCTCAGTCCCTCGGCCCCGCTGCGCGTCCTCGCGAACACCTCGGAGACCGATGCCGCGTGCCAGGGGAGGTCCTCGGTCTCGGCGGAACCGGTCACCGTACCGGGTGGGTCGTCGCGGCCGAATCCGGTCATTCGCCCATCTTGGCCGAGAACGATCGGTCGGTACGGCTGCGGGACGACCCGCACTCCCGCGCCAGCGGGCCGGAATGCCCCGGTTCGTGCGGTCTCGTCCTGCTCGCGGGCGCTGCGAGGGAGCGTCTAGTGCCTCGTCCAGGAACGTTGGGGTCGTAACCGTGTCGGCTTGATCAGTTCCGGTCTGGCGCTGGAGGCTGTCCGCCGGAGGTGGTGGGCATGCCGCGACGGCCCGAGGTCTTCGTCCGGGAGC
>NZ_BAABIC010000009.1:0-256560 GCF_039542425.1 Pseudonocardia yuanmonensis
CACCAGCAGCGCCTCGCCGAGCCCCTGCCGCGGGGCCGCCGGCTCCGGTCCGCCCAGGTCCGCGTGCAGCGCGCAGCTGCGGCGGTAGGCGTCGACGGCACCGGCGGGGTCGCCGGCTGTCCGGCGCGCGTCGCCGATGCCCTGCCAGACGACGGCCTGGCCGGCCGCGTGGTCCAGCACCCGGAAGCGCTCGAGCGCCCCGGCCGCGCACTGCAGCGCCCGCTCGGTGCGCCCGCGGGCGCACGACACCGCCGCGAGCCCGTGCAGCGCCCAGGCCGCGGTCTCCACCGCCTCGGCGCCGCGGTGGGTGCGCAGCATCGCGACCACGCGCAGGTAGAGCTCCTCGGCCCGCGCCGGGTCGCCGAGATCCCTGTGCACCTCGGCGCGCGCCCGTAGCGCCCCGGCCGCCCCGACCGGATCGCCGGCGGCGAGGAACCGCTGCTCGGCCCCGTCGAGCGCGGCGAGCGCCAGGTCCGCGCGGCCCCGCACGCGCTGCGCGACCGCGATCCGCACCTGCAGCTCGGCGCGCCGCTCCGGCGGGCCCTCCGCCTCCGCGCGTCGCAGCGCCGCCGCCTGCACGCGGGACCAGTGCGGCCACGGCGCTCGCAGCGCGCCACGGTCCGCCAGGACGTCGGCGAGATGGTCCAGCTGGGCCCGGTCGTACCGCTCGAGGTCCTCGGCCACCACGACGAGGTTGTCCCACTCGGCCGCGAACCAGCCCTGGTCGACCGGACGGCCGGGGGTGGGCCGCACGCGGTCGAGCGCCAGGGCGTAGGTGTGCGCGACCCGTTGGCGGCCGGCGGTGGACAGCCGCTCGCCACCGGTGTCGCGCAGCGCCTCCTCGGCGAAGCGCCGGGCCGGGCCGTGCAGCGCGTACCGCGGGGGCGTGCCCGGCCGCTGCTCGACGAGGTGCGCCGCTGCCAGCACGGCGAGAGCCGGCTCGACGTCCTCGGTGTCCAGCCCGGCCAGGGCCGCCGCCGTCGCGGGCGTGACGTCCGCGAGGGGCATCGCCCCGAGCCCGTGCAGCACCCGGCGCTCGGTCGGCCCGAGGTGCGCGTACGCCGCCGCGAACGACGCCCGCAGCGTCCGGTCGCCGATCCGCAGCTCGGCGAGGGTGCGGTGCCGGTCGAGCAGGGCGGCGGCGAGCCGGTCCGGGGTGAGGTCCGGCTCCGCGGCCAGCCGGGCGGCGGCGATCCGCAGCGCGAGCGGGAGGCCGCCGCAGGCTGCGGCGAGGTCGTCGACCCCCGGGCCCGGGCCGCCGAGCAGGGCGCGGGCGTCGTCGAGGCCCAGGTCGCCCAGCTCGACGCGCACCGCGGCGCCGTCCGGCAGCGCGAGCGGGCCGGCCGCGGTGAGCAGCGCGAAGGAGCCGGTCCGCGCGGGCAGGAGCCCGGCGACCACGCCGGCGTCGCCGACGTCGTCGAGCAGGAGCAGGACGCGCCGCTCGGCCAGGGCGGCACGCAGCGCCGGGCGGGCGTCGACGGCCCGGGCGGGGACGGGCAGGCCCAGCCCGGCGAGCAGCCGGGCGGCGGCCGTGTCCGGTCCGGGGAGGCGGTCGCGCAGGTCCTCGGCGAGGACGCCGTCGGGGAAGAGGGGGGCCAGGCGGTGCGCGGACTCGACCGCGAGCGCGGTGGCCCCCGCGCCGGGACGGCCGGTGAGCAGCACGGCGCGCACCGGGCCGCGGACCGCCCGGGTGATCTCCGCGAGCTCGCGCCGGCGCCCGACGAAGCCGGACGGGCGCGGCGGGAGGCCGGCCGGGACGGCGGCCGGGCCGAGCGGGACGGCCAGCGTGCCGATCTGGACGGCGGTGCCGACCGGGGCGTCGAGACGCAGCGTCTGACGGCTGGGTCCGCCCACCGTCCTGATCACCTCCTGCCGGGTAGGGGAACAAGTGTCGTCGATCGTCCGATGCTCCGGGACCCGGTGCCGTTCCGTGGTCGTCCCGCGGACAGGTGTAACCAACGGCAACATTGCAGCGAGTCGACCAGAGCTGATCGGGGCGATCGGGGGGACACCACCGGCGGGAAGGAGGCGGCGGCGATGCCGCAGAAGGGGCTGGACCCCCTGCAGGAGGACCTCCCGGAGCCGGTGCGCGCCGTCGTCACGGCGCTGCGCGGGATCTACACCGACGGGCCCTTCGACCGGCTGCGCCAGGTCGAGGAGGCGATCGTGCGCGCCCGCGCCGGGCATCCCGGGCTGGTCACCGTCTCCTCCGCCACCTGCTCCCGGATGCTCGGCCCGCGCCGGACGCCCGAGGGGCGCAGCGCACTGCCGCGGTGGCCGTCGGTGAAGGCCTTCCTGGTCGTGCACGGCGTGGACCCGGAGCCGTTCGAGGACCGCTGGACGGCGGCCCGGGAGGCCTGGGCGGCCGGCGAGGAGTCGGAGGAGCCGGCGGACTCACCGGTGGACCGGCCCTCCCCGGCCGGACCCGCGGTCGCGCCGCGGCGGTCCGGCCGAAGGGTCCGCGTCGCGGCGCTCGTCCTGGCCGGGCTCGCACTGTTCGGCGCGGGCACCGGCTTCGGCCTGCTCCTCGGCGGCGGTGTGCTCGGCGGGGGCGTGCTCGGGAGCGGCGGGCCGGACGACGTCGTGCCCGTCTCCCCGCTCGCCCTGCCCGGCGCGGCCGCCTTCGCCGTGCCGGCCGGACCGACGGGCGTGAACTGCGACGTCGGCGGGGAGGGCGGGGACGTCCGCTTCCTGTCGGTCGCCGGGGACGACGGCCGGCCCGGCATCCCGGTCCGGATCCGGGTCGATCTCGAGGTGGTCCGGCCCGCGCCCCCGGACCACGCCTACTGGCTGATGCTGCGCGTGTTCACCGAGGGTCTGCCGCTCTTCGCGAAGGCCCCGGTGCGCGCCGACACCGGCGCCGCCTCCTACGTGCTGACCTTCGACTCGCCGATCGGCTCCGTGCGGGACCTGTTCGTGGTCGAGGCGGATGCCGGTGCCGGGTCCTGGCTGCAGGAGAGCGTCGAGCACGACGGCGACGGCAGCTGGGCGCAGAAGCGCGGCGCGCTCCCGCCGGGCACCAGGACCGTCTCGAACACCTGCCGCGTGGAGCGCACCCGGTAGCGGGAACCGGACCCGCGTCGCTTGTCGTTTTCGTCCCGATTGGGGCGAACGGTCCCGGGTATCGGTAGCCTGCCTGAGGTGGCGCCCGCCCACGGGCGGGCGCCGGGCGACCAAGACTGTGCAGGACCGTGCAGGACGACTGCGAGGAGGACGGGTGCTCGAGGTCAGTGGGCTGGCGTGGGGCGTGACGATCGGAGCGGTCGTACTGCTGCTCGCGCTGGACCTGATCGTGGCGGCGCTGAAGCCTCACCGGGTCGGGTTCCGCGAGGCCGTGCTCTGGTCGGTCTTCTACATCGCCGTGGCCGTGCTGTTCGGTGTGGTCTTCTGGTCCTACGCCGGCAGCCAGTTCGGCATCGAGTACTTCAGCGGCTACATCGTCGAGAAGAGCCTCTCGGTCGACAACCTGTTCGTCTTCGTGATCATCATGACGACGTTCGCGGTCCCCGAGGAGCACCAGCACAAGGTCCTGACCTTCGGGATCGTGCTCGCGCTGATCATGCGCGGCATCTTCATCGCGGTCGGCGCCACGCTGCTCAACGCCTTCTCGTTCATGTTCCTGGTGTTCGGCCTGCTGCTGCTCTACACGGCGGTCCAGCTCTTCCGGCACCGCGACGAGGACCCGGACGTCGAGGACAACGCCGTGGTCAAGGGCGCGCGCCGGCTGTTCCCGATCAGCGACGAGTACCACGGCGGCAAGCTGTTCGCGAAGGTCGACGGCAAGCGCCTGGCCACCCCGCTGTTCATCGTGCTGGTCGCGATCGGCGGCATCGACCTGCTGTTCGCGCTCGACTCCATCCCCGCGGTGTTCGGCGTGACGAGCGAGGCCTACATCGTCTTCGCGGCCAACGCCTTCGCCCTGCTCGGCCTGCGCGCCCTGTTCTTCCTGGTCAAGGGCCTGCTCGACCGGCTGGTCTATCTCTCGACCGGGCTGTCGATCATCCTCGCGTTCATCGGCGTGAAGCTGATCCTGCACTGGCTGCACGTCGACATCAGCCCGTCCGTCCCGGAGATCCCGACCACCCTGAGCCTCGGCGTGATCGTCGGCATCCTGGCGATCGTCACGGTGGCGAGCCTGATCAAGACGCGCAACGACCCGAGCCAGAAGGCGCACGCGGGCTCGCTGCGGGCCAGCAGGAAGGCGCCGGGTGCGGTCGGCGCGTCCGAGCAGGAGCGGGACCGCTAGGATGGCGGCGTGCGCCACGCGGTGAGCTCCCCGCGGGAGATCATTACCCGGCGCGCCGGCTGAGCCAGGTCGCCGGCGCGCCGCTCACGTGCGCCCGGCCGGGACCTGGCCCGGATCCCCACCTCGTGAAGGAGATCCGATGACCGCCGCCCTGCTCCCTGCGCCCGCCACCTCCGCGCAGGCCCCCGATCCCGTGTCCCTCACCGTCGCCGTGACCGGTGGCCTCGACGGCGTCCAGCGCGTCGTGACCCTGCTGCGCGGCCGCGGCTACCCGGTCCGCGGGCTCACCGCCGACCTCGACGACGACACGGGCACCCTCGGGCTGACCCTGCCGCTCACGGTCGAGGAGGCCGAGCTGCTGGTCGCGCGCCTGCACCGGCTGCCCGCCGTGCTGCGGGCCACCCTGACCTGAGGTGGTCCGACGGGCGCGTCAGGTCAGGCCGGGCCCGCCCACCGGGGTGAGCTCGATGTACTCGGGCGGGCCCGCGAGCAGCGGCAGCACCGCGCCGAGGCCGGCCTCGCCGAGGTCCCGCTCCAGCGCGGCCTCCGACGCCGCCTCGTCCGACCACACCTCGGTGACCCAGACGGCGTCCTCCTCGTCCGGGGTGCGGTTCACGATGTACAGCTCGCACCCCGGCGCCGCGCGCATGCCCTCGGCGACGCGGAGCATCCCCTCGGCCAGGGTGGCCCCGTCCCCCGGGGTCGCGATCATCCGGACGTACCTGCCGACGCGGGCGCTCATGCGGCGACGGTAGCCGCGCGCGGGTCAGCCGGCCGTGACCGGGTCCGCGGTCGCGTCGGCCGAGGGCGTGCCGAAGCGGCGCAGCGCCCGGCCCTCGGCGGTGAAGGCGGGCCAGCCCGGGTCGCCGGTCCGGGCGAACCCCGCCCACGCGGCCACCATCTCGTCGGCGAGCGCGCGGGGCGGGGCCTCCCCGGCCAGCGCGTCCGGCCCGGCCGCGCGCTCCGGGGTGCCGAACACGAACGGCAGGTCGACGGCGTGGCAGGCGCCCAGCCCGCCGCCGAAGGCCGGGGAGCGCCAGCCGAACTCGTAGACGTGCGTCGAGCCGGTCCCGGTGCGTGCGTGCGCCAGGGCGAGGCGCAGCGCGGGGCCGCGGAACACGAGGTCGGTGAGGAGCCCGGCGTACCGCTCGCCGGGCGTCGTCTCGGGGCGCGCCGCCAGCAGCTCCGCGGCCCGCGGGTGCACCGCGCCGAGCCCGGCCAGGGCCTGCACGTCCGTCAGCGCACCCAGCAGGCCGGTCGGCACCAGGTAGAGGTTCATCTCCTCGGCGTTGTACCCGCTGATCATGTCGATGCCGGCGGCCGATCCCTCGGCGACGGCCGCGAGCGGAGAGCGGGGCAGGACGTCGTCGCCCAGCACGGGGCAGAACCCGCCGAGCCCGAAGCCGGGATCGACGCCGTCGGGTTCGCGCAGGTCGCCGCGCCGGAGCGGATCGGACATCCGGTCCTGGGCGGCCAGGGTGTCGGCGAGCGGCCGCCCACGGAAGGCGTCCGCGGTGGGCTCGACGCCCAGCTCGGCGGCCACCCGTGCGGCGAACCCGCGCAGCGGCCCCTCGGTGTGCACCATCTCCGCGCCGCCGCTCTGCACGATCGCGCGCCGGAACAGCCCGCCCGCGAGCGGGGCGCCGAGCAGGCAGCCGACGCTCATCGCGCCCGCGGACTCGCCGAACACCGTGACGTTGCCGGGGTCGCCGCCGAACGCGGCGGCGTTCTCCTGCACCCAGGTCAGCGCGGCGAGCTGGTCGCGCAGCCCGATGTTCGTGGCGCCGCCGGCGAGCGGGAGGAAGCCCTCGATCCCCAGCCGGTAGGTCACCGACACCAGCACCACCCCGGCCCGGGCCAGCGCGGTGCCGTCGTAGACCGGGGCGCCGGGCTCGCCGGCGACGAACGCGCCGCCGTGCACGAACACCATCACGGGCAGCCCGGAGCCGCCGGGGTCCGGCGTCCAGACGTCGACGGTCAGGTAGTCGTCGCCCGGCCGCCACCCCTGCCCGATGATGGGGGAGAGGTCCAGCGGGCCGAAGGTGCGCGGCGGCTGTGGCGCGGACGGGCCGGGCGCGGTGCAGTCCCGCACCCCGTCCCAGCCGGGCGCCGGGGCGGGCGGGGCGAACCGGAGCGCGCCGACGGGCGGCGCCGCGTAGGGGACGCCGAGGAACCGGGTGATCCCGTCCTTCTCCAGGCCCCTGACCCGGCCCGCGGTGGTGTGTGCCTCCATGCGGACCGGTCTACCCGATCACACGAGCGGAAGCACGAGGATGCGATCGTCGTCCGGCCCGGGGTCGCCGCGGCCGTCGCGGTTGCTGGTGGTGAACCACAGCGACCTCCCGTCCGGGGCGGCCACGACGGTGCGGATCCGGCCGTACGTGCCGGTGAACAGCGCCTGCGGTTCGCCGAGCGAGCCGTCGGGGTTCACCGGGTACCGGAAGAGGCGTTCCCCCTGCAGTGCACCCGCGTACAGGGCGCCGTCGGCGTAGGCCAGGCCGCTCCACGAGGCGTCGTCCGTGCCCTGCTGCGCGACCGGGTCGACGAACCCGTCGCGGCCCTCCCGGCCCTCCACCTCGGGCCAGCCGTAGTTCGCGCCCGGCATAACGAGGTTGATCTCGTCCCACGTGTTCTGGCCGAACTCCGCGGACCACAGCCGCCCGGCCGGGTCCCAGGCCAGGCCCTGCGGGTTGCGGTGGCCGAGGGTGTAGACGGCGGTGCCGAACGGGTTGCCAGGGGCCGGCTGCCCGTCCTCGGTGAGCCGCAGGATCTTCCCGCCCAGGTCGTCCCGGTCCTGCGCCGGCTCGCCCCGGCCCGCCTCGCCGGTGGCGACGTAGAGGAATCCGTCCGGCCCGAACTGCAGCCGGCCGCCGTCGTGGTTGCCGCCCTTGGGGATGCCGGTGACGATCTCCTGCTGCCGGGAGCCGTCGATCGTGCCGTCCGGGTTCGCCGTCAGCCGGACGACCCGGTTGTCGTCCGAGGTCGTGTACATGACGTAGACGCCGCGGTCGGTCGGGTGGTCCGGCGGGAGCGCGATCCCGAGCAGCCCGCCCTCGCCGGTCGGCGTGACGCCCTCGACCGTGCCCAACCGGGTCACCGTGCCGTCCGCGGCGACCCGGGAGATCGTGGCCGAGATCCGCTCGGTGACCAGCGCGGCGCCGTCCGGCAGGAAGGCGATGCCCCACGGCACCTCGAGGCCGGACGCCAGCACGCGCGGCTGACCGGCGGCCGGTGCGCTCTGCGGCACGGCGGACGGACCGGTGGACGCGGTGGCTCCCGGTGCTGAGGCCGGGGCGGCCCCGGCACAGGCCGTGGTGACGGCCAGTACGCCCGCGAGCAGCAGGGCGGCGCCGGTCCGGAAGGGGAGGGAGGTGAGGGGGCGCACGACCGTGAACCTATCCGGGCCGGTCGACGGGGGCGCGCCGAACCCGGCGGACCGGAGATCGCCGGTCAGGCCGCGCCGCCGGCGACGGGCGAAGGCAGCTCCGTGGGCACGGCCGGCTCCGTGGGCACGGCCGGCTCCGTGAGCACCGCCGGTACGGCGGGTTGCACGGCCCCGACCTCGGCGCCGTGGCCGAGCACCGGCACGTGTCCCACGGCGTCGAGCTCCGCGGAGCGCACCCCGAGCGCCCGGAGTGCGGCCGCGACCACGGCCGGGACCGGCCGCGCGGCCCCGTCGAGCACGGTGAGGGCCAGCGCCCGCCCGTCCGGCAGCGCGGCGGCGAACACGCCCTCGGCCCCGTCCTTGGCGACGAGCCCGGGCACGGCCCGCAGGATCCGGGTCACCGGGCGGACCGGCCCGCCGAGCCACTCCGGGTGCGCCCGGATCGCCGCGGCGACCCGGCCCTCCGGAGTGTCCGGTCCGGCCGTCGCGATCGCGGAGAAGGCGCGGGCCAGGCCCGCGACGGTGCAGGAGAACAGCGGGGCGCCGCACCCGTCGACGGCGACGTGCCGCACGTCGTCGCCGGTCAGCGCCTCGACGTGCCGGCGGATCGCCCGCTGCAGCGGGTGCCCGGGATCGAGGTACGACGCCGTGTCCCACCCGGCGGCCACACAGGTGGCGAGCATGGCGGCGTGCTTGCCCGAGCAGTTCTGCGCGACCGGCGCCGGCGGCGACCCGGCTGCGCGCCACGAGGCGGCGGCCTCGGCGTCGAGCGGGAGGTCGGGGGTGTTGCGCAGCGCGCCCGTGTCCAGCCCGGCGCGGGCGAGGATCCGGGCCGCGCCCTCGCGGTGACCCGGCAGGCCGGCGTGGCTGGCGGCCGCGAGCGCGAGGAGTTCGCCGTCGAGGTCCAGCCCGGCCCGCAGCATCGCCGCCGCCTGCACCGGCTTGAGCGCCGAGCGCGGGAAGAACGTGGTGCCCGGCCGGCCGACCCGTGGGCCGGACCCGTCGGCGCCGACACTCGCCAGGTGCCCGTGGTGCACCGACTCGACCACCCCGGACCGGACGACGGTGGCCAGGACCCCGGCCCCCGTCGCGACGCTCTCCTCCACGGTCGGCGACGGTAGCCGCCGCCGGCGCGGTGTGCCGCCGCCCGCGGCCGGGATCACGCCGCCAGGACCCGCCGGTCCAGCACCGGGGGAATGGGCCCGTAGGCGTTGCCCCGCGCGGCCCGGGCCCGCACGCCCGGCAGCGCGAAGACCCAGCGCAGCGCGGCCGGCGGGGCGATCGCGCGGTCCCGCTCCCGCGCTCTGGCCACCCGCCGCTCGGTGCGGACCTGCTGCGCCTGCACCGTCCGGATCGCGGGCTCCCGGTCGGCCTGCACCGCGATCAGGTCGCTCTCGTGCACACCGCCCGCGCGCAGGGCCGGGACCAGCCGGTTCGCCGTGACGACGGCGTCCTGCAGGGCCATCAGGATGCCGTTGCCGCCGACCGGGGAGATGACGTGCGCGGCGTCGCCGAGCAGCAGCAGGCCGGGCCGCCACCAGCGGTCCACCCGCGCGATGTCGACCGACAGCAGCGTCGTCTGCCGCATGTCGGTGAGCAGCTCGGTGCGGTCGGCCAGCCACGGCACGTGCGTGCGCAGGAAGGCGCGGATCGGCTCGACGCCGGCCCTGCGGGCCGCCGGGAACCCACCCTTGGGCAGCGACCAGCCGACCTGCCACTCCTCCGGCCCGCCGAGCAGCCCGACGTAGTGGCCCGCGCCGAAGTACAGGTCGACGTCCGCCTCCGGCGGGTCGTCCGGGCGCCGCGGCAGGCTGAACCACAGGATGTCCGTCTGCGCGCCGAGCGAACGCGCCGGCAGCCCGGCCAGGGCCCGCACCTTGGAGAACCGGCCGTCGGCGCCGACGACCAGGCTCGCCGGGAGCTCCTCGTCCCCGACGCGCACGCCCGTGACCACGCCGTGCTCCTCGACCAGGCCCGACACCCGCGCCGAGGTCCGCAGTTCGAACCCCGGCAGCTGGGCGGCCTTCGCCGCGAGGAAGTCGAGGAAGCGGGCCTGCGGCATGAGCGCGACGTACGGGAACCGGCTGTCGAGCGCGCCGTAGTCGGCCGGGGTGAGTGTGCCCGCGGGCGTGTGGAAGCGGAAGTACCGGGCGGGGAAGTGGGGCAGGGCCAGCAGCTCGTCGGCCAGCCCCAGCTCGTCGAGCAGCTCGAGCGTCCACGGGTGCAGCGAGTCGCCCCGGAACCGCCGGTCGAAGTCGCGGTGCGCCTCCAGCAGGGTCACGGGGACGCCGGCCCGGGCCAGCAGGTACGCCAGCAGCATCCCGCCGGGGCCGCCCCCGACCACGCGGACGGGTGTCACCGGGGGGCCGGCCGGAACGCGCTCACGGTCTCGACACTACCCTCTCGATGGCCGACCGTCTCGGCAGTCGAGAGATCTACGGAGTCTGTCGGGCGTGTCCTCGGCCTGGCACGATGCCCGCCATGGTCACCCCCCGGCGGGCGAGGGTCGAGGCGGTCGGCGAGGGCGCGGCCGTCACCACCCTGGAGCTCTTCTTCGACCTCGTGTTCGTATTCGCGCTCACCCGCGTCACGGACTGGATGGCCGACGACCCGACGGCCGAGGTCGTGCTCCGCGGCATGCTGATCCTCGTCGTCATGTGGTGGTCGTGGGTCGGCTACTCGTGGCTGGGCAACGTCGCCAAGGCCGACGAGGGCGTGATCCGGGTCGGCATGCTGGTCGCGATGGCCGGGGTGTTCGTCGCCTCGATCACCATCCCCGAGGCCTTCGACGACCTGCCCGGCGGCCTGTCCGGGCCCGTGGTGTTCGCGGTCGCGTACTTCGTGGTGCGGATCGTGCACCTCGGCATGTTCTGGATCTGCAGCCGGGACGACCCGCAGCTGCGGGGCCAGGTCGTGCGCTGGATCCCGTCGGTCGTGCTGGGCACCGTGCTGCTGCTCCTCGCCTCGCAGGCCGAGGGCTGGCTGCAGACCGTGCTGTGGGCCGGGGCGCTGCTCGGCGACTACGTGGGCACCGCCCTGGCCGGCGCGTCCTGGCGGCTGAACTCGGCGCGGCACTTCGCCGAGCGGCACGGGCTGATCATCATCGTGGCGCTCGGCGAGTCGATCGTGTCCATCGGCATCGGCGTGGCCGCGCTGCCGGTCTCCTGGCCGATCATCGCCGGCAGCGTGCTCGGGCTCGCCGTCGCCGGCGCGATGTGGTGGGCCTACTTCGACGTCACCTCGATCCTCACCGAGCGCGCCCTCGCCGAGGCGACCGGCGAACGGCAGATCAGGCTGGCCCGCGGCGGCTACACCTTCCTGCACCTGCCCATGATCATCGGGATCATCCTGATGGCGCTCGGGCTCAAGAAGGCGCTGACCTACATCGGCGGCGGCGACGGACACGACCTCGCCGACCCGCTCTACGGCATCCCGCTGGCCGCGCTCTACGGCGGCGCCGCCGTCTACCTCTTCGCGCACGTCTGGTTCAAGCGCTACCTGATGGGCACGGTCAACGTGGAACGGATCGCGGTCGGCGTGCTGCTCCTCGCGATCACGCCCCTGGTCGCGATGGTCCCGGCCGTCGTGGCGCTGCTCGTCCTGGCCGTGGTCCTCTGCGGTCTCGTCGCCTACGAGACGCACCGTTTCCGCGAGCTCCGGCACGCGGTACGGCACGGGAGCCACGCCGAGCACTGAGGAGCGTGCAGGGGTCCGACGGCGGCCCTACCGGCGGCCCCGGCCGTCCTCCCCGAGGGCGGTCAGGCGCTCCTCGATGAGGGCCAACCGTCGGTCCAGGGCGTCCAGCCGGCGCTCGAGCCTGCGCTCCAGGCTCTCGGCCTCGGCTTCCAGGGCCTGCTCCTCGGTGACGGCGACGGCGTAGGTCACCAGCAGTGCCACGCCCGCCGCGACCCCGCCGATGATCGCGACACCCGCCACCATCACCGCCACCCCGACGGCCCGGCCCGCGACGGTGACGGGGACGTGGTCGCCGTAGCCGACGGTCGTCAGGGTGGTCAGCGCCCACCACAGCCCGTCGCCCCAGGTCCGCACCGTGCCGCCCGCGGCACCGCGCTCGGCGAGCCACATCCCCGTGCCGCCGGCCGCCGAGACGGCCGCGGCCACGAGCGTGACCAGTCCGGCCACCCGGGCCGCGGTGGCCAGCGTGCGGGTCCTGCTCCTCGCGCTCACCCCGTCGCTCCTCGTCCCCGTGCCGCCGGGAAGGTCGGAACGGTACCCGGTACTCGTCGGCGTGAACCCGGCGGAGCGGGGCGGAGCCGACGCGGAGCAGGCGCGAGCAGGCGCCGAGCAGCCAGGGGCTACGACGCCTGGCGCATCGTCATCCCGGTGAGCGCGACGACGTAGTCGCCGCTCTGCCCGTCCACGCGGACGGCGTAGCCGGTCGGGTGGTAGCCGCTCTTCTGGTAGGCCTGCGGCAGCTTGAGCGGCTGCTCCAGGTTCGGCTTCGTGAGCAGCCAGTCCCGCGTCACCATCGGCTCGGTGAACGTGTGCCGGCCGTCCCAGGTCCCGTTGATGATGATCTGGGTGAAGTCGTAGGAGCCGGGGACCAGGCTGCTGTCGGTGGAGTCGACGAGGTGGACGCCCATGCCGGGCACCGGTGGAGTCGACGAGGTGGACGCCCATGCCGGGCACCGCCTGCTGGGCGGCCGTCCCGCCCGGCGGGAGGGCGTACCCCTGCGGGACGTACCGCGGCTCCGGCAGGCGGTCGGCCGCGGCCGCGTAGTTCGGGTCCGCGGGATCGACGGCCTGGAATCGAGGCCATGTCGACCATGTCGAAGTGGATGTCGAAGTGCGGCTTGCCGAAGAGCACCACCGGGTCGTGGCCCTGCGGGTTCCAGTTGAGCATGACGTGGTCGTACGCCGTCGCCGACGCCTGGTCCGGGAGGTCGAGCATGAGCGTGCCCGCCGGGGTGGTCGTCGTCGGCAGCCCGTCGAGGGCGCCGCTGCTGAGCCGCACCCCGATCTCGGTGGGGTTGCCGCCCCCGTCGAGCACGGCGTAGGTGCGGGCGGTGCCGTTGCCGAGGTTCTGGGCCGGGCCGAAGAAGGTGCCGCCGCTCCCCGCGGCACCCGCCTGGCGCTCCCTCCTCCGCACGCCGCGAGGGCGGCCGTGGCGGTGCAGGCCGCGAGCGCGAGCCCGACCCCCTGAGGAACCGACGACTGTCCATGATCTTCTCCCCCCGACCGGCGCCGCCTCTGAGTGACCTGTGTCACAACAGCTTGCCGGGGAGACGGAGATACGTCGCTGAACGACGAACGAAGGCGGCTCCCGGGGGAGCCGCCTGCGGATGGATGGTGTCAGTCCGTCGGGTCGCTGGCCTGCGCGACCTCCATCTCCGCGGTCTGCTGGACGAGTTCGAGCAGCGCGGGATCGAGACCGGGGGCGAACTCCTCCGGCCGCTCGACCGCGATCTCCATCGGGTACCCCTCGGGGCTCTGCTCGGTGCGCAGCGTCGCGCCGTTCATGGCGGCCGGGGCCGAGCCCTGGAAGATCTTGCCGGCCTCGGAGAGGTTGTCGAGGCTGAAGGTGTACTGCTTCTCGGCCAGCCCCTGATCGAGCAGGGTCTTGACCTCGGGGAAACGCTCGGCGGCCGTCTTCGGGATCGGCAGCGTCCTGCCCCAGTCCACCCCGAGGGTCTCCAGCGCCTTCGCGTAGGCGTTCTCGTGGGCCTGGTCGCGGACGATCAGGTACGCGACCGTGGAACGCAGGGTCTTGTTGCTGCTCATCTCGTAGATGCGGCACTTCTGGAGGCGCCCCGTCGACTCGAGCATGAGGTTGTAGAGCAGATCGAGCACGAGGTTGCCGCTGTTGTAGACGTACGAGCCGGACCAGGGATTGCCGACCGCGTCGACGGGCAGCGCTCCCTGCCCGCCGACGAGGAAGTGGTGGATGTTGCCGGCGCTGAGCGCGGTGGACAGCGGCGTCGCCCCGCCCGCGGCGGCCTCGTCGAGCGGCGCCTCGGGCGAGCCGTTGTAGCGGGGCGAGCCGTCGGTCAGCCGCGCGATCGTCGTCGCGATCAGCTCGACGTGGCTGATCTCCTCGGTGCCGATGCCGTAGAGCAGGTCGCGGTAGGGTTTCGCGGCCGCCCCGCGGAAGTTGAAGCTCTGGAAGAGGTACTGCATCATCGTCCGCATCTCGCCGAACTGACCACCCAGGCCCTCCTGGAGTGCGTTCGCGGCGGCCGGGTCCGGTTCGTCGGGCACGATCTCGTTGATCAGGCGCTGGATGTTCATGAACATCGCGTCGCTCCTCTGCGTCGGGTTCGACGGGCGCTCGCCGCCCGTCGGAGCGTGGGTCCCGTCGCATCGGGGCCGGTGCGTCGCCCGGCGGGCGGTTCAGGCGGGGGTGTCGGTCCGAGCAGTGGGAGACCCGGATCGACTCGCCGTCCACCTCGGTCGAGGCTGGTCGCATCGCGGGCGGACCACCTCGCCTCGCGCGGGTGACCGCTCTCCCCGGCCGCAGGTGTCGTCACCGGTCGGCTCGCCCTGCCGCACGGGAGACCTATGGCCCTAACGTCCGCCTGCGCCGGACCCGACCCTGCCGCCAGGACACGCGGTCACTGCGCGGAGGGGAGAGAGCGATGGTCGGACAGACGAGTCCTGGCAGCACGACCGGTGCCGGGAGCGGGCACGGGGGTGGACAGCTCAGCGGCGGAGTGATCGCGACGCTCGTCGGCGCAGGGCTGCTCCTCGTCTTCATGATCCAGAACACGGCGCCGGTCACCCTGCGCTTCCTGTTCTGGAGCTGGTCCTGGCCGCTGTGGTTGTTCACCCTGGTCACCGCGCTGCTGGGGGCGCTGGTGTGGTTCGGACTGGGCGTCCTGCGCCGCCATCGGCGCCGGGTGGCGCGCCGTGCAGAGCGCTGAGGTACGGCCGGTCGGACGTGACGACACTCGTCGGCCGGCGCCGCAGTTGGTGGCGATCTCCTCCGATTCCGCACAGCGGCTGGAGGTCGGGGTGTAAGCGGGCAATGAGGTCGGGCGCTCTGGACGGGATCGAGGGTCGAGCCTCGCCTGACGGTGTCCGTGCTCTTCCCAGGTCTCGCGGACTTGTCCGGCGGGTCCATGGTGGCCCGCACCGTAGACGCGTAGCCGGGTCGGTCGCCCCGGACAGCGGGACCGGTCCCGGGGCTCAGTACTCCTTCTTGATGGTGAAGTACGAACCGCGGATGGTCCCGGCCAGCTTCGACTTCTGGCGCGCGAACTTGAAGCGCGTGGCGAGCTCGTCGGGGACCTCCATCCCGTCGGCCAGCTTGAACCCGACCGCCCGCTTGCCGCCCTCGTCGAGCGAGTACATGACGTTGACCGACAGGCCGCTCTCGTAGAAGACGTAGGCCATCCGGATGTTCTCGACCTGGAAGGCCGTGGCCTGAAGGGGTGGGGAGGAGATGACGATGCCGCGTTCTTCCTGCAGGATCCGGTGGACCCACTCGATGGTGTCCTCGGCGTCGGCTGCGGGCTCCACCGTGAACTCGTGGTCGTACTTGTTCTTGAAATAGCGGGCCTCGTTCGCCCGGAGGCCTGCGAGCGCTTCCGCGGCCGGCGACGACTCCAGGCCGACGGTCGACACGGTGTGGAAGTCCACGGTGTAGGTCATGACACGGCCTCCCCTCGGTCGGCGAGATGCCTTCTGGGCTCCTCGCTGGGCATCCTGCCAGCGAGGAGTGTGTCCTCCAAGATCAGCCGGCAACCGAACTCCGGGCAGTCCGCGACTGGTGGCGGCCTCGGCGACGAGCTACCTCGATGCGAGGGTCGGTCTCCGGGCAGGGGACGAGCCGTCCCCGCTCAAGGCGTACCGATCGTCAGCGGAGATGCCTGTCCGGTGCTCCTGCACCGGACTGCCAGCCGTGATCAGCTCACGCCCTTCTCCGCTGAACGGGCGAACAAGCGGTGTGTTGATCTTGCGGAGAACGCTGCAGGCCAGAGCGGGAACGCTCTGGCCTGCAGCGTGTGTGCGCCGCGAGGGAATCGAACCCCAACCCGCTGGAGGGGAGTCGGGTGGTCGCCCAGTGTCCACGAACGGCGATCCTGCTGGTCACACGGTCGTCGCTCCGCTGACGATCTTCTGCCGTGGTCGGTCGACGACGCGATGATCTGGGGTAGGCGATGACCAGAACGGTGACCGGCCGACGGCCGGGCCGTGGCCGGCTGGATGTCAGTAGTGACGGGCTGCGACGGCGTCGGCGCTGGCATGGTCGGTGGCCGGCCGCAGCCCGGACACCACCTCGTCGACGTCCGCGGCGGAGCGATCCGACCAACATGAACGACGCCTCAGCTGCGCGGGCTATCCGTGCAGGCGGTTGAGCAGCGTGGCCAGTTCGGTCGGGGCGCTGATCATCGCGAGGTGGCCTGCGTGCAGCCACTCGATATCGGCGGAGGTCAGGGCGACCGAGCGTTCCTGCAGGTCCGGGGTGTAGCACTGGTCGGCAGTCAGCCGGATGTAGGTGCGGGGGACGGGGCTCGCGTACCCGGCCAGGTCGACGGGCTCGGACAGCAGGGCGGCGGAGTCGTCGACGAGGCGGTCGAGGGCGGCGGTGGCGGTGGCCTCGTCCATGTCGTTGCACAGCATGGTGTGTGCGGCGGCCCTTTCCTGGTGGTAGATCCCGCCGGCGAGCGACTGCTCCACGAGTCCGCGGACGCCCGGGTCGATCTGGTCCAGCACCCGGGTGCCGTCGGGCGGGACGACCGCGGAGAGCAGGACGACGCGGCGGATCCGCCCGCCGAGCGCGGTCATGACGCGCGGCACGGTCACCCCGGCGAACGAGTGGCCGACCAGCACGACGTCGGTCAGGTCGCGGGACTCGACGTCGGCGACCACGGCGTCGGCGCAGTCCTGCAACGTGACCCTGGTGAGGTCGGTGCCAGCGCGCGATCCGCGACCGGGAAGGTCGACCGCGAGGGCGTCGTGCTCCAGCAGTGGGACGAGCTCGTCCCAGCAGGATGCGCCGTAGCCGGCGCCGTGGACGAGGACGAACGACATCGTGGCTCCTCGGTGAGTCGGGCGGGAATCCGCGGCGATAACCTAACTGAACTCAGCTCAGTCAGCTAGAGTCCTGTGTCGACGACGGGAGGCACAGGTGCGTGCGTACAGGATGACCGGACCCGGCCGGGCCGCTCTGGTGTCGGTGCCCGACGCGGAACCGGGGCCCGGCGAGGTGCGGCTCGACGTCCTGGCGGCCGGGATCTGCCACTCCGACCTGAACGTGCTCGATCACGGCGTCGGCGCGGGCTGGCCGCTGCCGATGACGCTCGGGCACGAGATCTGCGGGCGGGTGGCGGCGCTGGGCGCCGGGGTGGAGGGGCTCGAGATCGGCTCCCAGGTCCTCGTGCACGCCCCGCTCGGCTGCGGACGCTGCGACCGCTGCGTCCAGGGACGGACGAACTACTGCGACGAGCGGGACCGGCTGTCCCTCGCCGGCGTCGGCCTCGGGGTCGACGGCGGTATGGCCGACGCCGTCGTCGTCTCCCCGGAGCGGCTGGTGCCCGCCGACGGCCTCGATCCGGTGGCGGCGGCGACCCTCACCGACGCCGGGCTCACGTCCTTCCACGCGATCGAGGGCTGCGCTGCGGATTTGGCGGATCCGGGTTCGGTCGCCGTCGTGATCGGGGTCGGCGGGCTGGGGCACCTCGCCATCGGGCTGCTGCACGCGCTGCGTCCCGCCCGGGTCGTCGCGGTCGAGACCCGGGAGGCGGCCCGGCAGCTGGCGCGGGACTGTGGCGCGGATGTCGCCGTGGCGCCGGACGAGGCCGCCGCCGCGGTGGCCGCGGTGGCCGAGCGGGGCGCCGACGTCGTCCTCGACTTTGCGGGCGCGCAGACGAGCATCGACCTGGCGGCGTCGCTGCTGCGGACGGCGGGGGTGCTCGTCCTCGTCGGGAGCGGCGGGGGAGTGCTGCGGGTCGCCAAGCCCGGGGTGCTGCGCACGGGATTCCGCCTGCAGCTGCCGTTCTGGGGCTCGCGGACCGAACTCGCGGCCGTGGTGGACCTGGCGCGCCAGGGGAGCCTCGCCCCGCACACCACCGTGTTCCCGCTCGCCGACGCCGACCGGGCCTTCGACGAGGTGCGCGGCGGCAGGCTGACCGGCCGAGCGGTCCTGGTCCCCGACTAGCGGGCCGCCCACCCGCCGTCGACGAAGATCTCGGACCCGGTCGTGTACCCGGCGTCCGTGCTCGCGAGGAAGGCGACGGCCGCCGCGACCTCCTCGGGGCGGCCCAGCCGGCGCATCGGCGTGTTCGCCAGCATCGCGGCGTGCCGTTCCGTGCCGGCGAACCGCTCCAGCAGCGGTGCGGTCCCGATGAAGGCGGGGACGACGGCGTTCACCCGGACCCCGCGCGTGGCCCAGTGCAGGGCGGCGTTCATGGTCATCGAGCGGACGGCGCCCTTGGCGGCGGCGTAGGAGAAGCTGTTGGCCAGGCCGCCCGTCGCGCCGAGGATCGAGGCGATGTTGACGATCGCCCCGCCGCCGCTGCGTTCGATGACGGGTCCGGCGTGCTTCATGCCGAGCCAGGTTCCGAGCTGGTCGACGTCGACGACCTGGTCCCACCGCCCGCGGCTCTCGGACTCCACGGTCCCGGTGCTGCCGATGCCGGCGTTGTTGACCAGCACGTCCACGCCGCCCCAGTGGTCCGCGACGGCGGCGACGACCTCGGCCCAGGCCTGCTCGTCCGCCACATCGAGACCCAGTGCGAGGGTCGGCCCGTCGAGCTCGGCGCCGAGCTTCTCGCAGGCTGTGGGGTCCACATCGGTCAGGGCGACGCGAGCGCCCTCGGCGCTCAGTCGCGCCGCGATCGCGATGCCGAGGCCGCCGGCGGCGCCGGTCAGGATCACGCGGGTGTCGTCGAGTCGTCGCACAGGGTCTCCAGAAGGGTCGGGTCAGACGGCGGTGTAGCCGCCGTCGACGGGGACGGCGGTGCCCGTGATGAACGACGCCTGCGCCGAGAGCAGGAACGCGACGGCGGTCGCGATCTCCGCGGGCGCCGCCGTCCGGGCGATCGGCGGGGTGACCCGGCCGGCGATGGCGGTGCGCGTCTCGGGCCGCAGGCCGTGCGGGTCGTCGACGCTGGACCGGGCCAGTTCCGTGGCGACCGGCCCCGGGCAGACGCAGTTCGCACGCAGCCCACGGTCCGCGTACTCCGCGGCGAGGCTGCGGGTCAGGGCGAGCACCGCCCCCTTCGACGCGTCGTAGGCGCTGGACCGTCCGGCCGCCACCAGGGATCCGACGGAGCCGATGGTGACGATCGCCCCGGCATCGGCGCGCAGGAGGTGGGGGAGGGCACCGCGGACGCAGAGGAAGGTCCCGGTGAGGTTGACGTCGACCAGGCGCCGCCACACGGCGAGTGGCATCTCGTCGGTCGGGGTGCCGTCGGTGACCCCCGCGCAGGTCACGAGGCCGTCGAGGCCGCCCAGTGCGTCGACCGCGGTGGCCAGGGCGGCGTCCACTGAGTCGGGGTCTGCGACGTCGCAGGGAAGCTCGCGGACCGCCGCGCCGCCGTCGGTCAGGGGCCGGATGTCCAGAGCTGCAACGGAAGCGCCGTGCGCCGCGAGCAGGTCGACGGTCGCCCGTCCGATCCCGCTCGACGCTCCGGTGACGGCGATCCGCCGCCCCCGCAGCGCGGAATCCGTGGTCGGCAGCGTCATCGCGCCTCCTCGTCGTGTCGGTGACGGCAAGAACGACAGGAACTTAATTGAACTCAACTCGGTAAGCCAGCGCTCTTGTCGCGGCACCGCCGCCGGTCTACTCTTCGGCCCCGACTCGAACTGAACTCACCTCAGTTGCATTTCACGAAGGAGTGGAGATGCGTCCTCGACCGACGAGCGCGCTGGCCGCGCTGGCGGCGGTGCTCGCCATCGTGCTGACCGCCTGCGGCGGATCCTCGTCCGGCGGCGGGGCCGCCGACGACGGGTCCGGCCCCATCAAGATCGGCGCGTGGATCCCGCTGTCCGGCCCGCAGGCCGCATCGGGTGTGCCCCAGATGGAGGGGGCGAAGGCCTACTTCAGCTGGGTCAACGACCACGGCGGGATCAACGGCCGTCAGGTCGACTGGATCGTGAAGGACAACGCCTACGACCCGCAGCAGACCGTGCAGGCCGCACGGCAGCTCGTCGGGCAGGAGAACGTCGTCGCCATCGTCAACGCGAACGGCGTCGCCCCGTCCGAGGCCGCGTTCCCGTTCGTCCTCGAGCAGTCCCAGGTCCCGATCGTCGACCACTACGGTGGCATCGCGAGCTGGTACGCCCCGCCCCGACCGCTGCTGTTCGGGACGCAGACGCTCTACGAGGACCAGGCCGCGGCGATGGCCCAGTGGGCGGTCCAGTCCGGGGCCCGCAAGCTCGTCGTGGTGCACGACGACCCGAAGGCGTTCGCCGACGTGGCCGGGCAGATCGGGCCCGCGGCGGAGCGGGAGCAGCCCGGCGTCACGACGACCGCGGTACCGGTCAAGCTGGGGACCACGGACTTCGCGCCGGCGGTCAGTCAGGTGAAGGCCGCGGGTGGTGACGCGGTGATGCTGGTCCTCCCGGCTCCGGAGGCTGCGGCATACCTCAAGGCCGCCGCCCTGCAGGGCGTGTCGCTACCGACCTACGGCTACGCACCGACCGCGTCGGGCACCACGGTGACGCTGGCCGGCCCCGCCGCCGAGGGCTACCACTCGGTGTCGCTGGTCCGCTCGCCCACCGAGCAGACGCCGGAGATGCAGCAGTTCCGGGACGCGATCGCGAAGTACTCGCCGGGACAGCCCGCCGACTTCTCCACCCTGCTCGGCTACGCCAACGCGGCGGTCTTCGTGGAGATCGCCAAGACCATCCAGGGACCGGTGACCTCGGAGTCGATCGCGGCCGCGTACGGCAAGGCGTCGGACGTGAAGACCGGGGTCGCGCCGGACATGTCGTTCTCGGCGCAGTCGCACCTCGGCACCCGGGACGTCCAGCGGGTCACCGTCCGGAACGGTCAGTGGGTCTCCGAGGGCGACTTCGTCAGCGCGCCGGAGCGGGGGTAGGCCGTGGACCTCGACGAGGCACTCGCCACCACCCGCGCCGTCCGACGGCGCCTCGACCCCTCCCGCCCGGTGCCGGCGGACCTGGTCCGCGAGTGCGTGACCCTCGCGATGCAGGCCCCGGCGGGGTCGAACGTCGCGCGGACCCGGTTCGTCGTGGTGCGCGATCCCGCGTTGCGCGGCGCCGTCGCCGACCTCTACTCCGACGTGTACCTGAACTCCTACAAGGACTCCGAGGGGTACATCGGGCGCGTGCAGGTCGCGGACGCCGAGGGGGCGGCCGCGCAGGAGCGCACCGGCCGCTCGGCCGACGCACTGGAACGCGCGCTGCACGAGGTCGACACGATCGTCATCGCTTGTCTCGACGGTGCCCGGCTCGACGGTGCCGCCGGGTTCGCCTGCGCGTCGCTGCTGGGCGGGGTCCTGCCCGCGGTCTGGAGCATGATGCTCGCCGCGCGGGCCCGGGGCCTGGGCACCTGCTGGACGACGATGCACCTCGCGCGGGAGAAGGAGGTCGCCGAGCTGCTCGACATCCCCTTCGACACGGTCCAGCAGGTCTGCCTCACGCCGCTGGCCTACACGGTGGGCACCGACTTCCGGCCCGCCCGCCGCCCGACGGCCGACGACGTCCTGTTCTGGGACCGGTGGGACGCCTCGGCGTCGCGCCCGCCGGCCGTCACGGGACTGATCACCCGATGAGCGAGCTGTTCCTCGTCGTGGTGAGCGGGATCGCCAGCGGTGCCGTCTACGGCCTGCTCGGGCTGGGTCTCGTGATCATCTACCGGGCCACCGACGTGGTGAACTTCGCGCTGGCGAGCATGGCCACGCTCGCCGTGTACGTCGCGCTCATGGTCGTGCAGCGCGGGCTCGGGGTGGGGTCCGCCGTGATCGCCGCGGTCCTCGTGGCCGTCGTTCTCGGGCTCGTCGTCCGCGAGCTGGTGATCCGCCCGCTCGGCACGGGGCGGCTGTTCGCCGCGCTGGTGATGACGATGGGGGTGTCGCTGATCGCCGAGGCGGTGATCAGCGACGTCTGGGGGACCGAGCCGCACGCCTTCCCGCCGCTGGTGGGGGGCACCGTGACGCTCGGCTCGGCCACGCTCGCCACCCAGGACCTGGTGGTGATCGGAGTGTCCGCCGTCGCGATGCTCGCCGTGGGCTACCTCTTCACCCGCACCACCCTGGGCTCGGCGATGCGCGCGGCGGCCGAGTCGGCGACCACCGCGCAGATCGTCGGCGTGCCCGCTCAGCGGGTCGCGCGCATCGCGTGGGCGCTCGGCCTGGGGCTCGCCGCGCTCGCGGCGGTCCTCTACGTCCCCCGGGTCGGACTCGCGCCGACGGTGCTGGCCGCCCCGCTGTTCCGGGCGTTCGCCGGCATCTTCCTCGGCGGGCTGACCAGCATGCACGGCGCGGTGATCGGCGGCGTGACGATCGGGGTGCTGGAGAACCTCGCCGCCTCCTACGTCTCGGCGAACTTCCGTGACACCTTCGTCTTCGCGCTGACGATCCTCATCCTGCTGTTGCGGCCGCAAGGCCTCTTCGGCACCCGCAGCTTCGAGAGGGTCTGAGCGCCATGATCCTGACCTGGAAGGTGGCGGTGCGAGCGGTCCTCGGCCCGGTGGCCGCGGTGCTGCTCGTGCTGCTCGTCGAGAGCGGGCTCCTGCCCGGGTACCAGGCGTACTCGGTGGCCCTGGCCGCGACCTACACGATCCTGGTGCTGAGCGTCGGGCTGCTGGCGGGCTGGGCGGGCATCTGGTCCGTGGGCCATCCCGCGCTGTTCGCCATCGGCGCCTACACGGTCGCCTACGGCTCGGCGCACGGCTGGGCGTCGGAGCCGACGGTGCTCGTGGCGATGCTGCTCGCCGGCGGCTGCGGTGCGTTCCTCGGGTTCGCCGGGGCGCGCTTCTCGGTGCTCTACATCGCCCTGCTCACCCTGGCCTTCAGCCTCGTCGCGCTCGAGGTCATCAACCGCTGGGTAGACGTGACCGGCGGGGACCAGGGCGTCCCGGTCACCGACCTACCCAGCGTGACGGGCGCGGGCTCGCTCGGCGCCGGCGGCTCGGAAGCCGTCGTGGCGGCCATCCTGACCGCCGGGATCGTCGTCGGGATCGCCGTGCTGGCCCGCTCGACGAGCCTGCGGATGCGGATGGTCGCGGCGAAGTCGCACCCGGTGGTGGCCCGTTCGGTCGGGATCGCACCGGAGGCGCAGAGCGCCCTCGCGTTCGGTGTGAGCGGCGCCGCGACCGGGCTGGCCGGCGCCCTGCTCGGGTTGATCACCGGCTTCGTCAGTCCGGAGACGTTCTCGCTGACCCTGGGGATCAACACCGTCGCCGCGGCGGTGCTCGGGGGCGTCGGTGCGGTCGGCGGAGGGGTGTTCGGCGGGATCTTCCTGGCGTTCGCGCCGAGCCTGGCCGGGCTGCTGGGCGTCGACCAGCTGATCCTGCAGGGGGCACTGTTGATCCTCGCGTTGCTGCTCCTGCCCGCCGGGGTGGTGCCCGCGCTCGGGAGCGTGCTGCGCACGCTCCTGCGGCGGGTGCGGCGTCCGGGCGGGCCGTCGGTCGTCGAGATCCCGGACGAGCCGGCCCCCGCGCCGGCCGCGGAGCGACGGAC
Source organism: Pseudonocardia yuanmonensis (assembly GCF_039542425.1). Taxonomy (NCBI): domain Bacteria; kingdom Bacillati; phylum Actinomycetota; class Actinomycetes; order Pseudonocardiales; family Pseudonocardiaceae; genus Pseudonocardia; species Pseudonocardia yuanmonensis. The sequence continues at coordinate 23,243 of NZ_BAABIC010000009.1, forward strand.
GCTCGAGGTCGCGGACCTCGGCGTGGCCTTCGGCGGACTGCAGGCGCTCGAGGGGGTGTCGCTCTCGGTACCCCCGGGTGAGGTCCTCGCGATCATCGGGCCGAACGGTGCCGGCAAGACGACGCTGGTCAACGCCCTGTGCGGCCTCGTCTCCGGCGGCCGGACGACGGGCTCGGCGACCTTCGGCGGCGTCGACCTGCTGCGGGCGCGCGCGACCCGTCGCCGGCGGCTCGGCATCGGCCGCACCTTCCAGCACGCCGAGGTCTTCACCGAGCTGACGGTCTCCGAGAACCTGCTCTGCACCACGCGGTGGACCACTCCGACGCGCCGACGGGCGGTCGACGCCCTGCTCGGAAGGATCGGCCTCGCGGGCCAGGGGGACGTGTATCCCGACCAGCTGCCCTTCGGCCCCCAGAAGCGGCTCGACCTCGGGCGCGCCGTCGCCGAGCAGCCCGGCCTGCTGATCATGGACGAGCCGTTCGGCGGGCTGGACGCCGAGGAGCGCAGGCTGCTCGCCGGCCAGATCCAGGGCCTGCGCGCGGCGGGGACGTCGGTCGTCGTGATCGACCACGTCCTGGAGGACCTGTTCGGCGTCGCGGATCGGGTGGTGGCGTTCGACTTCGGCCGCCCGATCGGCTCCGGCGCGCCGGACGAGATCCTGGCCGACGACCGCGTCCGCAGCTCCTACCTCGGGACGACGTCCGCGCGGCAGGCCCGCACGTCCACCCGCGCCGAGGGGCCGCCCGCGATCGCGCTGTCCGGGGTGACCCATCGGTACGGCGGGGTGACCGCGCTCGACGGCGTCGAGCTGGCCGTTCACCCCGGCGTTGTCCTCGCGGTGGTCGGGGCGAACGGTGCGGGCAAGAGCACGTTGGGCCAGGTCCTGCACGGCACACTCAGTCCCTCCGCGGGGACGCGGACCACCGACGGCGCGGTGCGCAGCAGCCTGGTCCCGGAGGGTCGGGCCCTCTTCCGGACGCTGTCGGTGCGGGAGAACCTGGAGGTCGCCGGCTACGCCGCCGGCATCTCGGGGCGGGACCTGCGGTCCCGGATCGACCAGGCCGTCGAGTGGCTGCCCGAACGCGTCCGGACCCGGCTGTCCATCCCGGCCGCGGCGCTGTCCGGGGGCGAGCAACAGCTCCTCGCCATCGCTCGCGCGTTGATCGCGGACCCACGCCTCCTCGTCGTCGACGAACCGGCGCTGGGTCTCGCCCCGGCCCTCGTCGACGAGGTGTACGGACGGATCACCGGCCTCGCCGAGGACGGGGTGACGGTGGTGGTCCTGGAGCAGCTCCTCACCCGGGCGCTCGCCGTGGCGCACGAGGTGGTCGTGCTGCACGAGGGCGTGGTCCGGGCGACCGGCTCGCCCGATGATCCGGGCTTCGCCACGCGGGCCGAACAGGCCTATTTCGGGTCCCCGGTCGGCGGCGGCGTCCGCGCCGGCTGATCGCCCCTTGACAGGGGCGGCGGCGGCCCGCACGATCTAAGATGAATTCAGTTCAGTTTCAGGAGGAACCATGGCAGTCGAGGACGACATCCAGTTCGAGCGTGACGGTCACGTGGCGCGGATCTGGCTGAACCGACCGCACAAGCGCAACTGCATCACCGTCCCGATGCTGCACAAGCTCGACGAGTACATCACCGAGATCGAGGCGGACTCCGAGCTCCGCGTCGTGGTGGTGCGTGGCCGGGAGAACACCTTCTCCTCGGGCTTCGACCTCGACAGCCTGCAGTCGGACTTCATCGGTACCAGCACCGCGATGGACGTCGCGGTCGTGTCGGCGAAGGTCTGCGACCGGCTCTACAACATGACCAAGCCGTCGGTGGCGGTGCTCGAGGGCTACGTGACCGCGGGCGGCTTCGAGGTGATGATCTCCTGCGACTTCGCGATCGCGGACGAGACCGCGCAGATCGGCGACTTCCACATCCGCCGTGCCCTGTTCGGCGGCGCCGGCCCGATCTACCGCCTGCCGCGCATGCTGGGCATCCGCAAGACCAAGGAGCTCATGCTCACCGGCAAGCTGCTCTCGGGCAAGGAGGCGGACGAGTTCGACCTGGTCAACGCCAGTGCGCCCGCCGAGAAGCTCGACGAGACGGTGGAGGAGTTCATCAGCCACCTCACCGACAAGAGCCCGTTCCAGATGAAGCTCACCAAGATGGCGATCGACCGCGGCCTCGACGCCGACATCGCCTCGCTGATGGTGCTGGAGCACCTGGCCGTGGGCGTCACGCTGAACTCGGAGGACGCCGCCGAGGGCGTCGCGGCCTTCCTGGAGAAGCGCGACGCCAAGTGGACCGGGCGCTGACCGCATCGTGATCGCGTCGGCGGTCCCGCGCGTGGCGCGGGCCGCCGGCGCCACGACCGGCCAGGGCCTGTGGAGGGATGAGATGACGGAGACAGTCGACACGGCGGTCGATGCGGACCCGGTCCTCGCGAACCGCGTGCGCGCGCGGCTCGGCCTCGGCGAGACCCACGCGCTGGCCGTCCTCGAGGGCGGCCGGTCGGGCCTGACCTACACGATCGGGGCAGGCTCGGACCGGGCCGTGGTCAAGGCGGTACCCCCGGGCCGCAGGGCGGTGGGACGCAACGACGTCCTCCACCAGGCCGCGATCCTGGAGGCGCTGGCCGACACCGCGGTCCCGGCGCCCGCGGTACTCGCCCGCGACACCGAGCAGCCCGCCTGGTTCGCGATGGAGTTCGCCGCGGGGCAGGCCGCGGAGCCGGTCCTCGAGGTCGACGCTGCGGTCGAGCCCGCGCTGGCGCGGGCCCGGATGCTCGAGGCGGCGCGGATCCTCGGCGCGCTGCACGCCGTGCCGCTCGACGTCGTGGAGCGGAGCCTGGCCGACACCGGCGGGACCCTGCCCGAGGCGGTCACCGCCGACGGCGAGGTGGCCCGCTGGGCGAAGACGATGTACGCCGTGCCGGAGGACCTGCGCCCGGGCGGTGCGGAGCTGGTCGAGCGGCTGGCCGCCTCGGTGCCTGCCCCCGTGGCGCCGGTGATCGTGCACGGCGACTTCCGTCTCGGGAACCTGCTGTTCACGGACGCGACGGCGACCGCCCTGGTCGACTGGGAGATCTGGAGCGTCGGCGACCCGCGGGTGGACCTCGGCTGGTTCGGGGTGTTCACCGACGGGGCGCTGTTCCCCGGGTCCGGCAGGGTCGTCGAGGGGCTCCCGAGCGAGGCCGAGCTCGCCGAGGCGTACCGCGCGACCCGCGGTGGAGATGGTGGCACCTCGGCGGACGCCGTCTGGTTCAGCGCGCTCGGCCGGATGAAGATGGCGGCGATCATGGGGCACAACCTGGTGCGCCACCGCACCGGCGCCCACCACGATCCCGTCCAGGAACAGCTCCCACGGACCATCACGGCGTTGATCACGGACGGCCTGCGGCTGCTGGAGGGGTCCCGATGAGCGTTCCCACCCCGGCCGCGCTGTTCGACCTGACCGGCCGCACCGCGCTGGTGACCGGGGCGTCGTCCGGGCTGGGGGAACGGTTCGTGCGCGTGCTCGCCGCCGCGGGCGCCACGGTCTGGGCGGCGGCGCGGCGCAAGGAGCGCCTCGACGCGCTGGCCGCCGAGGTCCCCGGGCTCCGCACGGCGGCCGCGGACGTGTCGTCGGAGGCGGACCGCGTCGCGCTCGTCGAGCGGGTGGTGGCGGAGTCCGGCCCGATCGAGGTGCTGGTCAACAACGCGGGATCCGGCAGCCCGGCCAAACCGCACCGTGAGACGAGCGCCGAGTTCGCGGACGTCCTGGGGCTCAATCTCACCGGCCCCTTCCACCTGGCGCAGCTCGCTGCGGCCTCGGCGAGCGGACGCCCGTTGTCGATCGTGAACGTCAGCTCGATCGTCGGGCTGGTCTCCACGGCGCCGCGCGGCGGCGCGAGCTACGCGGCGAGCAAGGCAGGCCTGATCGGCCTGACCCGACAGCTCGCCGGCCACTGGGGCCGCGACGGCGTGCGCGCCAACGCGCTGGCCCCCGGATGGTTCCGGACCGAGATGAACGACGCGATGTTCGCCGACGACGCGTCGGTGCGCTGGATCGAGCGCAACACCCTGCTGCGTCGGGGTGGTGACCCGGGCGAGCTGGACGGGGCGCTGCTGTTCCTCGCCTCGGCCGCCTCCACCTACTGCACCGGGCAGGTCCTGGCGGTCGACGGCGGGTGGACGGCCCGATGACCGCGGTGACCGAGAGCGCCCTCGCGGACTACGCCGCGACCGCTCGGACCTGGCTGGCCGAGCGGCTCACCCCGCGGGGCGACGCGCCGCGCGAGTCGGTGGCGGTGTTCCACGATCTCCCCTTCGACGACGAGCGTGCCCTGTTGGGACGCATCCAGGACTGGCTGCGCGCGCGGTACGACGCCGGCTACGGCGCGATCTCGTGGCCGGTCGAGCACGGTGGCGCTGGGCTGTCGGCGTTGCACGAGGAGGCCTTCGCGGAGGTCGAGCGCGAGTTCGAGACGCCCGGGCAGCACGAGCTGACCTCGGTGTCGACCGAGCTGATCGCGCCGACGGTGCAGCTGTTCGGCACGCCGTCGCAGAAGGAGATGCTGGTTCGGCCGTTGCTCCGTGGGGACGCCCTGGCGTGCCAGCTGTTCTCCGAGCCGTCGGCGGGGTCGGACCTCGCGGGGCTCGCGACCCGGGCGGTCCGGGACGGCGACGAGTGGATCGTCAACGGGCAGAAGGTGTGGAGCTCCGGCGCACAGTTCGCGGGCTGGGGCGAGCTGATCTGCCGCACCGACCCGGACGTGCCGAAGCACAAGGGGCTCACCGCCTTCCTGCTGCCGATGGACACCCCCGGAGTGGACGTGCGGCCGCTGCGGCAGATGTCCGGGGGTTCGTCGTTCTGCGAGGTCTTCCTCGACGACGTCCGGATCCCGGACTCGCTGCGCCTGGGCGAGGTCGGCGGGGGCTGGGGCGTCACGCTCGCCACGCTCGGCTTCGAACGGGGGTCGTCCGGGGCGAACATGGACCTGGGCGGCGGGTTCGCCCAGCTCGCGGACGACGCCCGCCGGCTCGGTCGGACCGGGGACCCGGACGTCCGGCGGGTGCTGGCGGACGTCTGGACGGCGGAGAAGGTCGCGGCGCTGTCGGCCCAGCGCGATCGGGAGACCCGGCTGGCCGGCGGCGAACCGGGTCCCATGGGCTCGCTGCGCAAGCTCGACTGGGCCCAACGACTCAAGCTCGTCTCCGAGGCGGCGGCGCTGGTGCTCGGCCCGCGGCTGGTCGCGGACGCCGGGGACGGGACCTACCGCTGGACCGAGCACTACCTGGGCGCGCCGGGCTACCGGATCGCCGGGGGTTCCGACGAGGTGCAGCGGACGATCATCGCGGAGCGCCTGCTGGGGCTGCCCGCGGAGCCCCGAGGCGATCGGGGCGTGGCGTGGAAGGACATCCCGAGATGAGCTCTCTCGACGCGGCGGTCGCGGCCGCCCGGGTCGTCGACCAGCCGCTGGCCGGTCGACGGGCGCTGGTCACCGGCGGATCGCGCGGCCTGGGCCGCGAGATCGCCATCGCGTTCGCCGCGGCGGGCGCGGACGTGGCGGTGGCCTCGCGCAAGAAGGACGCCTGCGAGGAACTGGCCGAGGAGCTGGCGGCGGCGACCGGGCGCCGGGTGACCGCGCACGCGGCGCACGTCGGCGACTGGGACCGGCTCGACCCGCTGCTCGACGAGGTCGAGCAGGAGCTCGGCCCGCTGGACGTGCTGGTGAACAACGCGGGCATGGCGCCGCTGTACTCCTCCCTCGAGGAGGTGTCGGAAGCGTTGTTCGACAAGGTCTTCGCGGTGAACGTCCGCGGCCCGTTCCGGCTGATGGCCGCGGCGGGGAAGCGGATGGTGGCCCGGGGTGGCGGCACGATCCTCAACATCTCGTCGATGGGGTCGCAGCGCCCGACGGCGGGCGACCTGCCCTACACGGCGGCGAAGTCGGCGTTGAACACGCTGACGGCCGGGTTCGCGCAGGAGTACGGGCCGTCGGTGCGGGTGAACACGATCCTGGCGGGTCCGTTCGCCACCGACATCAGCAAGGCCTGGGACCCGGAGGCGGTGGCGCGCATGGCGCAGGACTGGCCGGCGAAGCGGGTCGGCGAGCCGCACGAGATCGTCGGTGCGGCGCTGTACCTCTGCGGGCCGCACGCCACGTACACGACCGGCGCCTTGCTCGCCGTCGACGGCGGACGGCTGGCCGCGCCGTGATCGCCGGGAAGACGACCGTCGACGACGCCCTGTTCGTCGAGACCGCGGAGGGCCCGGCGCTGCTCGGCAGCCGGTGCACGGACTGCGCCGCCCACACCTTCCCGCGCCAGGGCGGCTGCCCGCGCTGCACGGGGTCGGCGATGGAGGACGTGCCGCTGTCCCGGACGGGCACGCTGTGGTCCTGGACGGTGCAGGGGTTCCGGCCCAAGCCGCCCTACACCGGCACCGAGAACTACGAACCCTACGGCGTCGGGTACGTCGAGCTGCCCGGGCAGCTGATCGTGGAGACCCGGCTGGTGGAGACCGACCCGGTGAAGCTGGAGATCGGCATGGCCGTGGAGCTGGTCCTCGCCCCCTTCCGGGACGACGAGTTCGGCTGGCCGGTGCACACGTTCGCGTTCGTGGCGGTGACGGCATGAGCGGGGTCGCGATCGTCGGGATCGGGATGCACCGGTTCGGGCGCACCGAGGGCGTCTCGGGCCGGGCGCAGGCGGTCCACGCGGCGCGGCAGGCGTTGCGCGACTGCGGACTGCGCTTCTCCGACATGCAGTTCGGCTTCGGCGGCTCGCACTCTGCGGGCGACGCGGACACCCTGGTCTCCGAGCTCGGGCTGACCGGGCTGCCGTTCATCAACGTGGCCAACGGCTGCGCGACGGGCGGATCGGCGCTGATCGCCGCAGACGCCGCGATCCGCTCCGGGCAGCACGACGTCGGCATCGTGATCGGGTTCGACAAGCACCCGCGCGGGGCCTTCAACACCGACCCGGCCGAGCACGGCATCGGGGCCTGGTACGGCGAGACCGGGCTGATGGTCACCACGCAGTTCTTCGGCCTGAAGATCCAGCGCTACCTGCACGAGCACGGCATCGCGCCGGGCGTGCTGGCCACGATCGCCGAGAAGGCCTTCCGCAACGGCGCCCGCAACCCGATGGCGTGGCGGCGCAAGGAGATCGACGCCGCGGAGATCGCGGCGGCACCGATGATCTCCCACCCGCTGACCCAGTACATGTACTGCTCGCCCGCCGAGGGTGCGGTCGCGTTGGTCCTGTGCCGGGCGGACAAGGCCCGGGAGTACACCGAGCACCCGGTGTTCCTGCAGGGCGCGGCGTTCCGCTCCCGCCGGTACGGGTCGTTCGAGGTGTTCTCGCCCTGGACGGCCGCGGAGCGGGCGGACTCGCCCACGGTCGAGGCGGCCGCGGCGGCGTTCGCGGCGGCGGGGATCGCCCCGTCGGAGGTCGACGTGGCGCAGATCCAGGACACCGAGTCCGGCGCCGAGCTGATGCACATGGCCGAGACCGGGCTGTGCGCGCACGGCGAGCAGGAGGAGCTGATCGCCTCCGGGGCGACCGCGATCGAGGGCAGGTTGCCGGTCAACACCGACGGTGGCTGCCTGGCCAACGGCGAGCCGATCGGCGCCTCCGGCCTGCGGCAGGTCTACGAGAACGTGCTCCAGCTGCGCGGGGGCGCGGGGGAGCACCAGGTCCCGGGGGACCCGCGCGTCGGGTTCACCCACGTCTACGGGGCGCCGGGCATCTCCGCCTGCACCGTCCTGACCCGGTAGGAGCGAGTCGATGAGCTGGGGATTCGAGAACGACCCCGAAGTCCAGGAGGAGCTCGACTGGGTCGAGGAGTTCGTCCGCACCGAGGTCGAGCCCGTCGACCAGGTGATCGAGCACGCCTGGAACCCGCGGGACCCGGTGCGCAACGCGCTGATCAAGCCCCTGCAGCAGCGGGTCCGTGAGAAGAAGCTGTGGGCCTGTCACCTGGGCCCGGAGCTGGGTGGGCCCGGCTACGGGCAGCTGCGGCTGGCGCTGCTGAACGAGAAGCTGGGCCGCACCCACTCCGGGCCTGTGGTGTTCGGCTGTCAGGCCCCGGACTCCGGCAACGCGGAGATCCTGGCCCACTACGGCACCGACCACCTCAAGACGACCTACCTCGAGCCGCTGATCGAGGGCGACATCGTGTCGTGCTTCTCGATGACCGAGCCGCACGGCGGGTCGGACCCGACGGGGTTCCGCACCACCGCCCGCCTCGAGGGCGACGAGTGGGTCATCAACGGGGAGAAGTGGTTCTCCTCCCACGCCCTGTGGGCGGAGTTCCTGATCGTGATGGCGGTGACCGAGCCGGACGCTCCGGCACACAAGTCGATGTCGATGTTCGTCGTGCCCGCGGACACCCCGGGGATCGAGCGCGTCCGCGACGTGTCCGTGTGGGGGCACGACGAGCCGGTCGGCAGCCACAACTACCTGCGCTACACCGACGTCCGGGTGCCGGCGGAGAACATCCTCGGCGAGCGCGGCCAGGCCTTCGCGGTGGCCCAGACCCGCCTCGGCGGCGGCCGCATCCACCACGCGATGCGCACGGTCGGGCTGGTCCAGACGGCCTTCGAGATGATGAAGCGCCGCGCGGTGTCCCGGACCAGCAAGGGGGAGCGGCTCGCGGACAAGCAGCTGGTGCAGGAGATGATCGCGGACTCCTGGATCCAGCTCGAGCAGTTCCGGCTGCTGGTGCTGCGCACGGCCTGGCGGATCGATCAGTACAACGACTACCGCAAGGTCCGCGCGGACATCTCCGCGGTCAAGGCGGCCATGCCGAAGGTCCTCGCGGACGTCGCCGGGCGGGCCATCCAGGTCCACGGCTCGTTGGGCATCAGCAAGGAGTTGCCGTTCGGCAAGTGGGTCATGGAGTCCTTCCACATGGGACTCGCCGACGGGGCCACCGAGGTCCACAAGGTCAACCTCGCCCAGGCCCTGCTGCGCGGCACCGAGCCGGACGACGGCCTGTTCCCGCCCTACATCATCCCCATCCGTCAGGCGGAGGCCCGCGAGCGGTTCGCCGACGTGCTGGCTGCCGTGGACGATGGTGAGCACGCATGATCCCCCGGCTCACCCCGGACGCCGACGCCGAGGACCTGCGCGCGGCGGTCCGCGACTTCCTGGCACGGCACAGCGAACCCGCGCGAGAGCCCGACCAGCCATGGGACCCGACGGTGTGGAAGCGGTTGGCAGGCGAGCTCGGCGTCGTGGCCCTCGACGTCCCGGAGGCGGCGGGCGGTGCGGGAGCGACCTTCCGCGAGGTCGGCGTGGTCGCCGAGGAGCTGGGCCGGTCCCTGGCCCGACTGCCATGGTTCTCCACGGCGGTCCTCGGCGTGGGCGTGCTGCTCCACACGGGGGGGAACGACGAGCTGCTCGCCGAGCTGGCTGCGGGATCGACGACCGCGACCCTCGCCGAGTGCGAGGCGCCGAGCGGGCAGGCCACCCGGGCGGAGGAGGATGCCGGCGGGTGGCGGCTGACCGGGGGCAAGACGCTCGTCGTGGAGGGCGCCACGGCGGACCTGCTGTTCGCCGTCGCCGCGGTCGACGGGCAGTCCGCGCTCTTCGTCGTCGACGCGGAGGCCGACGGCCTCACCCGCGCGCCGATGCGGGCGCTGGACCCCAACCGGCAGCTGGCGGACGTGGTGTTCGACCGGACCCCGGCGACGCTGCTCGCCGCGGACGCGCAGGCGGTGCTCGACCGCGTGCACGACCGCGCGGTCGCGGCGTTGGCCTGCGAGCAGACCGGGGGAGCAGCGGCGGCCCTGGAGCTCTCCGCGACCTACGCGGCACAACGGCTGCAGTTCGGCCGCCCGATCGGCAGCTTCCAGGCGATCAAGCACCGGTGCGCCGACATGGCCGTGCGGGTGGAGGCGGCCCGCTCGGCGTCGCTCTGGGCCGCGGCCACCGCCGCGGACGATCCCGCGGAGCTGCCGATCGCCGTGGCCACCGCCGCCCTCGTGTGCGGCGACGCCTACCGTTGGGTCGCGGCCGAGACCGTGCAGGTCCACGGCGGTATCGGCTTCACCTGGGAGCACCCCGCGCACCTGCACGTCCGGCGGGCGGCGACGACGGCCGTCCTGGTGGCCGAGCACGCCGCGCACCGGGAGACCCTGCTCGCACGGCTCGGCATCTGAGAACACTTCGACGCGGAGAGGCGACGACGCATGCCCGACGCACAGACCTCGACCGACCCGGTCGACCTCCTCGTCCTCGGCGGCGGCATGGCGGGCATGACCGCCGCCGCCCGCGCCGCCCGGTCCGGGCTGCGGGTGGCCGTCGTGGAGCGGGCCCCGGAGCTGGGGGGATCGGCGCAGTTCGCCGGCTACCTCTGGACCGCCCCGGACATCGCGACGATGGACGAGATCAACCCGCACGGGGATCCGGAGCTCAAGGCCGCCGTGGTCGGCCGGTTCGCCGACGCCGTCGCGTTCCTCCGGGACCTGGAGGTCCCCGTCGCGGACGCGGTCACGATCCTGCGGTTCGGCCGCGGCCACGCGTTCGACACCAGCCTCTACATCGACACGTGTCGGCGAGCCGTGCTCGCCCAGGGGTCGGTCACCACCGGAGCGCGAACCACGAAGCTCACGATCGACGCCGAGGGCCGGGTCTCCGGCGCGGAGCTGCTCCTCGCAGACGGCTCGGCCCGCACCGTGCGGGCCGGCGCGACCCTGCTGGCGACCGGCGGGTTCCAGGCGGATGCGGAGCTGCGTGCGCGGTACGTGCACGCGCAGGCCCGGGACGTGGCCCTGCGCTCCAACCCCTGGAGCAGCGGCGACGGGCTGCGGCTGGCCACCGAGGCGGGCGGGGCCGTGACCGGTGAGGGGAGCGGCTTCTACGGGCACCTGATCCCGGCCCACGTGGACCTGGAGCCCGAGCACTTCGTGGACCTCGCCCTCTACTACAGCGAGCACGCGCTGCTGTTCAACCTCGCCGGCGAGCGCTTCGTCGACGAGACCGTGGGCGACCACCTGACCACCATGGCGCTGCTCGACCAGCCGGAGGGCCGAGGCCTGCTGGTGACGGACGCCCGCGGCTACCGCGAGTACATCACCGGGTCCTATGTGGAGGGTGCGCCCGCCACCGACAAGTTCGCGCTGGCCCGGCGGAAGGGCGGCCGGTGCGTCGTCGCCGACGACGCGGACGACTTCCGCGCCATGCCGGAGGACTGGGGCTACGACGGGGAGCGGATCGCCGACGAGGTGGCCCGGCTCGCCGGCGGGGCGCCGCCGAGCCCGCCGCGCACGATCGACCCGCGGCCGCTCGCCGAGGCGCCCTACTACGTCGTCGAGGTCGCGACCGCGCTCACCTTCCCTTTCGCCGGGATCCGGATCGACGCGCGGGGACGGGTCCTCGGCGCGTCGGGGGACGTGGTGCCCGGGCTGTACGCGGCGGGATCGGACGTCGGCGGGATCTACGCCGGCGCCTACGCGGGCGGCATCGCCGCCGCCGCCGCGACCGGCCTCGCCGCGGCGGACGACGTGGTGAGCGCGAAGTGAACCCGGTTCGGGGACGCGGCTAGGCTGAGCCACCGGATGAGGGAGTGGTGACGTGAGCATCGAGGCTCTGACCGAGGCGGACGACGGGCCGCGGTCGAAGCGGCCCGCGATCCTGGCCGCGGCCGTGGAGTGCTTCGGCGAGGTCGGCTACGAGGCCACCAAGTGGTCCGAGGTGGCGGACCGGGTCGGCATCGGGCAGACCGCGCTCTACCACTACTTCGAGTCCAAGGCGCACTGCCTGCTCACGATCATGCGGCTCGGGCTGCGCAACTCCGACGCCGCGTTCCGCGAGGCCACGGCGGGGGCGTCCAGCTCGTCGGAGGCCCTGCGGGCCGCGGTCGAGGCCGCGTACGCGCTCTCGCCGCAGGAGGTGCAGCAGAACCGCATCCTGCAGAGCAACATCGCCCTGCTGGCCAACGAGCGGGCCTCGCGCCGCGAGGAGACCGAACGGCAGGCGTGCCGCGAGCTCGTGGCGCAGGTCGAGCACAACTGGGCGGAGCTGCTCGAACGCGGGATGGCCGCGGGGGAGTTCCCCCGCCGTGACCCGCAGATGATGGCCCGCAGCCTGCTCGGCCTCGTTGTCGGCGTCTGGCGCTGGTACCGGCCCGGCGGCCCGCTCGAGCTGCGGACCATCTCGGACTTCATCACCGGGTGCTGCGTGCGGATGGTGGCGGGCCGGGAGCCGGACGCCGGCTGAACCCCTTGCCTCCGGGCCCGGGCCTGCCTACTCTGAACTCAATCAAACTGAACTCAGCTCAGTTTTCTGGAGCCGGTCGGTATTGGACCCTCCACACGGGGCCCACCGTCAGGGAGGACGGTCGACATGATCATCGAGGACTACTACGCGCAGCTCGACGGCGCGACGCCGCTGGCCGGGCTCGACCTGGTGGAACCGGACGTCGAGTTCCTGATCGCGCTGCCGGGCCGGGAGATCAGAGGTTCCGGCCGCGCCGATCTCGAGGCGTACATCGCCGGGCGGCCCGCCGTCGGACGGCGCCACCGGATCGTCTCCCGTGGGACCGACGGCGACCTGGAGATGGTCTACGGGATCATCACCGAGGGCGACGGCCGGGGGACCGGCTCGTTCTCCTCGGTGGCGCTGGTGTCGCCCGACAAGCGCCTGGTCCGCTACCAGGCCTTCTTCCACCCCACGTTCGGCATGTTCCCGCTGCCCACGGGCGGTGCCGCGTGAGCGCCCCGTTCCTGGCGAAGTGGTTCGACACCCTCGACGGCGGTTCCCCGGACGACATCCTCGACATGATCGCGCCGGACTTCCGCTTCTCGATCGTGTTCGGCACCGGCGGCGAGGCGGCCCGGGACTTCGCGGGCGGCCGGGAGGCGATGGAGGGGTACCTCCGCCAGCGGGAGAAGGGCGTGCTGACCCATCACGTGCTGTCCGCCTCGACCGTCGGATCCGACGAGCTGGTGCTGGGTCAGGCGCGGCGCGGCGGGAAGTTCGAGTCGACGTTCGTCGCCGCGGCTCGGCTGGACGACTCGGGGCAGGTGGTCGGTCTGATGATCGGCCGCTCCCCGGAGTTCGACATCGAGGCCTGAGACTCAAGAGGAGACCGGAGATGTTCAACCTCGCCCTGCTCGCCGCCCGTCCCTCGGACTGGACCCACGAGCAGTTCATCACCTGGTGGCGCGGCGAGCACGCCGAGGTGACCTATCCCCTGCCGGGGCTGCGGGCCTGGCGCCACACCGCCGTGTCGAGCGCGCTCGAGCCGCGGTCGGAGGGCTGGGACGGCCTGTCCGTCCTGAGCTTCGACGACGAGGCAGCCGCCCGCGCCGCCCTCGCGAGCGACGAGTGGGCCGCCGCGGTCCGGCACGTGGGCGCCATGCGGGGCAAGCGGATCGCCCTGCTCGGCGACGAGCGCGAGATGTTCCGGGCCTGACGATGCGACAGCTCGTTCTGGACCTGGACCGGCGCGCCGCGGCAGCGCCGGACGACGTCGTCGCGATCGACGCCGACGGCCCGCACCGGCTCGCCGCGATCCTGGAGCAGGGCGCCGCGCTGGCCGCGGCGCTGCGCGAGTCGACCGGCCCCCGCCCCACGCTGCTGGTGCAGGCGGACAACTCGTGGCGCACCGTCGTCGCCGCCGTGGCAGTGGGCAGGCTCGCGGGCACGCTCGCCCTGATCAGCAGGCACGCGACTCGGCAGGAGTTCGCCGCGGCGTGCGAGGACATCGACCCGGACGCCGTCGTCGCCGCCCCCGGCATCACCCAGGACTGGGCGGTCGGGCTCCCTGCGGCGGCCGAGGTCCTGGACGGCTGGCGGCTCGCGGCCCGGCCCGCCCGCGACGGCGACCGGTGGCGGGGTGGGGTCGTCATCGGCCTGACCTCGGGCTCGACCGGCCGCGCCAAGGGTGTGGTGCAGTCCGAGGCGTCGCTGCGCTACGCCGGGCAGGCCACGATCGACGCGGTCGGGCTACGGCCCGGGGACACGGTCGCCGCACTCGTCCCGCTGTCGTCCGCCGCCGCCGTCTGCTTCGGCCTGTACCTGCCGCTCATGCTCGGCGGGCGCGTGCTGCTGGCGGACCGCTGGGACCCGGCCGCCGCGGTCGACCTGATGGCCGAGCACGAGGCCCGCTGGACGATGTGCGTGCCCACGATGGCGCTGCAGATGGGCGGGGCCGCCCGCGAGCCGGGCCTGCTGACCGCGATGACCGCGATGACCGTCGGCGGGGGTCCGATGGACGCGGGCGCGCTGGGCCGGGCCGAGCAACACCTCGGGACGCGCTTCCTGCGGGTCTTCGGGATGTCGGAATGCCTGGGCCACACCACCTCGCTCCCCGGCGACACCCCCGAGAAGCGGCTCGGCACCGACGGCGTCCCCTTCCCGGGCACCGAGCTGCGGGCTGTCGACGAGGGCGGCGCGCCGCTCCCGGCCGGGGCGACCGGACGGGCCCAGGTGCGCGGCCCCTCGCTGTTCGAGGGCTACGCGCGGGCCGGGGCCGTTGTCTCGCCCGAGCTGACCGCGGACGGATTCTTCCCGACCGGCGACCTCGTCGAGACCGCTTCGGACGGCACGGTCTCGATCAAGGGCCGGGAGAAGGACATCATCATCCGCGGCGGGCGCAACATCGACATCACCGAGGTCGAGACCGCGGTGGCCCGCCATCCGCAGGTCGACCAGGTCTGTGTCGTCCCGGTGCCGGACGAGGTGCTGGGGGAGCGGATCGCGGTCCTGCTGGTCACCGAGCGGGCCGATCTCGACCTCTCCGAGCTGCAGCGTCACCTCGGCGAGCTCGGCCTGACGAAGGGCAAGTGGCCGGAGTTCGTGTTCCGGGTGGAGGCGCTGCCGCAGAACCGGGTGGGCAAGCTCTCCCGCGCCGACGCGTCCCGGCTGGCCCGCGAGCTGCGGGACGGGGCCCCGGCGTGACGACGGCGGCCCGCCGGTTCGAGGGCTCGGTCGCCGTCGTCACCGGGGCCGGCTCCGGCCTCGGGACCGCCGCGGCAGAGCGGCTGGCCGCCGAGGGGGCCACCGTCGCACTGCTGGACCGCGACCTGCGGGCCGTGGCCGAGCTGGCCGACGAGCTCCCCCACGCCACCGCGCACGAGGTCGACGTGACCGACGCAGCCGCCGTCGACACCGTGATCGACACGGTGGCCGCCCGGCACGATCGGATCGACGCCCTGGTCAACAACGCCGGCGTGGTCGGCCCGCAGGTGCCGGTCCACGAGACGACCGACGCGATCTGGTCGACCGTCATGCGGGTCAACGCCGACGGCGCGTTCCACGTGCTGCGCGCGACCCTGCGGGCCATGGTCGCGGGCGAGGGCGGTGCCGTGGTGAACATGGCCTCCTCGTCCGGGTTGTCTGGCAAGCCCAATATGGCGCCGTACAGCTTCTCCAAGGCCGGGATCGTCGGGCTGACCCGCTCCGCGGCCATCGAGTACGCGGCCTGCGGGGTGCGGGTCAATGCCGTTGCCCCGACCGCCGTCCGTACACCGCTGGTGGAGCAGCACATCCAGAACGCGCCCGACCCGTCCGCGATGGAACGCCTGGTCACCTCCCAGACACCGATCCCCGGGCTGCCCACGCCCGCGGACGTCGCCGGGGTGGTGGCGTTCCTGCTCTCCGCCGAGGCCGCGTGGATCACCGGCCTCACCGTGCCTGTCGACGGCGGGTACCACGCCACCTAGCAGTCACCATCCACGACCTCAGGGCCACGGCCCGGGTCGACGCAGCGCGAAGGAGCGCCGATGTCCCAGGTCACCCCCGAGGAGGCGGCCCGAACCGGCCGGCGGGCGAGCATCGCCGCCGCCGTCGGTACCGCCATCGAGTACTACGACTTCGCGATCTACGGCTACCTCGCCGTCGTCCTCGCGCCGTTGTTCTTCCCGAGCCAGGACGGGCTCGTCGGCGTCCTGTCGACGCTGGTCGTCGTGGCCGGCGGGTTCGCCGCCCGCCCGCTCGGTGGAGTGATCTTCGGGCGGATCGGTGATCGACGTGGCCGGCGCATCGTGCTCATGGCGACGGTGAGCCTGATGGGCGTCTCGACCGTGCTGACGGGACTCCTGCCGACCTTCGCCACCATCGGCGTCGCCGCACCGATCCTGCTCGCCGTGCTCCGGATCGTGCAGGGCATCTCTGCCGGCGGCGAGATCGGCGGGGCCGCCTCGTTGGCGACCGAGTCCGCCCCGTCGCGACGCCGCGGCCTGTTCGGCTCTGCAACGTCCGTCGGTGTCGCGTTCGGCTTGGCGGGTGCTGCGGCCGCTGTCGGGACCGTCACCGCGGTCACGACTCCCGAGCAGCTCGCCTCGTGGGGCTGGCGCATCCCGTTCCTCGTCGCGGGCCCTCTGCTGCTCGGCGCGGTGCTCTACCGGATGCGGGTGGAGGACTCGCCGGTGTTCAAGGAGCTGGTTCAGGACTCTGAGCCGGTGAAGGCCCCCGTGACCGAGGTTCTCCGCAAACACGGCAGTGCCGTGCTGCGGACCGTTGGCATCGTCTATGCCACGTTGACGACCGGCAGCCTCGCCTCGGTGTACATCCTGGTACACCTTTCAGCGGTGCTCGGGTACTCACTGACGGGTTCACTGTGGTTGATCGTGTTGATCGTGCTGCTGCCGGTCGGGTTGGTGCCGTTGGCCGGCGCGCTGAGCGACCGGTTCGGGCGTCGAGCTGTGCTGGCAGCGGCGGCGCTCGGGTTCATCGTCCTGGCAGTGCCCTGTTACTGGGTGATGCAGCAGGGCTCCCTGGTCTGGGCCATGGTGGCGGCGATCATCCTGAACATCCCCTTCGCCGTGCAGCAGGGTGTGCTCTACACCCTGCTCCCCGAGCTGTTCCCGACACGCGTTCGCTACACCGGCGTCTCGATCGGCTTCAACATCGGCGGAGTGCTGGGCTCGGGCCTGGTCTCGGTGATCGCGACCGCCCTGGTCACGTTGACCGGCAACACGTTGGCGCCCGCGTTCTACTTGATCTTCGCCGCCCTCGTCGGCCTCGCGTTCGTCGCGATCACCCGCGAGACCTCCCGAGACACCCTCGGGAGCGAGGACACCGAGAACGCCACGCTGGGCAGCTCGTCCGCCGTGCAGACCTGAACAACGGCGGCGTACTTGTCCGACCTTCCCCCGCTTCCAGGGGCTCGGTGATCCTCGCCCGACATCCCGGGGACACGCTGCACGTGGGCGGTCCGCAACTTCGGCGGTCACGACATGCAAGCCTGGGCGACGTGTCCGGCGCGATCGACGACACCCGACCCACCGTCATCATCGCCTGCACGGTCAAGGCGCGGGGACTGGCCAGCGAAGGACATCCGCAGAACCATTCCTCACTGTTGTCGGCCGACCAGATCGCCGGACCGGGGCGGCGCCGCGGCATGTCGCTCCACGAGCCGCGGTAGACCTTTCCCGTCGAGGCGAGGCCGGCCAGGCGTGCGCGGCGACCGCGGAGCGGTTGCGTCGGGAGCCGATCTCGTTCGCACGGTCGGTGAGCTCCCCACGGGCACAGGACGTACGCCACTGGTGATCTGGATGGGGTTTCGTTGAGTGGATCGCCGGGTTATAGGCCAGACCGACACGTGGTCTGACCTGCAACGATGGTGCGCCGCGAGGGAATCGAACCCCCAACCCGCTGGAGGGGAGTCGGGTAGTCACTAGGAATGCCCAGCGTGACCACCGACTACGTGATGGGGATGACCGTCGTGCTGGCGGACGGCTCGGCGGTCGAGCTGGGCGGACCGCGGCTCAAGGACGTCGCGGGTCTGTCGCTGACCGCCTACGGCGAGATCATGGAGCTCGCCATGGGCCTCGGCGGGACGATCACGGGGGAGCACGGTGTCGGGCGGCTCAAGAAGCCCTGGTTGGAGGACTACCTCGGGCCGGATGTCATGTCCCTGGATCGACGGGTCAAGGACGCCCTCGACCCGTGGGGCATCCTCAACCCGGGTTCGGTCTTCGGCTGACCGCCCGGCGCAGAGGAGGCCCGGCTCCCTCGCGGAGCCGGGCCTCGGCGTCGTTCGTCCGGGGGCCGTCTACAGCCGGTACGATCTGATCTTGCTGTAGAGCGTGGGGCGGGAGACCCCGAGCTCCTTCGCCGCCGCGCTCTTGTTCCCCCCGTTCGCGGCGATCGCCTCGGCGATCACCGACGCCTCCGCGCGTTCGAGGGGGGTCAGCCGCCTGCTGCTGGTCTGGTGCCAGAGGTAGCGGGGGAGATGGGCCACCTCGATACGGGCGCCCCCGGACTCCTCGATCGCCCGGGACATCGCGAACCTCAGCTCGGTCATGTTGCCGGGCCAGGTGTGGTCGTACAGGACGGCCATCGCCGCGGAGGTCACCCAGCCGGGCTTGCCGAGAACACCCGCTACCAGGCTCTTCAGCTCCTCCCGCCGGAGTCGGAGCGCCGGAACGTCCACGATGGCCGGCTCGAGCTCGTCGGCGACCACGGCGAGGCTGCCCGGCATGTCGTGTTGGCTGCTCGTCCACGTCATCGCGACCGGGAGGACGTCCCCCCAGCTCCGCAGCAGCGGCAGGAGCTCGTCTCGAAGCTGTTCGAGGGGAACACGGTCGAGACCCTCGACCGCAAGGGCGGGCTGCGTGGTCTCGATCTCGGCGGAGAGTGAGGCGAGTCCGTCCGCGCTCAGCAGCTCCCTCGCCTCGACCAGCCTGGAGTCGGGGAACCGGGCGAGAAGTCGCCGCGTCAGGTACGTCTTGCCCGCGCCCTGCTCGCCCCGCAGAACGACGCAGCGGTTCTCCGCCCATGCCCGCTCGGCGAGCCGCAGCATCCGCTCGTCCGTGTCGAGGATCTCGTGCTCGGGCTCGGCTGCGACAGGGGTGTGCGGCGGCTCGCCGAGGATGAGGACGGCTCCCGTGAGCTGCTGCCCCTCCGACAGCGGACGGAGAGTCGCGCTGCGGCCGTCGGGGAAGTCGATCCGGCTCCCGGTCTCGAGCGAGTCGAGCACCTGGCTCCACAGCAGCTGGTGTTCGAGCTGGAGCTCCGAGGCCGCGTGGTTCTTGATGATGACGTCCGGACTCAACGTGATGACCGGGTTGGCCCCCTTGGCCCGCTCGGAGAGGAACTCGTCGAACAGCTTCCGTTCCCGCACCCCGGCGGCCTCGAGGAGCGCGTGGCGGATCTCGCGGACCAGTTTGACGATCGTCGGCTCGAGCATCTGGTTCGCGTCCTCGACCGGACACGTGATGTTGACGGCGCCGACCGTCCGGCGGGTGAGCGGATGAGCGACCGGCGCCGCGACACAGGCGAAGCGGTGGAAGTGCTCCTTGAAGTGTTCCTCACCGTGTACGGCGGCGACGCGCCCGAGTTCCAGGGCGGTGCCGAGACCGTTCGTCCCGGCGTGCTCCTCGCCGAACGCCGATCCCTCGAGCAGGCCCGAGTCGTCCAGTGCGCTGCGCAGCGCGGAGTCCGAGGTCCAACGCCACAGCACCACTCCTGCACTGTTCGTGATCGCGAGGCAGGTATCGGTGGTCCCGAGGAGCTCCGCGGTCGCCGACATCACAGGTATCGCCATGCGCGCGAAGCGGCTGTCGAAGTCCGCATCCGTGTGCGGCAGATTGGGCTCGGTCGGGTCTACCCCGGAGAGCCGGGACCGGCGCCAGGAGGTGAGAATCTCGCTGCGCACCCCGATCAGCTCCTCGCCGAGCTGGAAGCGCTCCCAAGCTACGCGTCCCTGCATGGCTGTGACCTCCTCCGCCGCCGTCGGCACGGGCAACGAATGTAGCCACGCTCTCCGGCGAGGCCTGTAAGGAAGTCTTACACGGCGTCCCATGTCGCGCGGGTCCACGGGATGCTGCGCCGTGGTCGTGCAAACTTTCTTGACGCCACCCCCCTCCCTCGTTGCCGTCTACTTCTCGGCGCCGGCACCTCGCGTCGGCAACTCAGCACACCGCGACGAGGCGGAGGAGTTTCCAGATGACGAACCTGAGCGGCAAGGTCGCATTGGTGACGGGTGCCGCCCGCGGAACAAGGCCGAGCGCACGCGGTCACACTGGCCAAGGCAGGTGCGGACATCGTCGCCCTCGACATGGCCGAGGACCTGACGACCGTCCCCTATGGCCTCGGCACCGCTGACGATCTCAAAGCCACGGCCACGGCGGTCGAGGACCAGGACCGCCGAGTCCTCACCGCCAAGGCTGATGTCCGCAGTTCGGCACAGCTCGACGAGGTCGTCGCCGCAGCGCTCGACCAGTTCGGCCACATCGACGTCGTCTGCGCCAATGCCGGCATCTACTCCCAGGCCAACTTCTGGGAGATGACCGACGAGATGTGGCAGGACATGATCGACGTCAACTTGACCGGGGTGTGGCGCACCGCGAAGGCCGTCGCCCCGCACCTCATCGAACGACGGCAGGGCTCGATCGTCCTGACGTCCTCGGTCAACGGGTTCCAGCCGGGTTGGCAGATCGCGCACTACGTGGCGGCCAAGCACGGGGTGATCGGCCTGATGCGCAACTTCGCGAACGAGCTCGCGCCCTACGGTGTCCGGTGCAACGCCGTCTGTCCTGGCGCCATCGACACGCTGATGCTGAACAACCCGCACACCTACGAGCGGTTCGCAGGCAAGCCGGGGGGCACCCGCGAGGAGGCGATCGAGAGTGTGCGCCACTTCCACCTCCTGCACGGCCGCTCGATGCTTCCACCGACCGCGGTGAGCGAGGCCATCGCCTTCCTGTCCTCCGACGCGGCGGAGCACGTCACCGGGATCGCTTTCCCGGTTGATGCGGGGCACCTCGCCATGGACGGCTACAACCCGTCCCCGACCAAGTAGACCGATCTGCAGCCGGAGAGGAACACCGTGAGCGAGAACGAGAAGAAGCCCGTCGACGCCGTGGTCATCGGTGCGGGCTTCAGCGGCCTGCTGTCGCTGCACAAGCTGCGCAACGAGCTGGGGCTCGACGCGGTAGCCCTGGAGAAGGGCGACGGGATCGGCGGCACCTGGTTCTGGAACCGCTACCCGGGTGCCCTGTCGGACAGCGAGTCCTTCGTCTACTGCTACTCCTTCGACGACGAGCTGCTGCAGGACTGGGACCTGAGCACCCGGTACCTCGCCCAGCCCGAGGTGCTCGCGTACCTGCGCTCCTTCGCCGAACGCAAGGGGCTCGTCGAGCACGTCGAGCTCAACGCCACGGTGGTGAGGGTGCACTTCGACGACGCGACAGCGCTGTGGTCGGTCGAGACCGAGGACGGCCGGTCGTACACCGCTCGTTACGTCGTGGGCGCGCTCGGCCCGCTGTCCGCGGCGAACATCCCCACGATCCCGGGCATCGAGAAGTTCCGTGGCGAGGTCTACCACACGAGCAACTGGCCCGCGGAGTACGACCTCCGAGGCAAGCGGGTGGGCGTCATCGGCACCGGGTCGACGGGCGTCCAGGTGATCACCGCGCTGGCCGGCGAGGTCGGCGAGCTGACCGTTTTCCAGCGCACCCCCCAGTACAGCGTCCCGCTGGGCAACCGTGAGCTCAGCGACGAGTACGTCCGCGAGGTCAAGGCGAACTACGGGAAGATCTGGGAGGACGTCTACTCCTCCTCGGTCGGCATGGGCTTCGACGAGTCGACCGTCCCGGCGATGAGCGTGTCCGCGGAGGAACGCCGCGAGGTCTTCGAGAAGGCCTGGCAGCACGGCGGTGGCTTCTACTTCATGTTCGGGACCTTCGGCGACATCGGCGTGGACCCCGAGGCGAACGAGGCCGCGGCCTCGTTCATCCGGGGGAAGATCGCCGAGATCGTCGAGGACCCCGAGACCGCTCGCAAGCTCACCCCGACCGACCTCTATGCGCGGCGCCCGCTCTGCGACTCCGGCTACTACGCGACCTTCAACCGTCCGAACGTCCACCTGGTCGACGTCAGGGACACCCCCATCGTCGACGCGGCCGCTCGCGGGCTGCGGACCTCGGACGGAGCGTTGCACGAGCTCGACGTCCTGATCTACGCGACCGGCTTCGACGCGGTGGAGGGCAGCTACAACCGGATCGACGTCCGCGGCCGGGGCGGCCACGCGCTCGTCGACCACTGGCGCGACATGCCGCGTGGGTATCTCGGAGTGGCCGTCGCTGGCTTCCCGAACCTCTTCACGGTCTTCGGCCCGAACTCGAGTTTCAGCAACAACCCGCCCGTGCTGTCAATCCAGGCCGAGTGGATCGCCGAGGCCATCCGCCACGCGGCGAAGGAGGAGGCGGTCCTGGAGCCCACCGTCGAGGCCGAGGAGTCCTGGACGACGCTCTGCAACGAGATCTCGGACGGCACCCTGTTCCCCGAGGTGGAGTCCTGGATCTTCGGCAACAACATCGAGGGCAAGTCGACCCGGTCCCGCTTCTACCTGGGCGGCCTGGGGGCCTACCGCGACATCCTGGCGAACGAGGCCGCCCAGGGCTACCAGGGGTTCGTCGCCGGTCGGTCCTGAGCGCGTTCCGCTCGTCCGGTTCAAGCGGCTTTTCAACGGAGAGAGGTCCCCCATGTCCACGAAGTGGCGACGCACCGCCGCCGCAGCAGTCGGGGTAGCGCTCGGTGCTCTGGTCGCCGGGTGCGGCCCGAGCGGCACCGTCGACGGCGACCGGCAGTACACGATCGGCGTGACCACCCTGTTCTCCTCGCCGATCATCAACGGGTACACGGCCGGGATGCAGGCCGAGGCCGACAAGCGCGGGATCACCCTCAAGGTGAACACGGCGGACAGCAACGTCGGCAAAGAAGCATCGATCATCGACACGTACATCACCCAGCAGGTCGACGCGATCCTCATCGACCCGATCTCCGACAGTGGGTCCATCCCCGCCGTCCAGCGCGCGGTCGCCGCAGGCATCACCGTGCTGTGCTACGACACCTGCATCCAGGAGGACGCGAAGGCGTCCATGATCAAGGGCTACGTCACCTCCGACCAGACCGCGCTCGGTCGGGAGGCGGGTGAGGCCGCGGCGAAGTACATCGCAGAGGACCTGGGCGGCAAGGCGAAGATCGGGATGCTCACCTGCGACCAGTCCTACGCCATCTGCGCCCAGCGCCGGGACGGGTTCCTCAGCGCACTCGCACCGGGGTCCTACGAGATCGTGGCCAAGCAGGAGGGATACGTGGTGGACAAGGCACGTCCGCTCGCCACCGACATGCTGACCGCCAACCCCGACCTCGGACTGATCTTCGGCCAGAACGAGGGCAGCACCATCGGCGCCGCGCTCGCGGTGAAGTCCGCGGGCCGCACCGGGACGCACGTGGTGGGCATCGACATCACCCCCGTGATCGCGCAACTGATGACGGAGCCGGATCCGGCACTGGTGTTCACGGCGGGTCAGGGGGCCGAGGAGCTCGGCCAGAAGGCGATCGGACTCGCGGTCGACGCCCTCGAGGGCAGACCCCAGGCGGAGACCCAGTACGCGGGCCTGCTCCCGTACTCGGCGAGCGACCAGGCCGGCCTGGCCGCCTACCTGTCGACCCACAACTGACATGGCCGAGGTTGACTCGGCAGGGGCCGACACGGCAGAGCCGACGGAGCGGGTCGCCCTCGAGGTCGAGGGTCTCACCAAGAGCTTCGGCGCCGTCCGCGCGGTGCGCGCGGTCGACCTGCGGTTGCGCGCCGGTGAGATCAGAGCGGTCCTCGGCCTGAACGGGGCCGGGAAGTCGACCCTGGTGAAGATGCTGAGCGGGGTGGTCGAACCCGACGCCGGGGCGATCTCGATCGCCGGAAACCCCGTCCGGTTCCGGACGCCCGCTGACGCCATGGCCGCCGGACTGTCCACCGTCCACCAGGAGCTGACGATCGTGCCCGGGCTCTCGGTCGCCGAGAACATCTATCTGGGGCGGTGGCCGACCCGGCGTGGCGCGGGCCTCGACCGGCGACGGATGGTGAAGGAGGCCGCCGGTCTGCTGGACCGTGTCGGCGCCAGGGCATCGCCCCAGGGCATGGCGGGCGACCTGCCCATCGGTGACCAGCAGCTCGTGGAGATCGCGCGCGCGGTCGGGACGCGACCGCACGTGCTCCTGCTCGACGAACCCACGAGCTCGCTGTCGGTCCCCGAAGCCGATCGGCTGATCGCGCTCGTCCGGCGGCTCGCCGAGTCGGGGGTGGCGATCATCTACATCTCGCACCGGATGGACGAGATCCGGCGGGTAGCGGACTCCGTGTCGGTGATGCGGGACGGCAGCCTCATCGAGACCGTCGCCGTCGGCACTGCGTCGACCCGCGAGATCGTGGCGATGATGACGGGGGACCGGCCGACCGGCCCGAGCCTGCGGCGTCCTGCGACGGTCGCCCCCGCGCCTGTCTCCGCCGCTGCCACGCCCCCCGACCACGCCGCCCTCTCGGTGCGAGACCTGTCGACCGCTCATCTGCACGGGATCGGCTTCGACCTGAGGCGGGGAGAGGTCCTCGGCGTCGCCGGCGTCCTCGGGGCGGGCCGCACCTCCTTGCTGCGCGCACTCGCGGGTGCCGATCCGTACAGCGGTACGGTCACGGTGCGGGGCCAGGCGGTCCGGCGCGGTGGCCTGCGTACCATGCGGCGCCGCGGCGTCGGGTTGGCCCCGGAGGACCGGAAGTCCGAGGGGCTCGCCCTGGGGCTGTCGATCCGGGAGAACGTCGCCGTCGGCTGTCTGTCACGGATCAGCCGGGGTGGTGTGGTGTCCCGCGGTCGGGAGCGCGCCGTCCTCACCGAGGTCATGAGCCGCCTCGGGGTCCACTGGCGGGTCGACGCCCCGCCCACCACGCTCAGCGGCGGGAAACCAGCAGCGCGTCGTGCTCGGCCGCTGGCTGGCGAACGGCGCCCGCGTCCTCCTGCTCGACGAGCCGACCCGCGGGGTCGACGTCCGGGCGAAACGCGAGATCTACGGCCTGCTCTCCGAGCTGGCCGCCGACGGGTCAGCACCATCTTCTGTACGTCGGAGTTCGACGAGCTCTACCACGTCGCGTCCCGTGCGCTCGTGCTGCGGCGCGGTCGACTGGTGGCGGATGCGGATCTGACCGAGATCGACGAGCAGCAGCTCATGCTCGTCGCAATGGGAGAGGGCGACAATGTCTGACACCCCGACGGGGACCGGCGTGACCCTGCAGGACCCGCCGAGCGAGCCGGCAGGCGAGCATCGCGGCGCAGCCGGCGTCCTCGGCCGCTTCCGCCACCTGGAACACGGGGGCCTGGCCGGGGCCACGATCGTGCTGATGGTCGTCCTGGCGTCGATCGCTCCCTACTTCCTCACCTCGCGGAACCTGCTGAACGTGCTGCAACAGGCATCGTTCGTCGGGATCATCGCGCTGGCGATGACGTTCGTGATCGTCGCCGGGGAGATCGACATCAGCGTGGGCTCGGCGATGGCCTTCGCCTCGGCGCTGCTCGGGGTCCTCGTCGTGGATCACGGTTGGACGCTGCCTGCGGCGGTCCTCGTGGTGCTGGTCGTCGGCGCGATGATCGGGCTGCTGATCGGTGCCGTGCGCGTGTGGTTCGACGTGCCCTCGTTCATCGTCACCCTTGCTCTGTTCGGCATCCTGCGCGGACTGGCGCAGATGCTCACCGACGCCGTCCCGGTTCGAATCGCGAGCGAGTCGTTCACGCATTGGGGCAACGGTACGGTCGCAGGCATTCCGATCCCAGCTCTGATCATGATCGGGTTCCTGCTCGTCTGCTGGTTCGTCCTGAGCCGGACGTCCTTCGGCCGCAGCGTGTTCGCTGTCGGCGGCAACGCCGAGGCCGCGCGGCTGGCCGGCATCAACGTGGCCCGGATCAGGATCACGACGTTCGTCACGACGGGTGTGGCAGCGGCGTTGGCCGGCGTGCTGGTCTCCGCGCAGCTCAGTTCCGGCGACTCGACGATCGGGTCCGGTGCCGAGTTCACCGCGATCTCTGCGGTCATCATCGGCGGGGCGAGCCTGGCGGGTGGGCGGGGCTCCGTTCCCGGCACCTTCCTCGGCATCGTGTTCCTCGGGATCCTGGGTAACGGGATGGTGCTGCTCGACCTCAGCTCCTACGCGCAGGGCATTGCGAGCGGGGTGATCGTGCTCATCGCCGTCGTGCTGAGCGCCGGCCGCGGCGAGCTGGGACGGGTCGTCCGGCTGTTCGGCCTCTGATGGCGCAAGCCAGAGGGGGTGTCATGAGACTGAACACCCGCCGGGGCGGCGGTCCGGGGACGATCGACGAGTGCATCGGGAGGACAGGTCATGGCGGCGCGGATAACCCAGCAGTTCCCGGACATCCCCTTCGCGGAGCTCTCCCCGGGGAGCCGGTTCCATGCGGAGCTGCACCTGACCGAGGAGCTCGTACGGGAGTACATCCGTCTGGCCGGGGTGCGTACACGGCAACCCCAGGACACGGTGCCTCCGTCTCTCTACTGCACCTTCCTGCCGATGTTCCAGGCGATGGGGGGTCGGATGGAACAGGGCACCCTGCAGGTGGGTCAACGGATCCGGGTTCGTCGCGCGGTCACGGTCGGAACCGTGCTGGCCGCCGAGGTGACCGTGCGCGAGGCCGTCGAGGTCCACGGGCGGAGGCAGGTCGTCGTCGAGACGGTGTTCTCCGACCGCGACGTGGTCACCTGCGTCTCGACCAGCACCTACTTCTGGGGGTACGCGAGGCGATGAGCGGGACCGACGAACCGACCGTGGTGACGCGAACGTTCGCGCAGCAGGACCTGGACGACTTCGGCTTCGTCAGCGGCGGCACGGGACTGATCCACACCGACCCCGGCTTCGCCGCCCGCACCGAGTTCGGCCGCCCGCTGGTCCAGGGTCTCCTCCTGCTCGCGGTGGTCGAGGAGGCCGTCTGCCGGGCGCGGCCCGAGTGGGCCGGCGCTGGGGACGTGGAAGTCCGATATCGGGCGCCGGTGACGGTCGGCGACGCGTTCCGCGTGGAGATCCTCCCCACGGGTGCCGACGAGCTGACGATCGAGGCGACGACCGCGGACGGCGTCGTCCTCACCGGGGTCGCCCGCGTCGCGGCCTGATCCGACCCCGCCCACCTCCGACAACCATCGAGAAGGCATGAGTACTGAGCGCGAGCCCGCCAGCGGCAGCACGGACAGCACTGACGTCACCGACGTCCTCTTCCGGCCGAAGTCGATCGTGCTGGTCGGGGCGTCGGGTGACCCGGCCAAGATCGGCGGCAAGCTGCTGGCCCATCTGCGCGACGGCGGCTACCCGGGTGAGATCCATCTGGTCAGCAAGGCGGGGCTGCCGATCCGGGGGTTGCCCTCCGTGACATCCGTGGCGGAGCTTCCAGTCGACGCCACGATCGATCTCGCGGTGGTCGCCACCCCGGCGGCTGCCGTGCCCGAGACGGTGGCCGCGCTCGGCCACCGGGGAGTGCGGGCCGCGGTCGTCGTCAGCTCGGGGTTCGGCGAGACCGGCACCCTCGAGGGAGCCCGGCTCGAGGAGGAGCTCCGCGCCGCGTGCCGGACGACCGGGATCCGCGTACTCGGGCCCAACTGCCAGGGCGTGGCCAACCTGGGAGCGGGGCTCGTCGCCTCCTTCTCGTCGACGTTCAGCAAGTCCACGGGTCTCACCGACGGCGGTGTCGCGGTCCTGAGCCAGAGCGGCGCGATGGCCGCCGTGCTCACGCAGCTGGCCCAGCCGTTCGTCGACGGCGTCCGCTACTGGGCGGCCACCGGGAACGAGTTGGACCTCGGCGTCGCGGACCTGCTGCGCGGCGTCGTCGCGGACCCCGCGATCAGGACCGTGCAGCTCTACCTCGAACACCTTGGCTCGGCGCCCGTCCTCGCCGCTGCGGCGGCGGAGGCGGCCCGCTCCGGCAAGACGGTCCTGGCCCTCAAGTCGGGCACGACCGCGTCGGGCAGTCGAGCGGCGGGCTCCCACACGGGCGCGCTCGCCCAGGAGGACTCGGTCGTCGACGCGTTCCTCGCCCGGCACGGCGTGGTGCGGGCGCGCGACCCGCGCGAGATGAGTGAGCTCGTCCGCCTGTTCGCTCAGCCCCGTACTGCGGGCGAGGGGCGCGTCGCGCTCGTGACGAACTCCGGTGGCCTCGGGGTGCTGCTCACCGACGAGGCGGAGGCGCACGGCCTGCGGCTCGCGGAGTTCTCCCCCCGCACGCTCGCCGAGCTGCGGGCGGGACTGCCGTCGTTCGCGGCGGTGGAGAACCCCATCGACGTGACCGCGCAGCTGCTCAGCACGCCGGAGCTGGTCCGGACAGCGCTGGACGCCGTGGAACAGGACGAGGGCACCGACGTCGTGGTCGTCGCGCTCGGGATCCTGGGTGAGTACTACGACCTCGACCAGATCCTGGCCGACGTCGTGGACCTCCAGCGGCGGACCGCGAAGCTGGTCGTCGTGTGCTGGGTGGCGGGCCACGCGGGCATGGTCGAGCGGTTCGCCGCACACGGCGTGCCCGCGTTCGACGACACCACGGCGTGCATGCGAGCGATCGGCGCTCTGGCCCGCCACGGCCGCCGCCTCGCCGAGGAGGACCATGTCCCGCTCGGGCGGCCGACCGACGCACCAGACGGCACCGGCCTGCAGTCCGAGCACCGTGGCAAGCAGATCCTCGCAGGCTGGGGGCTCCCAGTCGTAGATTCCCGGCTGGCCACCGACGTCGACGGCGCGGTGGCAGTGGCGGGGGAGATCGGCTACCCGGTGGTTCTCAAGCTGTCCGGCCCGACGATCGCGCACAAGACCGAGCTCGGCCTCGTGCAGGTCGGCATCACGGACGACGACGCGCTGCGGGTGGCCGCCCGCCGGATGCTCGACGCGGCGGCACCGGGCGGGTCGGTGTCCGGCGCAGTCGACGGGCTGCTCGTCGAGCCCATGGTGGCCGGCGTCGCCGAGATGACGGTGGGGGTCGTCCACGACGCCGCCGTCGGGCCGGTGGTCATGGTCGGGGCCGGGGGCGTGCAGGCCGAGCTGTTGAAGGACGTCCGCCTGCTCGTCCCGCCCGTCACCGAGGCGGCGACCCGGTCCGCCATCGAGTCGTTGGCGCTTCACCCCTTGATCGACGGCTACCGCGGCCGCCCGCCGGGCGACGTCGAGGCCCTCGTCCGGCTGGTCGTCGACCTCGCCGGGACCACGGCCGTGCGGGAGGGCCGGGTTGCCGAGCTCGACCTGAACCCGGTCCTGGTGCTGCCGCGGGGCCAGGGGGTGGTCGCCGTCGACGTCGCCCTGACGCTGCGCGAACCTGACCGGTGACCGCACGGGGTGCGGGCCCGAGGACGTCGCGAACAGGACCGACGAGTGCAGGAGCAGGGAGAGTGAGTCATGCGTGACATCGGTGTGGTCGGCTGCGGCTTGATGGGCGCCGGGATCGCCGAGGTCATCGCGCGGGCCGGGCGGTCCTTCGTGGTGGTCGAGTCGGACGACTTCGCGGTGAGCGCGGGCCGGGACCGTCTCGAGCGGTCCCTGGCCAAGGCGGAGAAGCGGGGGCTGGTCGCCGACGCCGCGTGCATCCTCAACCGGATCGTGATCGAGAGTGACCTCGAGGCATTGCACGACCGGAGCTTCGTCGTCGAGGCGATCGCCGAGGACGAGGGCGCGAAGGTAGAGCTGTTCGGACGGCTGGACGCCGTCGTCAGCTCCCCCACAGCGATCCTCGCCTCCAACACGTCGTCGATCCCGATCATGAAGCTGGGTGTCGCGACCTCCCGACCGGCCCGTGTCCTTGGCGTCCACTTCTTCAACCCGGTCCCCGTGCTGGAGCTGGTGGAGCTGGTGCCCAGTCTGCTCACCGACCCGGCCGTGCACCAGGAGGTACGGACCTTCGTCGTCGATGTGCTCGGCAAGCGGCCGATCGACTGCCAGGATCCAGCCGGCTTCGTGGTGAACGCCCTGCTCATTCCGTACCTGCTGTCCGCGGTCCGGATGCTCGAGTCGGGATTCGCCACCGCCGAGGACATCGACACCGGGATGGTCGCGGGGTGCGCGCACCCCCAGGGCCCACTGGCCCTCAGCGATCTCATCGGCCTGGACACCGTGCTCGCCGTCGCGGACTCGCTGTACCAGGAGTTCAAGGAACCGACGCACGCCGCGCCCCCGCTACTGGCGCGGATGGTCGAGGCAGGTCTGCTGGGCCGCAAGTCGGGCCGCGGCTTCTACCACTACGCATGAGGGGCCGGCGATGAGCGAAACGACCCTGCTCGACCGCCCGCGGTTCTTCATCGACGGCGGCTGGTGCGAACCCGAGGGCACCGAGCGGCACGTCGCCCTCGACGCTGCGACCGAGGAGGTCATCGGCACGGCAGCCCTGGGCTCCCCGGCAGACATCGCCGCGGCGGCCCGAGCCGCCCGCGCGGCACTCGACGACGGGCCGTGGAGCCGGACGACGGGCGCCGAGCGGGCTGCGGCGATGCGGCGGGTCGCCGCCGCCCTGGAGGCTCGCGGCGCCGCGACGGCCGAGCTTGTCAGTCGCGAGAACGGCATGCCGATCGGACTGTCGCGCCTGACGGACGTCGGGCTCCCGGTGAACGCGTTGCGCTACTACGCCGACCTGACCGAGGCACTCCCGCTCGAAGAGGTCCGGCCGAGCGCGAACGGGGCCACGCTCGTCCGCCGGGAGCCGGTGGGGGTGGTCGGGGCGATCACACCGTGGAACTACCCCCAGGCGCTCGCCATGGACAAGATCGCCCCTGCGCTGGCGGCGGGCTGCACCGTGGTGCTCAAGCCGTCGCCGGAGACCGCCCTGGACTCCTACATCTTCGCCGAGGCCGCGATGGAGGCGGAGCTCCCACCCGGCGTGCTCAACGTCGTGCTGGCAAGCCGCGAGGCGAGCGCGGCCCTGGTGTCGAGCCCGGACGTCGACAAGATCGCGTTCACCGGGTCGACGGCCGCCGGCCGGGTTATCGGTGCCGAGTGCGGCAGGCTCATCCGGCGCTGCACCCTCGAGCTGGGTGGCAGGTCGGCGGCCATCGTGCTCGACGACGCCGACCTCGACGTCCTCGTCGGTGGCCTCACCGGCGCCGCGTTCCGCAACAACGCGCAGACATGCACGACCCAGGCCGCATCCTCGCCCCGCGGCATCGCTACGGCGAGGTGGTGGAGGCGGTCACCGAGTTCGCCCGCGCCCAGGTCGTCGGCAACCCGCTCGACGAGGCCACGACCTGCGGACCGATGGCGTCGGAGGCGCACCTGAACCGCCTACTCGGCTTCATCGACCGGGCCCGCGAGACACAGGCCCGCTTGACCATCGGCGGTCAACGCCCCGCCGACCTCGACCGTGGCTGGTTCGTGCAGCCCACTGTCTTCGCCGACGTGGACAACCACGACCCCATCGCCGTCGAGGAGGTCTTCGGCCCTGTGCTGACCGTCATTCCGTACGACGGGGGCGACGACGCGGCGATCCGGATGGCCAACGACAGCGCGTACGGCCTCGCCGGTTCGGTGTGGACGGCCGACGAGGCCCGCGGGGTCGAGGTCGCCAGGCACGTGCGGACCGGCACCATCGGGGTGAACTACTACGCCATCGATCCTCGGGCGCCCTTCGGCGGGATGAAGGACAGCGGGATCGGTCGGGAACGTGGGCCCGAGGGGCTCGCGGGCTGCGACGGCGCCGCGGCTGCTCCTGGTCGATGAGCCGACCCGTGGGATGGACGTCGGCGCGAGATCGGAGATCTACCGGGTGCTCCGCAGGCTGACCGAGGACGGAACCGTGGTGATCGTGGCGTGCTCGGACATCCAGGAGGCGCTCGGGATCGGGGACCGGGTACTGACCTTCTACCGAGGCCGGGTCGTCGGGCGACACCGCGGGCCAGGTCACCGCAGCCGAGCTGCTGGCCGAGGTCACGCACCCGAACACCGCCACCGTGCGGGAGGCGTCGTGAACGCCGACAGGGCGACGATCGCCCCGTCGTCCGCCGAGGACACGGGCGCTCCTGAGCCGCACCGGGCCCGGCGCCTGCGTCCGTCCACGTTCGTCGTGCCGGCCGCGGTGGCGGTGGTTGCCGTCCTGGTGGTCGCCACGCCGCCGCTGCGCACCGTGGAGAACGCGATCGTGATCCTGCGGGCGGCCGCGCTGACGGGGATCGTCGCGATCGGCATGACGTTCGTGACCCTCGCCGGGATGTTCTTCTCGCTCGCCTCGGCCGGGACCACGGTGTTGTCCGGCATCGTGTTCGCCCTGCTGGCGGACTCGCAGGGGCTCGTGATCGCCCTGCTCGCCGCGCTGGGCGTCGGCCTCGTCGCGGGGGCCCTGCAGGGGTGGGTGGCCGGGGTCGCGGCAACCCGATCGTCGTCACGCTGGCGGGCGGCCTCGTCCTGTCCGGGACCGCGGTACTGGCCGGGAACAACAGCAACCTCTACCTGACCACGGACGTCGGGGCGGCACTCGGCTCGGCACGCCCGCTGGGTGTCCCGATCCAGGTCTACTTCTTCCTCGCGTTCGGCCTCCTCACGACCCTCGTGCTGCGCCGGACCCGCTTCGGCAGGCAGGTCGGGCTGCTCGGCACGAACCCGCGGACCGCGGCGGAGATCGGGATCTCCCGCGTGCGAATCGGGCTCGCGGTGTTCGTGATCGCTTCGGTCGCAGCCGCCTTCGTCGGCGTGTGCACCACGGCGCAGACCCGCGAGGCAGGCGTGGTCGGGTTCGAAAGGCTCGACGTCGACGTGATCGCGGCGGTGATCGTGGGCGGCACGGCCGTGGCGGGCGGTCAGGGCTCCGTCGCCCGCAGCATGGCGGGCACGGTCGTGATCGCCTTCCTGGAGAACGTCATGATCGTCCGCGGGTTCAGCCCCGGCTTGCGCACCCTGCTCGTGGGGCTCTGCGTCCTGGTGGTCGTCGTCGCGACCACCCTTGTTCCGAGGAGGACCCGGTCGTGACGTTTCGGCTCTCCCGCACCCTGGGAGTGCGACTGGCGATCCTGGTCGCGCTGTACGCCGTGTTCGCCGTGCTGGCGCCCGGGTCCCGCGGGGCGCCCGGCCTCTACGGCGTGCTCATCGGGCTCGGTTTCGTCGGCCTCGTCGCCCTCGGCGTGGGCCTGACGATGATCGCGGCGAACTCGACCTCTCGGTCGGGTCCATGGTGGCGCTCGGGGCGGTGCTCGGGGCGCAGACCTCGGGCCAAGGGCTCATCGCGGCGCTGCTGACCTGCATCGCCGTGGGCGGCGTGCTCGGGCTGCTGCAGGGCTGGCTCATCGGCCGGACCGGCATGAACTCGTTGGTGGTGACGATCGGTTCGCTGATCGCCGTGCAGGGGGCGGCCCAGACGTTGGCGGGCGACCGCACCGTCCTCGTGTCCGACCTGCGAGTGTCCGACCTGTTGGGCCAGGGGATCGCGTTCGTCCTGCAGCCCTCCTCGGTGATCGCGATCGTCGTCGCGATCGCGCCGGCGTCGTCCTGGCCCGCACCCGCTTCGGGCGGCAGGTCTACGCCGTCGGGGGAGCCCGGGCGGAGGCAACGGCCGCCGGCATCCCGCACGTCCTCGTGATCACCGCAGTCTTCGCGTGCTCGGGAGCCCTGGCGGCGCTCGCGGGTGGGCTGCAGGCGCTGGCGTCCGGCAGCGGTGATCCGACCGCATACCATTCCGTGCTCATCCAGGCCGTCACCGCGGCGCTGGTCGGCGGGGTCGCCCTGTCCGGCGGCATCGGCAGTGTGGCGGGCATCGTCACCGGAACCCTCATCGTCCAGACCCTGAGCACGGGGATGACCGCCTTGTCCGTGCCGCCGTACCTGACGAGTGTCGGCCTCGGTGGGCTCCTCGTCGTCATCGTGCTGGTCGACGTCGCGCAGAACAGGCGGTCGCCATGGCGCCCTCGGGTTCGGGATGGGGCCCTGGTGGTCGCATCACCCGGGAGAGGGCGCTGATGCGCGTCTCGATGTGACCGCACACCCGCTCAGCTTCCGGGTCCCGCCTGAACAGCAGGTCAGCCTGGGGGTCGGCACGGCCGTCAAGCGGGACACCGTCCTCGTGGAGGTGATCACCGACGAAGGGATCGTCGGGTTCGGGGAGGCCCACCACGGCCGTGCGCCGGGTGCGGTCGCCCACCTGGTGAACAGCACGCTGCGCGAGCTCGTCCTCGGGCGGGACCCGCTCGACGTCCTCGGTGCGTGGGACGCGGTGTACCGCGGGCAGCTCGCGAGCCACGGGACCGGCGCCGCCGCGGCCCTCGCGCACAGCGGGATGGACATGGCTTTGTGGGACATCCGTGGTAAGGCCGTGGGCTGCCGCTCTACCGCCTGCTCGGCGGGGCCTCGCGCCGTGCCCGCGTACGCCGGTGGGATCGCGCTCGGTTTCGGGCCGGTCGCAGCGTTGGTCGAGGAGGCGCAGGCGCTGGTCGGGGCGGGGTTCCGAGCCCTGAAGCTGCGCGTGGGCTCCGTCGAGGCAGACCTGCTGAGGGTGGCGGCGGCCCGCGAAGCGATCGGCGACGACATCAGCGTCCTCGTCGACGCCAACACCGCTTACACGCTGCAGGACGCGCGCGGCGGGTACTGCCCGTGCTGGAGCGAATGGGGGTCGGGTGGCTCGAGGAGCCCTTCCCGGCGCACGACCACCGCTCCTATCGCGTGGCCGCGGCGGGGACATCGGTGCCCTTGGCGTGCGGCGAGAACGTGTACACGCGCTTCGAGTTCGAGCGGGTCCTGGCCGACGGCGCCGTGTCGGTCCTTCAACCGGACCTCCCGAAGGCCGGCGGCGTCACCGAGGTCATGCGCGTCGCGTCGCTCGCGTCGGCGTGGCGGATCCCGATCCACCCGCACACCTCGATGTCCGCGCTGAACATGGCCGCGACGGTGCACCTGCTGTGTGCCGTCGACGGACCCTGCTACCGCTGAGCACACCGCGGCGTCGAGAACTGGCGCGACGAGGAGCGGCGGCGATGGTCGTGGCGGCGAAGAGGAAAGGGATGTGTGACATGGCAGGACGCCTCGAGGGCAAGGTGGCGCTGATCTCCGGTGCGGCGCGGGGGCAGGGGCGGTCGCACGCCGTCCGACTGGCGGAGGAGGGCGCGGACATCATCGCGTTCGACGTCTGCCGCCAGCTCGACACCGTGCCCTACCCGATGTCGACCCCCGACGACCTGGCGGAGACGGTGCGTCAGGTCGAGGAGCTCGACCGCCGGATCGTCGCCATGGAGGCGGACGTCCGGGACTCCGCGGCCGTGCAGGCGGTCGTCGACGCCGGGCTGTACACGTTCGAGCGGCTGGACATCGTGTGCGCGAACGCCGGGATCCTGCGGTTCGTCGAGAACGTCTGGTCGGTGACCGACGCCGAATGGGACGAGATGATCGGGGTATGCCCCACGGGGGCCTGGAAGACGATCCGGGCGGCCGTTCCAGCCATGATCGCCTCGGGCCACGGCGGGTCGATCGTGCTGACGAGCTCCACGGCCGGGATCAAGGGCATGACGAACATCGGGCCCTACACCACCGCCAAGCACGGCATCGTCGGGCTCATGCGCACGCTCGCCGTCGACCTGGCTCCGCACTCGATACGGGTCAACACGGTGCTTCCGACGGGTGTCAGCTCGCCGATGATCGTCAACGACTACGTGGACGAGTTCCTGGGCGCCCACCCCGACCTCTCGGTCAACTGGGCCAACCTGATGCCCGTCGACCAGGTCGAACCCCGGGACGTCTCGAACGCCGTCGCCTACCTCTGCTCTGACGAGGCGAGGTACGTGACGGGAGCGACCTTCCCCGTCGACGGGGGTGTGCTTCTCAAACAGGCCCCGTGGAGCGAACCTCTACGAGTCGAAGAGCAGGTCGGAGCCGAGTGCGAGGCGGATGAGGTCGGGCATGTCGGCCCGGACCGCGGTCCGGTCGGTGTCGATGAATTCGAGGAGCCGGTGGCGTCCCTCAACGTGAGGCCGTGGGGTGGTGGTGCTGAAGCCGCACGGTGTCTCGATGCACTCCAGCCCCCGACCGGTTCGTCGGGATGACCTGGGTGAGCACTGCCTGCTGCATGACGCCGCTGACGCATCGCGTTGTGATGCACGACGTCCACGCCACCGAACTTGTCGGCGGCGAACTCGAGTAGGTCATGGGCGTGCTGCTCGTCCGTCAGGACGATCGGATGAAGCGACTCCATCCGTCCGCCTGTAGTCCACACGATGTCGAGAGTCTCTTGGGCGTCCTCCCCCAGGATGTCCCATCCGATGATGGACGCGCCTACCGCCGCGCGGCGGAGTGCGACCTCCCTCGCCATCCCGATTCCGGTTCCGGTGTTGACCACGACTTTGCCTTCCAGGCGACCTGGCACCGGCACCCTCCCCCTCACTCTTCGGCGTAGCGGGACCGAACGCGTGCAGTCGCGCCAGGCAGGAGTGACCACATGGTCGATTTACAGAACGCGTGGTCGAACATCGTGAGCCGAGTGCGCGCGGGGTGTCAAGACGCTGCTCGTCGTCCGCTTCCGGCTGTTGACAGAGGCGCGAGCCGCGACCTAGTTTGACCACTCAGTTGGATTGCCAACTCACTGGTTACACCCGCTGAGCGTGACGCTCGGCCGCGTCCCCGGGCCCGAACAGCTTCGCGTAGTCCCGGCGCGCGCACCCCGACGAGGACACGTTGCGGTGTCCGTATGGAGGTCGTTGAGATGGCGAGTCTCGAGGGCAAGGTCGCCTTCGTCACGGGCGCGGCTCGTGGGCAGGGTCGCTCGCACGCAGTCCACCTCGCGCAGGCCGGCGCGGATGTGATCCTGCTCGACATCTGTCAGCAGATCCCGACCGTCCCCTACGCGATGTCCACGCCGGGGGATTTCGACGAGACGGTGGCGCTCGTCGAGAAGGTCGACCGCCGTGCCGTGCGCCTGGAGTGCGATGTCCGGGATCCGGCCGCGCTCGCCGCAGCCCTGGAACGGGCGGTGGCCGAACTGGGACGTCTGGACGTCGCGGTGCTCAACGCGGGCATCTGCGAGGTGACGGAGACCCCTCTGGTCTCGGCGGAGGCGTGGAACGCGGTGATCGGGACGAACCTCTCCGGCGCGTTCTTCTCCGCGCAGGCGGCAGCGAAGCACATCGTGGCGGGGGGCCGGGGCGGTTCGATGACCTTCGTCGGATCGGCCAGCACGCTCACGCCGACCTTCAACATGGCGGCCTACATCGCCTCGAAGCACGGCGTCGTCGGTCTGAGCAAGTCGTTCGCGAAGGATCTGGCCCGGCACCGGATCCGGGTGAACGTGGTCCACCCGACGAACTGC
Organism: Pseudonocardia yuanmonensis; assembly: GCF_039542425.1. Classification (NCBI taxonomy): domain Bacteria; kingdom Bacillati; phylum Actinomycetota; class Actinomycetes; order Pseudonocardiales; family Pseudonocardiaceae; genus Pseudonocardia; species Pseudonocardia yuanmonensis. Next base: position 60,246 of record NZ_BAABIC010000009.1, read on the forward strand.
GACACCGCGATGATCCAGAACCCGGCGATCTACGGGCTGTTCGCCCCGGACGTCGAGAACCCCAGCCGCGAGGCGGTCGAGCCGGCGTTCCGGTCGATGACGGCGCTGGACACGCCCTGGGTGTCACCGGAGGACATCTCGCAGGCCGTCCTCTACCTCGCCGGTGAAAGCGGCAGGTACATCACCGGGACCGAGCTCGAGGTCACGGCCGGCTACCCGTTGCTGTAACGACACCGCGCCCTTCATCCGCGCCTCGCATCGGACGGAGATGTCCAATGTCTGAACCAATATCGGCCGAGCTCCTGACGAGCGACGAGCCCGTCGCCTTCGTCGGCTACGCCGACTCCCGACCCGGCCGGGAGCAGGATCTGCGCGAGCGGATGCTCGCCCTGGGCGACCCCAGTCGCGCCGAGCCCGGGGTCCTGGCGTACGAGGCGTTCGTCAATCCCGCCCGGCCCGGCAGCGTGGCCTTCTACGAGCTCTACCGAGACGGCCATGCCGTTCGCGAGCACCTCGAGCAGCCCTACATGCGGCGGTTCTTCGAGGACAGCGCATCCCTGCTCGTCGGGGACCTGGAGATCCATGTGCTCCACCCGCTGCGCGCCCAGGCGTCGCTGACCGAGCATCAGAAGGAGGAACACCGTGGGTAGGTTGGACGGCACCGTCGCACTCATCACCGGCGGGGCGAAGGGGCAGGGACGTTCGCACGCCGTCGCCGTGGCGCGCGAGGGTGCGGACGTCGCGCTCCTGGACAACTGCGTCGTCGACGTCGAGGGCCAGTTCTACCCGGGTGGGTCCCGGGAGGACCTCGAGGAGACTCACCGGATGGTGTCCGACCTCGGTCGTAGGTGCGTGAGCATCGTCGCCGACGTCCGCGACGCCGACGCGATGGTGAAGGCCGCGGAGCAGACGGTCGATGAGCTCGGCCGGATCGACCATCTGCTGTGCAACGCCGGACTCATCCTCGGCTTCGGCAAAGTGGCCGATCTCGATCCCGAACATTGGCGAGCGGTGATCGACACGAACCTGACCGGGGCCTTCCACGCCTGTCGTGCGGTCCTGCCCCACATGGTCGCGCAACGCAAGGGGGCGATCGTCATCACGGCCTCGACCGCGGGCCGGTTCGCCTATCAGCACATCGCGGACTACGGCGCGTCGAAGTGGGGTGTGATCGGGCTGATGAAGACCGTGGCGGCCGAGTACGGCGCCTACGGGATCCGGGCGAACTGCGTTGCGCCGACGAACGTCGACCCGGGTGACCTGCCCTCGATGAACAACAACCAGCAGGCGTACAAGCTGTTCTGTCCCGACCTCGAGAACCCGACCCGTGGGCAGATGCTCGAGCGGATGGCAGCGATGCACCCGCTCGGCGTCCCCCACGTCGCCGCGCAGGACGTCTCGAATGCCTACCTCTACCTGCTCTCGGACGACGCGCGCATGGTTTCCGGCGAGGTCCTGCACGTGTCCGCGGGCCTCATCGCGAACAACACCGCGTGACCGCCGCACCACGAACAGGAGTACTTCATGGCCAACCTGACGTTCGACTACATCGCCCGGACGATCGTCGTCACCGGCGCAGCCCGCGGCGTGGGCCGGGCCGTCGCCGAACGCTTCCGAGAGGCGGGTGGTGAGGTGTTCTGTGTCGACGCGGACGCCGACGCGGTGACCGAGACCGCCAAGGAGATCGGCGCGACCGGCGTCGCCGCCGACATCTCCGACACCGCTCGAGTCGAGGAGCTTTACGAGCGGGTCGTGACCGAGACCGGACGGGTGGACGTCGTGGTCAACAACGCCGGGATCCTGCGCGACGGGATGCTGTGGAAACTCACCGACGACGAATGGGAGGCGGTCCTCGCGGTGCACGCTGGTGGGACCTTCCGCATGACTCGGGCGGCGGTGCCCCACTTTCGTCGCCAGGGCGGAGGACGGATCGTCAACGTCACCTCCTACAGCGGACTCCGGGGGAACCTTGGACAGGCCAACTACGCCGCCGCCAAGGCGGGGATCATCGGGTTCACCAAGACTGCGGCGAAGGAACTCGCCCGATTCGGGGTCACCGTGAACGCGATCTCGCCGAACGCGGAGACCCGGATGATCGACTCGATTCCGCCGGAGCGGCGCAGGGACATCGAGGAGGCCATCCCCCTTCGCCGCTTCGGGGCCCCGTCGGAGATGGCGGCCGCCGTCGCCTTCCTGGCCTCGGACGAGGCCGCCTACATCACTGGCGTCGTCCTCCCAGTCGACGGAGGCATCGCCATCTGATGGGCCCGCTCCGACCCACCACCGTCGAGGAGCTGAGAGCCCTGGTCGGCGTCGAGCTCGGCCCGACCCCGTGGCGAACGGTCTCCCAGGGAGCAATCGACGCCTTCGCGAGGGTGACCGACGACCACCAGTGGATCCACGTCGACCCCGCGCGCGCAGCCGCGAGCCGGTTCGGTTCGACGATCGCGCACGGTCTCTACACGCTCTCGCTCGGCCCGGCCCTGCTGGGCGAGCTGATGTCCTTCGACGGGTTCGCCCCCACTCTCAACTACGGCTACGAGAAGGTGCGCTTCCCCGCGCCGTCACCGGTCGGGTCGCGCGTCAGGATGCGGGCGGTGATCCAGTCCGTCGATCGCGTCGGTGCCGACACCGCCCACGTGCTCACAGAGACGATCTTCGAGAGCGACGCCGGGCAGAAGCCGGTCTGCGTCGCCGTGCAGGTCAGCCGGTTCGCCGAGTCCGTCCTTGACATGCCCGGCGAGCGCTCCTAATCTGCCACGAGTTACTGCTCGTTCAAATTTTCAACTTACAGGTTGGCGGGCGGTGCCTCAGCCACCACTTCGACACTGAGGAGCGCGACGATGCGCGAGTACGACTCCCTCTGGCAGCCCTTGCAGGTCGGCCCCCTCACGCTCAAGAACCGGGTCGTGGTGACCCCGCACGCGCTGGCCTACGGCCGCGACAACCTCATGACCCAGCAGAGCGTCGACTACTACGAGGAGCGGGCGAAGGGCGGTGCCGGGCTGATCCTGACCGAGGCGCAGGTCGTGCACCCGTCGAGCCGCGGGATGATGCTCCGCACCCTGCAGAGCTGGCCGACCGAGGTGATCCCGGTCTACGAGCGGCTCGCGAAGGCCGTGCACAGGCACGGCGCCAAGGTGTTCGTCGACCTCTCGCACTTCGGTGCCGAGGACAACAACACGATGCACCTGGACAACTGGCGGTCGCTGTGGAGTGCGTCCGGCCTGCCGTCGCCGACCTACGGTGAGATCCCGCGGCCGATGACGGAGGAGGACATCGCCAAGCTGGTCGCGGGGTTCGGCCGCAGCGCGCGCAACGCCGCCGTCGCGGGCCTGGACGGCGCCGAGGTCCACGCCGCCCACGGCTACCTGCTGTGCAGCTTCCTCTCTCCGCTGACCAACCGTCGTACCGACGCCTACGGCGGGTCGACCGAGAACAGGTGCCGGATCGTCGTCGAGTGCGCGCAGGCCGTGCGGAAGGCGATGCCGGCGGAGGAGTTCGCGGTGGGTGTCCGTTTGTCGCTGAATGAGTTCGTGGCCGGCGGGATCGAGCCGGACGAGGGCGAGCGCATCCTGCGTACGCTCGACGAGACGGGTCTGTTCGACTACTTCAGCGTCAGCGGCGGAGCCGCCCTGACGTTCCACCAGACCGTGTCCCCGATGAGCATCCCCGGGACCCCGCTGGTCGACCTGGCGATGCGCGCCAAGCGGATCACCGACAAGCCGGTGCTCACCGCCAACGGGATCGCTGACTTGGACACCGCGAACGGGATCATCGAGCGGGGCGACGCCGACCTGGTGGCGATGACCCGCGCCCACATCGCCGACCCCCACCTGATCACCAAGGCGCAGACCGGGCGCGAGGACGAGATCCGGCACTGCGTGGCGGGCAACCAGGGCTGCTTCTCCCGCATGGCCAAGGGCTGGTCGCTGACCTGCACGCAGAACCCGTCAGCGGGCCGCGAGGCCGAGCTGGGGCTGGGCACCCTGGACCACGTCGCCGAGCCGAGGACGATCGTCGTCGTCGGGGGTGGACCCGCCGGCATGCGCGCGGCGGAGACCGCCGCCACGCGCGGCCACCGCGTCGTCCTCTTCGAGCGGGACGACGTGCTGGGCGGCCAGATCCGCTACGCCGCCCAGCTCCCCACCCGAGGCCGGTGGGCGGCGATGGTCTCGGACATGGAGCGCACGCTCGACAAGTTCAAGGTCGACATCCGGCTGGGCACGGCCGCGACCGTGGACACAATCGCGGCGGAGGACCCGCATCACGTCGTCGTCGCGACCGGCTCCTCCTGGAAGACGGACGGCTACCTGGCCGCCGTCGGCAACCACGGCGGCATCCCAGGGCTGGAGCACACGACCGTCCTGGACCCGATCACCGCGATCACGGAGCCGCAGCGGGCGGGGGAGCGGGTGCTGGTCATCGACGACACCGGCGACTACCTCGCGCTCGGGCTCGCCGAGAAGCTGGCCGCCGGCGGCAAGCAGGTGGAGGTCGTCACCACCCGGATGTCTTTGGGGGACAACACGGTCCTGTATCTCGACACCGCGCACCTCTTCCCGCGGCTGCACGCGGCGGGTGTGGAGCTGACACCTCAGCACGCGGTCTTCCAGGTCACCCCCGAGGGGGCGGTCGTCGGCCGGATCTGGGACGGGCGGACGAAGGTGGTCCCGATCGACTCGATCGTGACCGTGGCGATGCGAGCGCCCGAGGGTGCGCTGGCCACGGCGCTGGCAGGGCGCTTCCCCGTGACCGAGATCGGCGACTGCGTGGCCCCGCGCAGGGTCGACGAGGCGATCTACGAGGGCGAGATGGCGGGACGGACCGTCTGATGAGCCGAGAGGAGTCGATGATGACCAGTTGGCAGGTGGGAGACATCAAGGTCAGCCAGATCGTCGAGATGCCGGTAGAGCCCGGCGAGCTCGACGGGCTGATCGAGGAGGCCACGCCCGAGGCGGTGCGGTCAGTCGAGTGGCTGTACCCGGACTACGCCAACGACGCCGGACAGACCCTCTGGAGCCTGCACGCCTACGTCGTCGAGACCCCGACACACCGGGTACTGGTCGACGCGTGCTGCGGCAACCACAAGAACCTCCCGCTGATCCCGAACTGGGGCGGCCTGGACACCCCGTTCCTGGAGCGCCTCGCGGCGGCCGGCTACCAGCCGGAGGACATCGACTTCGTCCTCGCCACCCACCTGCATCTCGACCACGTCGGCTGGAACACCGTCCTCGACGGGGACAAGTGGCGCCCGACCTTTCCGAACGCCCGCTACACCTACGTCCGGGACGAGTTCGAGTACCACTCCGGGCTGCGGGAGGGCGTGGCGGCGACGGACGACCTGGCCCACGCCGTCGTCTACCAGGGCGCGAACCCGGATATCCACTCGCAGACCCGGCTCGTGTTCGCCGAGTCGATCCAGCCCTGTGTGGACGCCGGACTTGTCGACCTCGTCGACTCAAACCACGAGGTCAGCCCCGGTGTGCGGTACACCGCCACGCCGGGGCACACCACCGGGCACCACAGCGTCACGCTGGAGTCCAGCGGGGCCTCGGCGCTGGTCACCGGCGACTTCATCCATCACCCGATCCAAATCGCGCACCCCGCCTGGAGCTCGCGCGGTGACACCGACCGGGCCCGGTCCGCCGAGACCCGCACCGCCTTCCTCCGCTCCGTCGCCGACACGGACCTCCTGGTCCTCGGCACGCACTTCAGCGGTCGCAGCGGCGGGCACATCCTGTCCGACGGCGACGGGTACCGGTTCCTCCCCACAGAAGGCTGACCTCATGACGGACGCAGTCATCGTCTCCGCCGCGCGCTCGCCGATCGGGCGAGCCGGCAAGGGCTCCTTGGCCGGCATGCGCCCGGACGACCTGGCCGCGCAGATGGTGCGCGCGGCGCTGGACGCCGTGCCCGAGCTCAACCCCACCCAGCTCGACGACCTCATCCTCGGCTGCGGCAACCCCGGGGGCGAACAGGGCTTCAACATGGCCCGCATCGTCGCCGTCCAACTCGGCTACGACACGCTGCCGGGCACCACGGTGACGCGCTACTGCGCGTCGTCGCTGCAGACGACCCGGATGGCGTTCCACGCGATCAAGGCGGGGGAGGGACACGCCTTCGTCTCGGCCGGAGTCGAGACCGTCTCCCGCTACGTGAAGGGCATGTCGGACTCGCTGCCGGACACGCAGAATCCGCTGTTCGACGACGCGCAGAAGCGGACGGCGCAGCTCGCGGAGACCAACGACCCGTGGGGCGACCCGCGCCAGACCGGCCTGCTGCCGGACGCCTACATCGCCATGGGACAGACCGCCGAGAACGTCGCGACCGCCACCGGGATCACCCGCGAGGAGCAGGACCGCTGGGCGGTCCGCTCGCAGAACCGGGCCGAGGCAGCGATCGCCGACGGGCACTTCGCCCGCGAGATCACCCCGGTCACACTCCCGGTCGGTACCGTTGTCTCCACAGACGACGGCCCCCGGGCGGGGACCACCCTGGAGAAGGTCGCCGCCCTCAAGCCGGTCTTCCGCGTCGACGGCACCGTGACCGCGGGCAACGCCTGCCCGCTCAATGACGGCGCCGCGGCCCTGGTGATCATGTCCGAGGCGCGGGCCCGGGAGCTCGGCGTCCGCCCGCTGGCCCGGATCGTCTCGACCGGGGTGTCCGGGCTCTCGCCGGAGATCATGGGCCTCGGCCCGATCGAGGCATCGCGGCGGGCGCTGGCTCTGGCCGGGATGACGATCGAGGACGTCGACCTGGTAGAGATCAACGAGGCCTTCGCCGTCCAGGTGCTGGGATCCGCGCGTGAGCTCGGCATCGACGAGGACACGCTCAACGTGTCCGGTGGCGCCATCGCCCTGGGACATCCGTTCGGCATGACCGGCGCCCGGATCACCGCCTCGCTGCTCAACAACCTCGAGCGCCACGACAAGCAGATCGGCCTCGAGACCATGTGCGTCGGCGGCGGCCAGGGCATGGCCATGGTCATCGAGCGACTCTGACGAGCACCCGTCACTCCGAAGAGAGGAGGCCCAATGTCCGCCGCGGTGATGTCGCGTCGCGATCTGCAGTTCCTGTTGTTCGAGTGGCTCGACGTCGTCTCGCTCACCGGGCACCCGTACTTCGCCGAGCACTCGGCGGAGACCTTCAACGGCCTCCTGGAGGTCTGCGAGAGCCTGGCCGCCGACTACTTCGCCCCGCACAACCGGCTCAGCGACGAGCACGAGCCCCGGATCGGGGAGGACGGGAAGGTCGTCCTGCCCGACGAGGTCGCGGCGGCGGTGGCGGCGTTCGCGAAGGCCGACCTGATCGCGGCGCAGTTCGACGAGTCCCTGGGCGGGATGCAGCTGCCGCTGTCGGTGTTCCAGGCCTGCATGGCCTGGTTCCAGGCGGCCAACACTGCGACGACCGGCTACCTCTTCCTCACCATCGCCGCGGCCAACCTGTTGCAGGCGCACGGCAGCCCGAAGCAGGTCGGTGAATGGGTGCGGCCGATGCTCGCCGGCGAGCTCTTCGGGACGATGTGCCTGTCCGAGCCCGACGCCGGCTCCTCGCTCGCGGACGTCTCGACGCGGGCCGTGCGGGCGGAGGACGGCACCTATCGGGTCACCGGCACCAAGATGTGGATCTCGGCCGGCGACCACGAGCTCGGGAACATCCTGCACCTCGTGCTGGCGAGGACCGGAGGGCCAGGCGTCAAGGGCCTCTCGCTGGTCGCGGTACCCAAGGTCCTCACGGACGGGCGGCGCAACGAGCTCGCGCTCGTGGGGCTCAACCACAAGATGGGCGCCCGGGGGACCACGAACACCCTGCTCGCCTTCGACGGCGCGGTCGGTCACCTGATCGGGGAGGAGAACCGCGGCCTGCAGTACATGTTCCACATGATGAACGAGGCCCGTATCGGTGTCGGCCTCGTCGCCGCGGCGCTGGGGCAGGCCGGGTACCGGAAGTCCCTCGAGTACGCCACGGTGCGCATGCAGGGCGGGGCCACCCTCGTCGAGCACCCGGACGTCCGCCGGATGCTGCTGGCGCAGAAGTCCTACGTGGAGGGTTCATCGGCCCTCGTGCTCCGCTGCGCCCACCTCGTCGACCGGCAGCGCACCGGGGAGGACACGAGCCTGCTGCTCGACATCCTCACGCCCGTCGCGAAGAGCTGGCCATCGCAGTGGTGCCTTGAGGCGAACTCGCTGGCCATCCAGGTGCACGGCGGCTACGGGTACAGCCGCGAGTTCGACGTCGAGCAACATTACCGGGACAATCGGCTCAACCCCATCCACGAGGGCACGCACGGCATCCAGGCGCTGGACCTGCTGGGGCGCAAGGTTGTCATGCGGGACGGGGCCGCGTTCCGTGCGTTCACCGCCGCCGCCCGCCAGACGCTCGCGCGGGCCGCCGAGCTGGACGAGTTCGCCGCACCACTCGGCCGCCTGCTTGAGAGGCTGGAGCGTGTCACGGCTCTGATCACCGAGCCGGAGCACGCCGCGGTCGGCCGGGCGAACGCCACGGCATACCTGGAGGCTTTCGGGCACGTCGTCCTCGCCTGGACCTGGCTCGACCTGGTGATCGCCGCGCACGGCAAGGACGGCCCCTTCTACGACGGCAAACGTGCCGCCGCCCGCTACTTCTACCGCTACGAACTACCTGCGGCGCACGCGAAGCTCGACCTGCTGGCCGGCCACGACCGGACCACCCTCGACCTCGACCCCCAGAGCCTGTGAACGCGCTCCCTGTGACCTCCGGAGAAGACATGACCATGCCCTACTACTGGTCGAGCGTCGACTGGCCGCGGTTCGTCGAGGACTACCCCCCACCGCCCGCGTTCACCGGCGCGATGGCCTCCCTCTCGGACGAGGGTCTCCGCGAGCTGCAGGACCACCGGTTCCGCGCGCGGATCGCCGACGCCTGGGCCGTGCCGTTCTACGACAAGCGGTGGCGGGCAGCCGGCCTGGAGCCCGGGGACATCCGCGGGCTCGACGACATCACGAAGATCCCCACGTTCACCAGCGATGACCTCAAGCAGAGCATCGAGGACGAGCCACCCTTCGGCTCGCACCAGAACTTCGCCCTCAAGGCAATGGCCACCCCGCTCAAGATCCAGTCGAGCGGTGGGACTTCCGGGCTGCCGCGGCCGACGCTGTTCGACCCGGTGGCGTGGGAGGCCCAGGCGATCCAGTTCGCGCGCGCCTTCCACGCCCAGGGCGGCCAGGTGGGAGACATCCTGCAGATCACGCTGACGAACAGCCTGGCGAACACGGCCTGGTGCTCGTCCACGGCGGCGATGAACTGGTGCGGGATGGTCCCGCTCACGACGGGGTCGGGCGTGGTGACCCCGTCGAAACGGCAGCTCGAGCTCGCCCGCGAGTGGGGCACGGCGGGCTGGGTCGCGTTCGGCGAGTACATGAAGATCCTGGCCGAGACGGCCGTGCGCGAGGGCGTGGACCTGCAGAAGGACTTGCGCACGACGTTCATCCACACCTACCTGGGCGTGGACGTCGAGGGCCACCTTCGGAAGCTCCTTGCCGACGCCTGGGCCTGCGAGGTGTTCGACAACTACGGGACCCACGAGGTGGGCCTGGTCGGGTTCGAGTGCCGGGCCCACGACGGCCTGCACGTCAACGACGACACCGCGGTCCTGGAGATCGCCGACCGCGACACGGGGGACATCACCGTCGTCGGCGAGCCCGGCAACCTCGTCGTCACGAGCCTGCACCGGTCGGTCCCGCCGATCATCCGCTACGACCTCAAGGACCTCATGCGGGTGAGCGCGCGGGAGGGCTGCGGCTGTGGCCTGCGCACCACGAAGCTGTCCGGTTTCCTCGGCCGGTCGGACGAGATGGTCAAGCTCCGCGCGACCAGTGTGTACCCGCGCTCGGCGCAGGACGTCATCCAGGGCGACGCCCGCACGACCGGCGAGTTCCTCTGCATCGTCGAGACGGTGGGGGAGGGGCTGGCGTCCCGGGAGCGGATGCGCGTGCAGATCGAGACCCGCGGCGGGCACGAGTCCGAGATCCAGGCCGATATGACGGAGAAGCTGCACACCGCCTTCGGAGTCGGGGTGGACGTCGAGGTCGTCCCCTCGGGGTCGCTGGCCTCACTGACCGGGCTGGGCGGCGAGGGCAAGGTCAAGCGGCTGCTGGACCTGCGATGAGGGACTTGTCCCCGGAGGCACTGTTCCGGCTCGATGGTCGGGTGGCCCTCGTGACCGGCGCGTCGTCCGGGCTCGGGGTCGCGTTCGCCCGGGCGCTCGCGGCGGCCGGTGCCCGGGTCGTCGTCGCGGCCCGGCGGACCGCACTGCTCGACCGCACGGTCGCCGACATCGAGAGTGCGGGCGGCGAGGCGCTCGCGATCAAGGCCGACATCAGCGACCCCGAGCAGTGCCGGGCCGCCGTCGGCCATGCGTGTGATCGGTTCGGCGGCGTCGACGTCCTCGTGAACAACGCGGGCATCGGGACGGCGGTGCCCGCCACGCGCGAGACGCCGGAACAGTTCCGCGCGGTCGTCGACGTCAACCTGCACGGCGCGTACTGGATGGCCCAGGCCTGCGCCGCGGTCATGCCGCCCGGCAGTTCCATCGTCAACGTCTCCAGCGTCCTCGCCCTCACCACCGCCGGGCTTCCGCAGGCCGCGTACACCGCGAGCAAGGCCGGGCTGATCGGGCTCACGCGCGACCTCGCCCAGCAGTGGGGCCCGCGGAAGGGCATCCGGGTGAACGCCGTCGCGCCCGGGTTCTTCGAGACCGAGATGACCGAGCAGTACAGCGCCGACTACATCGACACGGTCATCACGCCCCGTCTGCTGTTGGGCCGGTTCGGATCCCCCGCGGAGATCGCGGGGGTCGGCGTGTGGCTGGCGTCGCCCGCAGGCGGCTTCGTCACCGGCCAGACGATCGTCGTCGACGGCGGCATGGCCATCACCTGACCGGCACCACGCTGTCGGCACCACCATCGATCTCGGAGTAGCACATGCAGGTCAACGGTATTCACGGCATCAACATCGCCGTCAAGGACCTCGAGCAGTGGACGCGGCGGTACCAGGAGATCTTCGGAGTGGAGGCGAAGCCGGTGGACGAGTCGGGCTTCGCCTTCCCCGGCCTGCGGGGCTCGTCGTTCGACCTCGACGGCTTCCACCTGAACCTCATCGCGAGCGTGGACGAGGGCACGTCGGTGAGCCGCTTCGTGGAGCGGCGCGGGGAGGGTGTCTTCCTCGTGTCGGTCGGAGTGCAGGATGTCGATGTGGCGACTCGGGAACTGCGGGAGAGCGGACTGACACCCGTTCTGGAGGAGCCCGCCCGCGGCGAGGGCCACGCCGCGGTGAACTTCACCCACCCCCGGGACATGGCCGGGGTACAGCTCGAGTTCATCGAAGTTCCGCGCTGATTCCACGCCGCGACTCCACCGGAGGGGGACGTCATGCCCAAGGGCGCCGTGATGCAGGAAGAGCTGACCAAGGCTGCGACGAGGCTGTTCCAGGCGCGAGGTATCCGGGCGGTCACCCTGCAGGAGATCGCCGACGAGGTCGGCCTGACGAAGGCGGCCCTCTATCACTACTTCACCAACCGGGACGATCTCCTGCGGCACGTGTTCGGTGACTGGCTCAAACGCGACATCGAGAAGCTCGACGCCGTCACCTCGGCGCCGGGAACGACGCGGGAGAGGCTGCGGCTCTACGTCCGGCACCACATCTCCTGCATCACCGAGAACATCGAGCTCTACGGCTTGTCCTTCAGCGCCGAGTCCGAGCTGCCCGATGAGGTGCGTGCGGAGTTCCGCCAGTTCAAGCGGGAAAGCGATCTCGTGGTCCAGGAGATCATTCGCGAGGGCATGCGCAATGGCGAATTCGTCAGCAGCGACGAGAACATCACGGTCTTCGCGATCGACGGTATGTGCAACTGGCTGTGGAAATGGTACCGCTCATCCGGGTCGCTGAGTCCGGATGAGATCGCCGACAGATTCACCGATCTCGTCCTGTACGGCCTCGCCTCGCGGGACGACGAACCGGTCGAAGGTCCAGGGGGTCGCACCCGGGACGAGCTCATCCGCTATCACTCGCGGGCCATCCGCTTCCACAGTGAGCGCATCGAGGCGCTTGCCGCTGAATAGCGGCCGGTCTCTCGCGATGATGCCGTGAGCACGGACACGACACTCCCGAAGTGGCTCGCCACGGCGATCGACGCCCTTGCGGACGGCGATCTCGACGGCTGGCTCGCCATGTTCGCCGCCGACGGCGTCCACGAACTGCCGTGGGCGCCCGAGAATCGAGTTCGCAGGCTGGAAGGCCACGCGGCGATGCGCGCCCACATGAGTCGACTGGTCGAACGCCTGGAGATCGGGACGTTCCGTGATGTGCGGACCATTCAGGCCGGCGACGACACCGTCGTGCGGGCAACCGGCCACCACCGACGCCCCGATGGAACACCTTTGGTTCTCCATTACATCTGGTTCATCACCCGGCGCAACGGCAAGGTCACGCATCTGCAGGACTACATGAATCCGCAGGCAGCGCCTCGACGTGGAGGCGGAAACAGGAAGTGCGCGCTGACGGACGATCATGGCCCTGACCGAGCTCGGATCGTGGTGGTCGGGCTCGGTGGCATCGGTGGTGAATGGCTCGACGCCTCGGTGAAGGCAGCCGAGACGTCGTCGGACTCGACGTCGAGGCCGTCCGGGCGAGTGCGTGGAGCACGAGGACGGGGACTCCCGCGGACTTCGCGTTCGAGGACATCGACTGGAAGGCCGTCCGCTGCGTCATGATCGCAGTGCGTACGTACGCCACCGCATCCAGCCGGCGGCGCAGATCTCGCCGACGCGGAGGCCGGACCCGAGGGCGAAGCGGATGAGGTCGGGCATATCCGCCCGGACTGCGACCTCGTCGTTGTCGGTGAACTCGAGAAGCCGGCGACGTTCCTCGACGGTAAGGCCTCGCGGGGGAGTGGTTCATGGCCCCGGGGCGTCTCAATACGCTCCAGCTCCCGGACCGGGTTCGTCGGGGATGACCTGGGTGAGCACTGCCTGCTGCATGACGCCGCTGACGATGGCTCGGATCATGCGGCGGCCGTTGGCGCGTGGCGTTCGCTCCTCGAGAAATTCATCGGGAGAGGACGACCGTCTTCCTGGCCTGGTCGAGCGCCGCGAAGTAGGCGTCGAGGCGAGCGACGTTGCACTCGGCGAGCCGAAGCTCACCGAGCTTCGGGAGACCTGCTTGTGGAGGCAGCTCGAGTATGTGTCGGCGGCCGAGTCAGCGGGGCGCTCCTTGATCTTGGCGAACCACAGATCGGCGGCTTCGCTGAAGCGCGAGGGTGGGTCCGAGCGGCGGCCTCGGAGCCGCCCACGCGATCGTGGAGCTCGTCCTGGAGAGCCTTCGCGGCAGCGTTCTTGGTCGAGGCCCAGCGCTCGATCCGGCGCGTCTTGCCGTCAAGATCGCGCTACCGACAGCGGGCCAGCCATCAACCGCCGTCGCGGGTGACCTGAAGCTCACCGTGAGAGCCGAGCGCGAGCGGAGGACGAACCATCGCGTACCCCTCCCGGACGGAGTTTCCGTTGAGTGGATCTCCGGGAAAAGGTAGCAGGCCAGACCGACAGGCGGTCTGACCTGCAACAATGGTGCGCCGGGAGGGAATCGAACCCCCAACCCGCTGGAGGGGAGTCGTGTACTCGCCCAAGGTCTCCGAAACTGGTTCCTGCTGGTCAGACGCCGCCTACCGAGCTTGTAGATCATCAGCGGTGATGCCTGTTCGACACGGTGATCGGCCGTAAGCGGTGACCAGGACGGTGACTGACAGCCCTGGACGTTCTGAGATCCGAGACGGTCCTCAATTTCCGCGGACGAGCCCGCTGCCCACGATCAGGCGGCGCTGGATCTCGCTGGTGCCCTCGTAGAGGCGCAGCAGCCGGACGTCGTCGTAGAGCGTTCGGTGCAGAACAGCTTCGTGGCCGAGGTGCGACCGACGGTCCCCGCCGGAGACGAAGGCGCGGGCGGTCCCGCGGACAATGGTGTGGCCGGCCCGGACGCCGGCGTACTCGCGAGAAGGACCTGCGCGGCATCCTCGAGGCCGCCCTGGCGGACGCGGACGTCGGTCGGCGAGCATGGCTCGGACGAGTTGGACCTTGCCGATCTTGACACCGCCTTTGGTGTTCGCGGTTGCGTGGGCGACCTGGCTGGACACCGCAGTCATGCGTCGAGGACGAGTCGGGCCGTTCGGGCGCGCGAGACGCAGATCATCATGCATGTCTTTTTCCGGCGTTCCTGTTCGGTGAGGACGGAGTCGCGGTGGTCCGGCTCGCCCTCGAGCACCGGGGTCTCGCAGACCCCGCAGGTGCCTTCTTCGCACGAGTAGACGACGGGGACGCCGGCGTCCTCGGCGACGGCGACGATCGAGCGATTCGCCGGGATGGTGAGGGTGACGCCGGACTGGGCGAACTCGACGTCGAAGGAGGTGGTCGGTCCGTCCGTCGCTCCGTCGGCGGGGGCGAAGCGCTCGAGGTGCAGCGCGCCCGCAGCCCACGAGGCGCAGTGTGTCTCGACTGCCTTCAGCAGGGGCTCGGGGCCGCAGCAGTAGACGGCGGTGTCCGGCTGCGGTGCGGCGAGCAGCTCGGAGAGGTCGAGCAGACCGTGCTGGTCCTGCGGGTGCAGCCGGACCCGATCGGCCCCGAACCGGGTCAGCCGCTGCGTGAACGCCATGGTGGAAGCACTCCGCCCGCCGTAGAGCAGCGTCCACTCCGCACCTGCCTGCTCGGCGACCTCGACCATGGGGAGGATCGGGGTGATGCCGATGCCACCTGCGATGAACACGTAGCGCTTCGCCTCGACCAGCGCGAAGTGGTTGCGTGGACCGCTGGCGACGAGCCGGTCACCTGGGGCGAGCCGGTCGTGGACGTAGGACGATCCGCCGCGGCTCGCGGGCTCGCGGAGTACGGCGACCTGGTAGTGCTCGGTGGCGGTGGGGGAGGAGCAGAGGGAGTACTGCCTGGTCACCTCGCCGAGACGGAGGTCGATGTGTGCCCCGGGCTCCCAGGCGGGGAGGCCACCGCCCTCCGCCCTGCCCAGGGTGAGCAGGACGACGCCGTCGGCCACGGCCTCCTTGTCGCGCACGACCAGGTCGATGGTGTCGAGAGTCATCGGCTTCCCCCTCTCGTGCGGCGTCGGTCCTCGCCGACCCGCTGGTAGAACGACAGGAGCTCGGGTTCGTCGACCGCGTCCCGCTGCACCGCGCCGGTTCGGCCGATCAGGATGTTCTTGACCGGGACCTCGAGCTTCTTCCCGGTGCGGGTGTGGGGGATCCCCGGCGCCTGGATGACCTCGTCGGGGACGTGGCGCGGGGACACCCGGTCCCGCACGGCTGCCTGCACGGTGGCGGCGAGGTCGTTGTCGAGGTCCCGGCCACCGGCGAGGGTCACGAACATCGGCATCCAGTAGCCGCCCCCGGGTTCCTCGATCCCGACCACCAGTGCCTCGGCGACCTCGGGGAGGTCCTCGGCGGCCTGGCAGATGTCGGCGCTGCCCATGCGGATGCCGTTGCGGTTGAGGGTCGCGTCGGAGCGACCGTGGACGACGACCGACCCGCGGTCCGAGACCGTGATCCAGTCCCCGTGTCGCCATACCCCGGGGAAATCCTCGAAGTAGGCGGCGCGGTAGCGGCTGCCGTCCGGGTCGTTCCAGAAGCCGAGGGGCATCGTAGGCAGCGACGCGACGACGACGAGCTCGCCCACCTCGTCCACCAGCGGTTCGGCTGCTGGCGACCAGGCCTGCAGGTTCACGCCCAGGCAGCGCACGGCGATCTCACCGGCCCGGATCGGGACGGTGGGGACGGAGCCCGCGAATGCGCTGACGACGTCCGTCCCGCCGGTGGAGGAGCCCACCAGGACCTCCGGGCCGAGCTGCTCGGCCGCCCAGCTGTGCAGCTCGGCGGTGAGCACGGACCCGGTGCACGTGACGACCCGCAGCGCGCCGAGGGCGAAGTCCGCCGCCGGATGCAGCCCCGCAGCCCTGGTGGCGCCCAGGTAGCCGGGACTCACCACCAGGTGGGTGAGCTGCCCCTGCTCGGCGACCTGCCAGAGGGCGCGGGGGGTGGGGGCGCCGTCGTAACAGTGCACCGTGGCCCCGCGGAGCAGGGCCCCGACCCGCAGGTTCCACATCATCCAGTTGAGCGTGGTGTAGCAGAAGTACTGGTCACCGGGTCGGACGTCCTGGTGGAGACCGAGGTTCTTGCAGTGCTCGACGACGACTCCGGCGTGGCCGTGCAC
Source organism: Pseudonocardia yuanmonensis (assembly GCF_039542425.1). Taxonomy (NCBI): domain Bacteria; kingdom Bacillati; phylum Actinomycetota; class Actinomycetes; order Pseudonocardiales; family Pseudonocardiaceae; genus Pseudonocardia; species Pseudonocardia yuanmonensis. The sequence continues at coordinate 76,487 of NZ_BAABIC010000009.1, forward strand.
CACGCCCTTGGACGGCCCGGTGGTGCCGGAGGTGAACAGCACCCACAGGGGATGGTCGGCGGCGACCGGCAGCGGCTGCGTCCGCTCGGTGCCGGCGATCGCCTGCGCCCACCCCAGCGTGGTCTCGTCGGTGACGTGGCCGTCGCCGACGAGCACGGTCGCCCGCAGCTCCGGCAGGCTCTTGCGCAGCGCTGCCGCGTCCGCGGTGCGGTCGATCCAGCGGCCGCGGTGGTGGTGTCCCGACGCCGCGATCAGGCAGGTCGGGCTGAGCTGCCCGAGCCGGGCCCCTGCGGCGTCGGCCGAGAGGTCGGTGCCGCAGCCCGCCCAGACCGCGCCGAGCGAGACCGCGGCGAGGAACGCCACGATCGCCTCGGGACGGTCGGGAAGGTAGCCGACGACCCGGTCGCCCTTCCCGACACCCAGCCGGGCGAGGGTGGCGGCCAGGGCGGTGACCTGTGCCTCCAGCTCGGCCCAGGTGAGGGAGCCTGCTGCGCCGGTTTCGTCGTGCCCGACGACGGCGAGCCCGGTCCGCGGGGTTCGGAACACCTGCGCCGCGTAGTTCAGCCGCCCGCCGGGGAACCAGCGGGTCCCTGGCATCGGGGCGCCGTCGGTGACCGCGTCCGGCGGCGTGTCCCACGCGATCGCGCAGAAGTCCGCCACGGCGCCCCAGAAGCCGGTGGTGTCCTCGACCGACCAGCGCCAGAGCGCGTCGTAGGAGGCTCCCGGGAGGCCGGCGGCTCGGGCGAAGGCGGAGACGACCGGTTCGGTGGCGCCGGCCGGCGGGGCCCAGAGCTCGCTCACCACGGTCGCGCCCGCCGGCGCTGCCCGACGCGGGCCTTACCCAGGGCGACCGGTTCGACGCCGGGGACGATCCGGGTGGACATCGACCCGATGCCCTCCACGACCAGGGTGACCACGTCCCCGGGCCGCAGCGGCGGGGGCTCTTCGATGCCGGTACGGGCCCAGTGTTCGAGCAGGCAACCCGCCCCGCACGTCCCCGAGCCGAGCACGTCGCCGGGCAGGAGGTCGGCCCCGCGGGAGGCGAACGCGACCATCTCCTCGAACGACCATGCCATGTTGGCCGAGGTGTCCCCGCCGCCGGGCACGGGCACGCCGTTGATCTCGGCGTGCATGTCCAGCGCCAGCAGACCGCCCCGCCGCCGGTCGGCGAGCTCGTCGGCGGTGACGATCCAGGGCCCGAGTCCGTTGGCGAAGTCCTTGCCCTTCACCGGCCCCAGCCCGGCCGGGCGAGCGGCGCCCTGGAGGTCCCGCGCCGACCAGTCGTTGAACATGGTGTAGCCGGCGATGTGGTCCGCCGCCCGCTCCGGGGTGAGGTCTCTCCCCGGCCTGCCGATCACGGCCGCCAGCTCGAGCTCGAAGTCGAGCATCCGACACCCGGGTGGCACGGCGACCGGGTCGTCCGGCCCGACGACCGCGTTGGTATTGGTGAAGTAGAAGTGCGGCGCCTCGTACCAGGCCGGGTGCGGTTCCTTCGCGCCGAGCAGCGGTAGGCTGCCCTCGAGGTGTTCTTCGAAGGTGAGGAAGTCGCGCAGCGTGCGCGGCTGGACCGGCGCGAGGAGCCGGGTCTCGCTCAGGAGCAGTGGGGCGCCGTCGCGAGCCTCCTCGACGAGCTGCACGCGATCGGCCGGGGTCGCGGCGAGGACGTCGACCACGTCCGTCCCGCCCGTGAGCGGCTGGACGCGATCGGCGTCGACGATGCCGACCCGGGCCGTTCCCTCGATGTCGATCCGGGCGATCTTCATTCCTGTTCCCTCGCCAGCTCGTAGGCGGCGATCCGGCCGAACTGCTCGAGCCGGTTCTCACGCCGACGGCTCGGGTCGAGCTCCTCGTAGACGTTGAGCACGTTGGCGGCGATGCGGCCCCGCTCGGTCATCGCGGCGAAGCGGCCGAGGTCGATGGACGCGACGGCCTCCTCCACGCTGAGCCCGGCCTCGAAGCGCTTGATGGCCTCAACCTCCACGAACTGGAGGTAGTCCCGGACCACGCGGACACCGTCCTTGTCGGTGAGCGGGCCGTGCCCGGGCACGATGGTCGTGAGCTCGAGGTCGAGGATCCGCTCGCAGGCGGCGATGCAGCGTGCGACCGGGCCGGTCCACACGAGCGGGGCACCGCCGATGAACAGGATGTCCCCGGTGTAGATGATCTTCGCGTCCGGCACGTAAGTCAGCAGGTCGCCGGGGGTGTGGGCGGGGCCGACCTGGATGAGCTGCACTTCGCGGCCGCCGACGTCGATGCTCAGCTCGCCCGTGAACGTCCGGGTGGGCGGGGTGGCGACGATCCCGGACAGGTCGAACTGCCGAGGGTTGCGGCGGAAGAACTCGCCGATCTCGTCCTCGCGGGTGCGCAGGCCGCGCAGCTCGTCCACTGCAGCGGAAGTCATCAGCTCGGCCGCAGCCTCGGTGGCGAGGATCTCCACCTCAGGACCGGCGACGAGCTGGTTGCCGAACCAGTGGTCGCCATCGGAGTGGGTGTTGACCAGCGTCCGGATCGGGTGCTGCGCGGTCAGCGGCGCGTAGCCCGCGAGCATCTCCGCGGTGAGCGGCAGGTCGTAGAGCGTGTCCACCAGCAGCGACGTTCCCGCGCCGCGGACGAGCCCGGTGTTGCTCTCGCCCCAGCCGCCGGAGGGGAGCAGCCACGCGTGGCAGTCGCCGCCCAGGTCGTGGGGGCCCTTCGGGTAGTCGGTCATCCCCGGGCTCCTTCGGTCGGGACGACCCGCACGGGCAGCGAGTCGAACTTGCGCATGGTCTTGCTGGGGCTGCGCACCGGTTCGCCTGCACGCTCGAACCGTTGCACGCGCCGGGTGAGCTCGGTCAGCATCGACGTGACCTCCATCCGCGCCAGTGGCTGGCCGAGGCAGAGGTGGATCGAGGCCCCGAATGCGAGGTGGGTGCGGGCGTTGTCCCGGGTGAGGTCGAGCCGATCCGGGTCGGGGAACTGCCGGGGATCCCGCCCGGCCGACCCGAGCATGGCGCCAACGGTCGCCCCCGCCGGGATCCGGACGCCGGCGAGCTCGGTCTCCGCTCGCGTGCGGCGGTAGAAGATTCGGAACGGCGCCTCGTAGCGCAACAGCTCCTCGACTGCGTTCGGGATCAGGTCCGGACGCCGGCGCAGCAGCTCCCACTGGTCCGGGTGCTCGATGAACGCGTCGATCGCGTTGCCCAGTAGCGCACCGGTGGAGTCGATGCCCGCCAACCAGATCGACGCGAGGGTCATCAGGCGCTCGGTGCCCTCCTCGAGGCCGCCCCGCTCACCTCCGAGCTGCAGGATGACGTGGCCGAGGCTGGCCTCCGGCAGACCGGCAACTCCGTCCGACACCAGCCAGTTCAGGGCCTCGTGGAGGCGCGCCGCGTGTTGGGGCGACGCCTCGGGCTCCTGCGCCCGCACAGTCGCATCGCTCCAGGCGACCAGGGTCTCGGCGCTCGGCGGCGTCAGGCCGGTCAGCAGTTCGATTGCCCGGTCGGGCATCGGCTGGGCGATCACCTTCACGGCATCGATCTCGCCGAGGGTGAGAGCTTCGTCGGCGATCGCGACGGCTGCGGCTTCGACCCCGCCGCGCAGCTGCTCGATCTTCCCCTTCGCGAACGACGGCTGCATCGCCCGGCGGATGCGGGTGTGGATCGGGGGGTCGCTCTCCAGGAGTGGATAACGCTCCCGACCTGTCGCGTCGGCGTAGGCGACACCGTCCCCCGAGACGAACTCGCCGTGGCTGCGCAACACCCGGACCGCCTCGGCGTAGCCGGGCACGAGCCAGACACCGCGCGCCGGGTGGAACACCGCCGGACCCTGCTCACGCAGCCAGGAGTAGTGCGGGTACGGATCGAGCAGGGCGGGCCCGGCGTAGAGGTCAGGATCCGTGGGCCGCAGTGATGACGCTGTGGTGGTCATGCCACTCCCTTGTGACGAAGAGTTGCACTCAAGTGCAGATCTGCGTAGAGATTGCACTTGAGTGCAGATGATGTCAAGGCCTCGACGGGTCCGGCACCTGCTCGGTGACGCCGCCCTCGAGGTCGAGGACGCTGGCGTCGACGGTCGGGTGCAGGCCGCGCAATGCGGACGTCTCGTCGATCTCGCGCTGGGACAGGACCGGTCGTGCGAGGATCATGCCCGCGATCGTCAGGACCTGGCCGAGGGCGATGAAACCCGCGACCAGCCACGGCGCGCCGTCCAGGGCCAACGCGAGAGCGCCCGCGATCAGGGGTGCGGGCCCGGCGACGACGCCGCCCTGCAGCTCGCGTGCGGAGATCATGCCGGACCCGCGGTACTGCGGCCGGAACAGCGGAGGCATGAGGACCATCTGCGTGGAGCTGCAGCAGCTGTAGGTGAAGCACCACAGCAGGCAGGAGGCGAGGACCACCAGCCCGAAGTTCCCGGTCTGGGCCAGGAGGAAGTAGCCGAACGCGATCGGGATCCCGAGGATCGACCCGATGTAGAGGACCTTCTTCGCGCCGATGCGATCGGACAGCCAGCCCCAGAAGATCAGTGCGGGGACCCCGACCAGCATCATGATCAGCGTTGCCGTCAGGGCCTGGGTGGCGGACAGGCCTACCGCGGTCTTGAGGTAGTTGATCCCGAACACCTGGGCGATGTATCCGCCGATGGACAGGGCGCAGGGCATCAGGAACGCCGCGGCGAAGTTGCGGGGGTCGTCGCGGAAGGCCACGGCGAGTTGACGGAAGGGGTTGAGGTGGGCGCGGTCGGCGCGTCCGTCACGGCGCTCCTGCTCGACCCGTCGGAACTCCGGGGTCTCGTCCAGCTTCCGGCGCAGTAGCACGCAGACGACGGTGAGCACTGCGGCGAACAGGAACGGCAGTCGCCAGCCCCAGCTCAGGAACTGCGTGGGAGTGAGGGTCGAGCTCAGGATCGTCAGCACCAGGAGCGCGGAGGTCGAGCCGAGGATCGCGCCCACGTTGAGGAACGAGCCCTTGAACGCCTTGTTCCTCCGGGGCGTCGACTCGTTGACGAAGATCATCGCGGCGCCCAGCTCGGCGCCGGCGCCGAAGCCTTGGACGAGGCGGAGCAGGACCAGCAGGATCGGCGCCCACACGCCGATCGTCGCGTAGGACGGCAGCAGTCCGATCGCTGTGGTCGCGACACCCATCAGCAGGATCGAGAAGACCAGCACCGGTCGCCGCCCCCAGCGGTCGCCTGCGGCACCGAGGACGATGCCGCCCAGGGGGCGGGCGGCGAAGCCCACGGCGAACGTCGCGAAGGTGGCGAGTACGGCGAACGAGCCGGCTTCGGCGAAGAACAGAGGCGCGATGACGAGCCCGGCCGCGAAGGCGTAGAGCGCGTACTCGTACCACTCGATGAACGTGCCTGCCGCGGCCGCGGTGACGACGCGCGCCGATCTGCGCACCGGCGCTTCCCGAGGTGGGCGTGAATCAGCTGAGGGGACTGACGTCATGGGAACTCCTGGTCGTGGTGGCGGCGGGTGTCGTCTCCCCGACCTCGATCCGCGGACTCACGTGTCCGGACGGGACCGCGGCGGGGTGCGACATCGTCGTCTGTCAGGGCGAACGCTCACGCGTGGCGGCTGTCGGTTGAGGTGTTCTCCGGTCACACGGACGGGCTCCGGGAAGCTGATGCCGTTGGAGAATGTTGAATGAACTGGAGTTCGCGCCGTTCGACATCGGCATGTCACTCCCTTGTGACCGGCGCGCAGTTGCACTGTGGTGCAGCATCGACGTGTGAGGTAGGTTGCACTTCAGTGCAAGACCTGTCAAGTGTCGGGTAGGGGGTAGATCGATGGCGACTGCGACGGAAGCGGGCGCCATGACGCAGCGTGCGCTCGCCACGCGAAATCTCCTGTACGAGGCCGCGGCAGAGCTCTTCGTCGAGCGTGGCTACGAGAACACCACCATGTCGGACATCGCCGAGCGCGCGGGCACCTCTCGTCGGACGGCCTTCAATCATTTCCCCAGCAAAGGTGACATTCCGATGCTGTGGACGCGCCTGCGTGCAGACCGTGCCGTGGAGAAGATCGCCGAGTCCGCGAGCGCTGACGCGCTCGAGCGGATCCGCTCCTACTTCCGCCTCCTGGGCGACATGATCACCGCTGAACCCGAACTGTCCCGTCAGATGCTGCTCGGGTGGACCGCGGCGACCGGCCCGATCCGCTACGAGTCCCAACTCCTCACCGATCTGACGCCCCTGCTCGAACAGGGCAGGGAGCAGGGGTGCATCGCGCCGACCGTGGATGTCGCCGAAGCTGCCCGCACCCTCAGCGACGTCTACCTCGGCGCGGTCTTCCGCTGGGTCCGCGACCAGGAGGCATCGGAGACGCTGCAGGCCGTGGCGGGAGGTGGCATCGAACTCGTCCTCTCCGCAATCAGGTCTCGTAGCTGACCTCGGGGCTTCTTCACGATCGGGACCGGTCTCGATGAAGGCGAAGGGCGATCCGACGGCGGGTCGAGTGAGGTGTTGCGGCGGGTCTGGGCCTCTCCGTCAGCGGCCAGAAGGCGGTACCGGGCGGCGCAGACAGAACTGGATGCCTCTGCGGTCCGCTACGCCGAACCGGTGGTTCCCCCGGAGAATCTTGGGGTCGCGGGAGTGTTTTGGCTGGTCGAAGACTTATCTGGGCTTCTCGATCATCAGCGGAGATGGTCGTTCGTCACGGTGGTCGCCCGTGAGCGGTGACCGGCGGGTCGGCGATCACGCCGCTGCCGTCTGGCCGGCGAGTAGTGCGCCATCAACGCAGGGAGGCAGCGTGCCCGCGACGCGGACGGCACGGCTGCTCACCGGCTCGGTCGACGGACCGCCTGTGCGCCGTGACCGGCTGATCAGAACTGCTGCCCGCCGCCGTCGATGAAGGTCGTCGTGGCGAGAACGAAGCTGCTCTGCTTGGACGCGAGGAAGGCGACCACGGAGATCACCTCCTCGGCCGTACCCATGCGGCCGGAGGGACCAGCGCGGCGAACCCGGCTTTCACGACCTCGGCGTCATCGGCGTCGACCATCGCGGGTATGGCAGGGGTCTCGATCGTGCCGACCGAGATCGTGTCGACCCGGATGCCTCGACCTAGGAGCGCAGGGCAGCGTTGGACGTGGCATAGGTGCCGAACGCCTCGACCCCGTCGTCCGCGCGGACCGAGGAGTTGAGGATGACCGACGCCCCGTCGTTGAGCAGCGGGAGCGCCTTCTGCACGGTGAACACGTGCCCCGCATGTTGGCGCCGAAGATCCGCTTGTAGTGCTGCTCGGTGATCTTCGTCGGGCTGGTGTCCCCACTCGCCTCGCCGGACGCCGCGGCTCACGGGGCACTCGATCGTCTGCGACAGGGTTGGTTGCTCCGCCGAGCGCGCCTTGCGTCGGCACCTCGACACGTACGGGTTCTCGCACAAGCAGCAGTCGTCGCGGTCAGCCGCCGTGCCGAACCCTGCGCAACTCGACCCGGGTCGGAACTCGTGGGCGGCGGATTCTCGGATCGGGCCGGTAGGACCGGACTGCCAGCCGTGATCAGCTGACTCCTCTCTCCACTTCGGGGCAGAATGGCACTCGCAGTGATCTTGTGAACGCGAAGCAGGCCAGAGCGACAACGCTCTGGCCTGCAGCTTTCTGTGCGCCGCGAGGGAATCGAACCCCCAACCCGCTGGAGGGGAGTCGGGTGTTCCATCACCTGCCTCGATCCTCATTCATGCTGGTGAGAGCCGCATTCCCGCGCTGACGATCTTGGCTGATGTTCAGCAGGTGGGGTCGTGATCGGCAGTAAGCGGTGACCAAAACGGTTACCGCCACTAAGCGAGAAGCAGGATTGAGCGGCCATCTCCGCCGGGCGCCTCTCGTCTTGGTCGCTGGAGCAGGCCGGTGCCGACGCGTCGTCAGGCCTCGACACTCACCCGAGCCCCCGGCCGCCGTTGACCGGGAGAACCTGGCCGTTGATCCATGACGCCTCGTCGGAGAGCAGGAAGGCGACGGCTGACGAGACGTCGTCGCGCACGCCGAGGCGGTTCGACTGCACGCGGCTGAGGACCTCCTCCTTGTAGGAATCGGAGTTCAGGGCGGCGGACTGTTCGGTCAGCACGAGCCCCGGCGCGACCGTGTTGCAGCGGATGCCCTGCTTGCCCCACCCGATCGCGATGTGCTTGCTCAGCGCGAGAATGCCCGACTTGGAGGCCCCGTAGGAGAGGCGGTTGGCGTCGCCGTAGAGGACGAGCCGGAGATGGTGTTGACGATCGCGCCGCCGCCGCTCTCCAGCAGTGCCGGGATGGTGTGGCGGGCCATGAGGAAGTAGCCGGTGAGGTTGACCTCGAGGCTGCGCCGCCACACCTCCAGGGGCACGGTGACGACGTTGATGTCGCGGCCGAGGGTCTGCTGCGAGGTGTCGGCGGCGACGTTGAACAGGCCGTGGATCGCGCCGTAGGCCTTGGTCGCCACAGTGACGAGCTCGGCGCAGGAGGAGTCGTCGCTGATGTCGAAGACCGCGCCGACGCCCTCGCCGCCGACCTCGCGGATCTCGGCGAGCGTGCCGTCGACCCCGGGACCGCTGAGGTCGCCGACGACCACCCGGGCCCCCGCGCCCGCGAGCCGGACGGCGGCGGAGCGGCCGAGGCCGGAACCGCCGCCCGCCACGAGGACGACCTTGACCTTCATCCTGCCGCCCATCTCAGGCCGCCTTCAGGCCGGACGGGGATGCTGGTGAAGCCCCGCAGCGTGTTGTTGAGCATCGGCACGGGCTCGCCCGCACGCTCGATCGCGAAGACCTTGCGCGCCAGGGCACTGATCAGCGACTCGGCCTCCAGCCGAGCGATGGGCTGGCCGATGCACTGGTGGATGCCGCGGCCGAAGGTCAGGTGGCCTCCGCTGGACTGCCGGTCGATGTCGAAGGTGTCCACGGTCGGACCCCAGCGCTCGGGGCCTGGTTGGCCGACCCCACGAGCAGCATCACCTTCTGCCCCTCCCGGATCGGGATGCCGCCGATCTCGCTGTCCCGCGAAGGGGTGCGGTAGTTCTGCCGCACCACGCTCTCGAAGCGCAGCGCCTCCTCGTAGGCGAACTTGGCCCGGCGCGGGTCGGCGACGAGCTCGGCGTACTCGGCGGGGTGAGTGGCGAGGGCGTGCAGGGTCTGCGCGATGCTGTGGATCGTCGTGTCGATCCCGGCGCCCAACAGCGACCGCACAAGGTTGGCGGCCTGGTGGGGGTGAGCTCGCCGGCATCGGCGGCCTCCCAGATCGCGCTGCCCACGGTGCCCGGCGACACGGACTCGCGGGCGCACCCCTCGGTGATCCAAGAAGGGCCTGGCGGACGCGCAGGCGGACCTGGCGCGCGCCGATCAGCGGAACCTGGACGCCCACTCCGACCTCCGAGAACCGTGGTCGCGGTGACTGAAGCTGCGTCGCAGTGCTGCGCCACTGCTGAGTTCGTTCGTAAACCGGGATCCGGTGGCGTGAGGGCCGTCGTCATCTCGCCCTCGGCTCTACTTCGCTGTGGGCCGAGACCGTCCTTCAGGACCGAGGAGACATCCGAATCCTCGCCGAGGCGGCGGCTGCTCCGGGCGGAGCCGAGCTACTCGCAGAGCTTCGCCCGGACCTCCTCGGCTCAGCAATCATTTCACGATGACCTCGCCAGCCGGCGTGGCAGATCAGGGCGCAGGCGAGGTGGAGCAGCCGAGTGTGGACGTCGGCACGGCGTTCGTAGCGGGTCCACAGCCGCTTGAATTCGGGCAGCCAGGCGGATCTCGCCGACTCGGAGGCCGGAGCCGAAGGCGAAGCGGATGAGGTCGGGCATGTCGTGCGGACGGCGGCCTGGTCGGTGTCGGTGAACTCGAGGAGGCGGCCTGGTTGAGCACGGCCTGGCGCATGACGCCGCTGACGATTGCGGATCATGCGGCGGGTGTATGCGGTGTGCGCCGGTCGCTCCTCCAGGGGCCGTCGGAGGGGGGCGTGAAAGATCTTCTCTGTGAGCTCGGGGGCGCGGCGCCGGAGGTGGTTGCGGCGGTTCGCTCGGATGTGTGCGAGATCGAGAGACAGCTGTTGGCCATTGCTCTGCTGCTTCGGCATGTTGATGCCACCACCCTGCGTCTCTAACGCGCGACGTCGAGCAGCAGTTTGTGGCGGGAGTGCGGCGGCGATGGCCCTTCGGGGTGCGACCGCCCTGAGGAGGCGTCGTCGGGGCGGCCGCGCCGGTTGCGGGTCGTCGAGGGGCACCGCGTGACCCCAGCGTTCCCGAACTTCCCTGTAGGACGCGCCGACCCCATGCTGGGGGGCAGTTAACACGTGAAGGTCGGAGTCGTGTGCGGGTAGACATGAGGTCGCCGGGGCGCAGGGTCGCCTGCCGGTGCTCCGGCAGTGTCGCCACCAGCGGCATCGGCAGGCCGGCCCCTCCCCCGGCCACGGGCTGATCTCGGGCTACATCGCTGGGTGCAGCATGCGGCGCGTCGCGATCCTGTCGTCGCCGCGGCGTTCCTGCGCGTGGTCAACCTGATGTCTCCGCCGCCGAGCCTGATTTCCCCGGCCATCGCCGTGCGCGTCCTGCGCGGGGGTGTCCGCAAGCCCGCTCCCGTGCCGGTGGGAGCAGGTCCTCCGCCAGCCAGGGCTCTATCTCGTGAGGCCCGCGAATCACGCTGATGGACCCGTTGCGTTCGAGCACGGCGCAGCGAACCTCACCGCGGTGCGCGACGCCCGCCTGGCGCAGCCGCTGCCGCAGGTCGTCCGCGGTCACGCCACTGCGGCGGCATGCCTCGCGGTTCCACTCCCCGTCCCGGACCAGCACGACCGGGCGGGGGGACAGGACCGCCGACACCAGGCGTCGGCGGAGGATGCCCCGGCCGATCCGCTGGAGCGCGAAGAGCACGACGAGCGCGACGGCTCCGGCGGCCGCGGTCGGCTCCACCGGCAGCACCGTCCGGCCGGCGACGGCGCCGACCCCGATCAGGCAGGCCGTGTCGAGCGCCGAGGTCGGGACCAGGCTCCGCTGACCGCTGACCCGGATCAGCAGGACGAGCAGGAGGCAGACACCCACCGTCACGGCGGCGACGGTCAGCAGCGTCGGGGCGTCCACTCCCAGCTCGGTGGGCATCAGGCGGCCTAGCGGCGAGCCGCCGGCGCGCCACCCTCCCAGGCCGCGCGGAGCAGCTCGAGCGCCGCCGGCCGGTCGATCGGCCGGGGGTTCGGGTACGGCGTGGCGACGACGATGTCCGCCGCCTCGGCGAGATCGGCCTCCCGCATTCCGAGCTGCCGCAGCGAGCTGGGCGCCCCGGCGTCCGCCACCAGCGCAAACACCCCCGCTGCGGCGTCGGACACGCCGAGGGCGGCCGCGACCGCGTCCATCACCGCCGGGACCGCCGGCGCGTTGTAGGCGACGACGTGGGCGAGCACGACGGTGTGCGTGGCGGCGTGGGGAAGGTCGAACGTGCCGCCCAGCACGTGGCAGAGCTTGTGGTGCAGGCCCATCCCGACCGCCCCGAGGCAGGTCCCGGCCAGCCACGCGCCCCGCAGCAGGTCGGCGCGGACGGCGAGGTCCGCCGGCGCGCCCGGCACCTGTCGGATGCCCCGGCTCAGGTGCCGGATCGCGTCCGTCGCCCACCCGTCGACGACCGGGTTGGCCTGCGGTGAGTAGAGCGCCTCCACGGCGTGGGCCAGCGCGTTCATCCCGCTCGTGACCGACATCGGCACGGGGAGGTGCCGCGAGAGCTCCACGTCGTAGACGACCGTCTCGGGGAGCACGGCAGGATCAGAGCGGGTTTGCTTGCGTCCGTCGACGGTCTCGCCGAGCACCGGGGTCACCTCGGACCCGGCGTAGGTGGTCGGCAGGACGACCTGGTCGACCCCGGTCCGCAGGGCGAGCGCCTTGGCCAGGCCGGTCGTCGATCCGCCGCCGACCGCGACGACGGCGTCGGCTCGGCTCTCCTCGAGGACCGCCAGCGCCTTCTCGGTGACATCGACGGGGGTGTGCATGGCGGCGCCGTCGAAGCGGCCCACGCAGAGCGGCCCGAGCTCCGCGGCCACCCGGTCGCCGAGCTCGGCGATCTCCCGGCTCGCCAGGAGCAGGACCCGGGACCGGCCGAGCCGGTCGACCTCGGCGGCGACGCGGTCGGCCATGCCGGCGCCGAACAGGACCCGGTAGGGCAGCGCGGTGAACTCGAAGGAGGGGATCGCCGCCGCCGTGTCGCTGCTCCCGGTCATCGGGACGCCTGCGCCCGGGCGTCGGCGAGGATCGTCCCGCCCACGTTGACCTCCGTCGCGGGGACCTCGACGATCCACACCCGGAACGCGGTCTCCGGCGTGCCGGTGACCTCGGACGCCACCCGCGAGACGCGGGTCAGCAGCTCCCGCTTGCACGCCTCGTCGTGCCCCTTGCCGATCGTGATCTGGATGAACGGCATCAGGCCACCGGCTTCGTCAGGCCGCCGTCGACGCGCAGGACCTGTCCGGTGATGTACGAGGCGCGATCCGACACCAGGAACTCGACGGCCGCCGCGATCTCCTCCGGGCGCGCCCAGCGCCCGAGCGCGATGCCCAGGGCCGCCACCATCCCGGCCCGGACCTCGTCGGAGGACCGGCCCTGCTGCTCGGCCATCGCGTCATGCCGGGCGAGCCAGCCCTCCGTCGCCGTCATCCCGGGCGACACCGCGTTGACCCGGACCCGGCGCGCCGCGGCCTCCGCGGCCAGGAAGCCGGTCAGCGCGACGACGGCGGCGTTGGTCATGCCGGTAATCGCGGCGCCGGCGATCGGGGTGTGCGCGGTCGCGCCGGCGACGTTGACGATCGCGCCGGTTCCGCCGTCCTCCATCAGGGGCAGCGCGGCCTTGGCCACCCGGGTGAAGCCGCGCAGCTTCACGTCGAGGGCCGACCCGAGGGCCTGGTCCTCGAGGGCGGCGATCGGCGCCGACGCCAGCTGGGGACCGGCGCAGTTGACCACGATGTCGAGCCGTCCCCGCCAGCGGTGGGCCGCCCCGACGACGTCGGCCACGGACTGCTCGTCGGTGACGTCGCCCGCAAGCGCGAGGGTGTCACCGGGGATGCGCGTGGCGGCGTCCTTCACGGACGCGTCGTCGCGGGCCAGCAGGACGACCCCCGCCCCCTGCTCCCCCAGGGCTCGGGCCACGGCGAAGCCGATACCCCGGCTCGCTCCGGTGACGAGCGCGGTTCGTCCGGTCAGGTCAGCGCCGGTGCTCATGTCATCTCCGATCACGGGTGGCGGCCACGTGCCGCGGGTCCCGGACACTCCATCCGGCAGGGCCGAGCCCGGCAACGCCGGCTAACAGCCGGGGTCACAGCACGCCCGCGGGCCCGCCCGGCGGCTTCCCCGGCGTTCACGGGCGGACCACGAGGATCACCGCGATCGCGAGGACGGGAGCGGAACGTGGAGCAGCCCACGGTCGAGGTCACCGACGTCGGGGCGGTCCGCCGCCGGGCCCGGGCCGTCGCCATCGGCGTGTTCGACGGCGTCCATATCGGACACCGGCAGGTGATCGCCGACTGCGACACCGTGCTGACCTTCGACCCGCACCCGTTGGCGGTCCTGCGGCCCGGCGCCGCTCCGGCCCTGCTCACCACGGTGCCGGCGAAGGTGCGCAGGCTTGCTGCGCTCGGTGTCCGCGAGGTCGTCGTCCTGCCGTTCGACTCGCGGTGGGCGGCGGTGGCCGCGCCGGCCTTCGTCGACGATCTCCTCGTGGACCGGCTCGGCGCCCACACCGTCTCGGTGGGCGCGAATTTCCGGTTCGGTGCCGGCGGTCAGGGCGGGGGGCACACCCTGCGCGGCGACACCCGGTTCCGGACGCGCATCGCGCCGCTGGTGAGGTCGGCCGCGGGCGTGGTCTCGTCCACCCGGATCCGGGCCTCCCTGTCGGCGGGCGACCTCGAGCAGGTGACCCGACTGCTGGGGCGCCGGCACACGCTCACCGGCCGGGCCGGTCCCGGCGGCACCGTGGTCGTCGATCCCGGTCTCGTGGTGCCGCCCGCCGGGCGCTACCGGGTGATGGCGAACGACCGCCCGACGGGCGCGGTGATTGACGGCGCCGGCTGCCTCACCGTCGACGACCGGCTGAGCGGCCAGGTCGAGCTCGTCCTCCTCCAGCGGGACGGCTGTTAATCGGGGCGAAATCGAGGGTTGCACGGTCCCCGGCGCACCGCCGAAGCTGTGGGACGGCTCCGCGCCGAGGCGGCGCCGCAGGGGGTGCAGATCCGGTGGCAGAGCACGATCCCGTCGCCCCGGCCCCGCGTCGCGCCATCATCCGCCGCAAGATCACCCCGCCCGCCCTGGCCCGGGACCTCGTCGCCCGGCCCCGGCTGTCGCGGCGGATCACGAACCTCGTCGACCGCGGCGGCACGCTCACCGTCTACGCCGCGGCCGGATCGGGCAAGACGACGGCCGTGGCCGCCGCCCTGCAGACCCTGGACCGGCCGACCGCGTGGCTCTCGCTCGACGGCAGCGAGGCCGCCGCGGGCCGCCTGCTCCTCTACCTCGAGGCGGCCGTCGAGACGCACGCGCCCGACGCCCAGGGCGTAGCCACCGATGCGCTCGCGGCCCGCATCCCGGCCGGCGAGGCAGCCGGGCTGCTCGCCGAGAGCCTGCACGGGTCCGGGCTGGTGCTCGTGTGCGACAACGCCGAGCGGGTGGCGGGCAGCGGCGAGGCACTCGCCGTGCTCTCCGCGCTCGCCCGCTACGCACCGGCCGACGTGAGCATCGTGCTGATCTCACGGACCCTGCTGCCCCTGGACCTCGGGTCCACCAGCGAGCTGGCGCGGGTGTCCCAGCTGAGCGGTGCCGAACTCGCCTTCGACCTCGACGAGGTGGTCGCGGCGCTGGAGCTGACCGGGCGGGGGCCGGACGCCGCCGCGGACACCCTCCGGCTCACCGGGGGCTGGGTCGCCGGCGTGCTGTTCAGCCAGGGCACCGCCGCTGGGGCCGCCCCCGACCACATGCGCAACTACCTCACGGCCCACGTCCTGGCCGACCTCCCGCCGGACGAGCGGCGGTTCCTCGTCCGGACCAGTCTGCTCGACGAGGTCACGGTCGACGCCGCGCAGGCGCTCGGGCTCGACGACTGCGCCCAGCTGCTCGCCCGGCTGCGCGACCGGCACCTGCCCGTGACCTGGACGTCGGACCGCACCATGATCGTGAGCCCACAGCTGCGCGATCACCTCCGGGAGATGCTCTCGTACGAGGAGGCCGCCGAGCTCCGCGAGATCCGGCTGCGCCACGCTCGGCTCCTGGTGCAGCGCGGTGAGCGGGAGGAGGGGGTGCACGCCCTGCTCCACATCGGCGCCGTCGACGAGGCCTGGGCCCAGGCGGCGGAGCTGCTCCCGGGGCTGGTCGAGCGGATGGACTTCCGGCCGGCGGCGCGCTGGCTGGATCTGCTCGGAGCGTCGAGCCGCCCCCCGACCCCGGCGATCGCCGCAATCGTGCTGCGGGTCGCGTTCGCGCTGGAACAGCCCGGCCGCGCGGTCGAGCTCCTCGACCGGCACGGCTGGGAATGGGTGACGGCGCTGGGCGGGTGCGACCAGCCGTCGAGGGACGAGGCGTTGGTCCTGCTCACGTGGTGTCTCTGGCATGCGGGCCGGGTCGACGACGCCGTCCGCGTCGCCCACCATCTCGCGCCGGGCAGGGCCCGCGACATAGCTGCGACGGTGCTCGCCCTGAGCCTCGATCGGCCGCCGCCCCCCTTCCCGGCATTCGCCACCACGCCGTCGGGCCCGCTGGACAGCCTGCTTATGCGGCTCGCGTACATCCGGGGCCGGCTCGACGGCCTCGACTCGCCGGGGATGCACGGGCCGTGGCGCAGCGTGCTCGGCGCGCCCTGGGTGATCGCCGGGCTGCGCGCCACGGGGCGGATCGAGCAGGCCATGGTGGTCTACGAGGCGCACCGCCAGCAGTCGCAGCCGCTGTGGCTGCACGCTCTCGACGCCACGGAGCTGATGCTCGACCTCGGGCGCGGGGCGGACGCGTGGGATGCGCTGCAGCGTGGCGGGGAACTGGCCGCAGCCACGAGTTCGGAGATCTACGCCAGCCTGGTGCTGCTGATGGAGGCGAAGGTGTGCCTCCGGCTGCACAAGGACCCGGAAGCGGCCATCCGTGCCCTCGACGAGGCCGAGGCCCGGGGCGCCGGCCGCCACGGGTTCACCCGCGAGCTCGCGCACCTGTGGCGCGGGCTCGCGCTCCTGCTCCAGGAGCGGCACTCCGCAGCCGCGGAGCTGCTGGCCCGGGCCCTGGAGAGCATGCAGCGCAGCGACCGGATGCTCGACGTCCCGACGGCGGCCTGCTATCTCGCCGAGGCGCGCTGGCACCTCGGCGACGAGGACGGGTCGGACGCGGCGGCGGAGCTGGCCATCACCGTGGCAGGGGAGCGCGGGTCGATGCACCTGCTGCTCACGGCGCTCGCCGACGTCCCCGCCGTCGCCGTCCGCGGCGCCGACACCGAGCCGAGTCGGACGTCCCGGTGGCACGACCTCACCGCGCGCCTCACCGGGGGCCGCCACCTCACCCTCACCGGCCGCGATCCCCGCCTGGTGCTCGACGAGTTCGGCGACCCGGAGCTGCGCCTCGACGGCTCCCCGGTGATCCCGCGGCTGCGCAAGAGCGTGGAGCTGCTCGCCTACCTCCTGGCCTCCGACGAGCGGGTCGCCACCCGCAAGGAGCTCCTCGACGCCCTGTTCGAGTCCCGCAACGAGGCCGCCGGCCGCAGCTACCTCCGCCAGGCGCTCTACCGCCTGCGCGAGGTCCTCCCCGACGAGGTCGTCCCGACGCTCGATGGCGACCGCTTCCGGCTCGCCGGACCCGACCTGGTGACCAGCGCCACCGCGGCGACCCTGGCGACCCTGGCCCAGGCCGACCACCAGGACGGCGAGACCCGGCTCGCCACGTTGGCGCAGGCGATCGAGCGCGCCGAGCGCGGCCCGTACCTCGACGGCTTCCCCGGGGGCTGGGCCGAGACGCGCCGCGCCGAGATCAGCGCACGGATCCGGGCCGCGCGGCTCGACCTGGCGCGCGTGGCGTTCCGGCTGGGCCGCTACCGCGAGGCCGTGGCGAACACCGATGCGGTGCTGCGCGCGGACCCCTTCAGCGAGCAGGCATGGATGCTGCGCATCTCGCTGGCCCAGGCCAGCGGCCAGGACGACCAGGTGCTGGCGTTCTACCGCCGTTACGTCGCCGCGATGCGGGAGCTCTCCGTCCCGCCCTCGGCCGAGATCCGTCGGCTGGTCACCCGGCTGCGCGCCTGACCGTCCAGCGGCTGGTTTCCCGACCGCTAACGACCCGGATGGCACCGTCGTGGGACGACGTTCGAGCTCCCACGGAGGCAGCGATGACCCTTCCCTCAGACGCGCTGGACCCGCGTCCGTCGGCGCCCCACTTCCGGCAGGCGATCTCCCACTTCAGCACCGGGGTCGCGGTCATCACCACCCTCACCCCCGAGGGTCCGGCCGGGATGACCGCGAGTGCCGTGGCGTCGCTGTCACTGGATCCGGTGCAGCTGCTCGTGTGCATCGGGAACACGCTCGCCACCCGGCGGGCGATCGAGGAGTCGGGGCGCTTCGCGGTCAACGTCCTCGGTCAGGGCCAGGAGCAGCTCGCGCGGCGCTTCGCCTCGCGCCGCGACGACAAGTTCGCCGACGTGGCGCTGCGGGCCGACCACGATGTCCCGGTCCTCGCCGACGCGATCGCGCACTTCGTCTGCTCCGTCGGGGCGGCGCTGCCCGGCGGTGACCACACGATCGTCGTCGGCGACGTCAAGACCTGCGAGTTCCGTCCCGGAACGAGCCCGCTGGTCTACTTCGCGAGCACGTTCGGCAGCCTGTGCGACCCTCGCGGGCACGCCCGCGAGGCCTTCCACTGGCAGCTGGCGTCGGTCCTGTAGGCGCGAGCGAGCGCCGACGTGAGCGGCAGCCCTCGACCGGCCGTCGTCCGCACCCGCCTGCGCCCGCCGGTCGCGCCCCCGCACACGCTGTGCCGCACCCGCCTGCTGGATGTCCTCGACGCCGGCGAGCAGGTCACCCTCGTCGCGTCGCCGCGGGGATCGGGCAAGTCCGTGCTGCTCGCACAGTGGGCCGCGGGTCGGGACCGCACGGCCTGGATCACCTTCAGTCGCCACGACGACTCCGCGCCGGGCGTGTGGCAGGCGCTGCTCGAGGCGCTACGGCCCTTCTGCGGCCTCGATCAGCCCGATCCCCGCCTGGCCGAGACCAGGTCCGTCGTGTTCGGCGAGCTCCTGCCCGCCGTCGTGAACGCGCTCGGCGCGGTGCGCGACCTGACCCTTGTCCTCGACGGGCTCGACGTCATCAACGATCCGCTGACCAGGCACTCGCTCTACGAGCTCGTCGAGCGGCTCCCGGCGCACGTCCGGGTGGTCCTCGCCACGGCGCGACCGCCGGGTGGGCCCGTCGCGATGCTGCGGGCGGCCGGCAGGCTCACCGAGATCACCGAGGACGACCTCCGCTTCGGCCGTGCCGAGACGGCCGCGCTGCTGTCCGCCGTCGCGGGGTTCCCCGTGGCCCCGTCCGAGGTGGACGACGTCAACGCCCGGTTCGACGGCTGGGCCACCGGCATCCGCCTGGCCGGCGCCGCGTTGCGGACCCTCGGGCGGTGCGCACCACTCCCGGAGTCCCTCGCGGAGGTGGAGGAGTACTTCTCCGCCGAGCTGCTGGAACGCGTCACGTCGGTGCAGCGCCGGCTCCTGCTCCGCTGCAGCGTGCTCGATGAGGTGACGCCGGACCGTGCCCGGGACCTGACCGGGTCACCCCGCGCCGGCGAGGAACTCCTCGTGCTGGCCGCGTCCACCCTCTTCCTCCGGCGGACGCCGCACGGTTTCCGGTTCCATCCAGCCCTGCAGCCCGTGCTGCACAGCGTGCTGGTCCGCGAGGAGCCCGACCGGGTTCCCGCGCTCGTGGGGCACGTGTCCGCCCGGGCCGAGGCGCATGCGGCCGGGGAACCGCTCTCGCCGCGAGAGCAGGCCGTGCTCCGCGCGCTCGCCGGCCCCCTCAGCCTGCGCGAGATCGCCGCCGAGCTGCACGTGTCCCACAACACGGTGAAGACCCACGTGCGGTCGGTGTTCCGCAAGCTGCAGGTGCACGAACGGCACGCGGCGGTCGTCGCCGGTCGCGCGCGGGGCGAGCTGAGCCGTCGTGGGCTCCCGGGCACGCGGGAGCCCACGACAGGGGTTCAGCTCGCCGCGGCGCGGGCGTCCTGGCGCCGCGCGTAGGCGGCCTGCTCCGAGTACGCGGTGTCCCCGCTGGGCTCGGGCGGAGCGATCCCGCAGACCTTCCGGGCGAGGTCGGTCAGCGGTCCGGACGGCGCCATCTCCGCGCGGTGCATCGTCAGCATGCGCACGGCCAGCAGTGGCGTGCCGTTGAAGTTCTCGAAGACGCTGATTCGGTCACCCCAGTCCGACAGGAACATGTCGCGGATCACGCGGCTGATCTTGAGCCGGTCGTGGGGGCGCCCCACCGGCCCCGTCTGGAGGGGCTCCAGCCACTTGCGCAGCTCGGGCCGCTCCCACTGCTTCTCCGTGGGGAAGATCAGCGCCGACCGGCCGGCCAGGTCCACGACCTCGTTCACCATCCGCGGGACGTGCTCGAGGTAGTGGGCCCGCCCGAAGTCGAACAGCAGCACGTTCGGCTTGTACAGCCCGCCCGGCGTGAGGAACCCCTCCTCCTCGCAGGCGATCAGGTGGGCACGCATCGTCTGGTGGAAGCCGACGAGCTGCGCGAGCCTGGTCTGCACCGGCGGCAGCTGGTAGGTCCCGATGTGCTCGGTGATCAGCATCCCGAGCCCGACCATGAGCTCCGCGCGCACCGCCTGGCGGATCAGCGCCTGGTAGTGCAGCCAGTCGAAGACCCGCTGCGGGTACAGCGCCGCGTGGGCGGGATTGCCGATGTGGAACACGCGCTCCCAGGGGATGAACACGTCGTCGAACAGCATCACCGTGTCGAGCTCGTCGCCGCGCGACGCCAGCGGATGCTCGTCGGCCTGCCCCTCCTTCACCGTGCTCTCACGGCAGATGAGAGTGACGCCGCGCTCGTTGACCGGCACGGCCGCGTAGATGATCTGCTCGGTCACGATACCCGGGCGGAAGAACACACCGATGTGGATGTAGTCGGCGAACGGCGTCCCCGTGCCGATCGCCTTCACCCCCCGCACGACGATCCCGTCGTCGCGGGTCTCCACGACCCGCAGGGCCGGCGACTCGGCCTGGGCGGTCTCGCGGGAGCGGTCAGTCTGCGGGTCGACGAACGCCGGTGCGGCGTTGAGGTCGCCCTCGCGGATGTGCTCCCAGAAGGCCGTGATCCCGGCTGTGAGGTCCCGCCCGCCCGTGCCGACGGACTGCTCGCTCCACGGAGTCGGGTCGTCCATGTAGGTCAGGAAGACGTAGTTGTTGACGTCGGGCGTCCGCGGCGCCGCCCCGGCGTCGAGTTCGCGGATCACCGTCTCGAGGTAGCGGCGCTTGCGGCGCAGATCATCCTTGCTCCGGTGCTGGAACCACATCATCGAGCGCCGCTCGCCGTCCTCGTCGACGAACGTCATGACGTCCTGGAGGTCGGGCCGATGGTGCAGATCGTAGAACTCGGCGATGCGCTGGGCGTAGTCCCGGGTCTTCGGGTGTGTCGCGACGTTGTCGATCAGCTCGTCGCCGACCCAGATGACCCGGCCGTCATCGAGGGCCTCGAGATACTGCTTTCCGGTGCGCAGCACGGCTGTCCCTTCGCTTCCGCGGCGCCGCCCCGACGGGGCGCCGACCTGCGCAGAGTCGCGCCCGACGGGGTGAGCCGACCGAGGTCACCCGGGGTGACATCGCGAGTGACGGTCGATTTCCCTGCGGGTCACGGCCCCGTCCCTACGCTCGCCGGCATGCCGGATCTGGACGAGAAGACGATCACCGAGGCTGTGCTGCGGGCCGGGTCCCACGGGTCCGACGAGCGGCTGGGCACGGTGCTCGGGGCGCTGGTTCGCCACCTGCACGACTTCGTCCGCGAGGTCTCGCTGACCGAGGCGGAGTGGGCGGCGGCGATCGGGTTCCTCACCCGGACCGGACAGCTCTGCACGCCGGACCGGCAGGAGTTCATCCTGCTCTCCGACGTGCTGGGGGTGACCATGCTGGTCGACGCTGTGGCCCACCGGCGCAGCCCGACCGCGACCGAGAACAGCGTCCTCGGACCGTTCTTCCGCGAGCACCGCCCCTCCTTCGAGGCCGGCGCCGACATCTCCGGCGGCCTGCCCGGAACCCCGCTGTCCGTGCAGCTCACCGTCGTGGACACCGACGGCGCACCGGTACCGGGCGCCGCCGTCGACGTTTGGCACGCCGACTCCGCGGGGCACTACGACTCCGACGTCGTCGGCCTCGAGGGTGCGGCGATGCGGGGCCTGTTCCACACCTCTGCGGACGGCCGGACGTCCTTCACCACGATCAGCCCGGCGCCGTATCCCATTCCGGACGATGGGCCGGTGGGCTCCCTGATGCGCGCGAGCGGCCGGTCGGTGATGCGGCCCGGGCACCTCCACGTGCGGATCGAGGCCCCCGGGTTCTCGACGCTGACGACCATGCTGTTCCGGGAGGACGATCCGTACCTCGAGAACGATCCGGTGTTCGGGGTGAAGGGATCGCTCGTCGCCCGCTACGAGACCCACGAGCAGGGCGAGGCCCTGCGCCACTCGTTCGTGCTGGATCGCGCGTAGCCGGCGTCGGATCCAGCTAGTAGCCGCTGTATCCGATCATGCACCGGTTGTCGTGTGCGCCCCGGCGCCGATCGTCACGGTCCCCATCGAGGACCGCGACTCCAGCTCGGCGGCGTGTTCCGCGCGCGCTGCGATCAGCGCTTCGTCGCGCCGCCCTCGAGCAGCAGCGGACCGCGCTCGCCACGGCCGCCCAGCAGCAGGCCACCGCGCACGCCCGCCAGCTCGCCGCGCTGCACCGCCAACTCGGCGCCTCCGACCTCGAGATCCGTGACCTCCGGGCACAGGCGGGCGCGGCCACCCTGCCCGCCGCGGGTGCTGGGAGCGCGGCCGAAGGTCTACTCGCTTCGGCTGGTGATCGACACGATCAGCTCTGTGCTGGCCACCGGGTGCGCATGGCGGCTGGTCCCGCAGGATCTCGCTCCGTGGAGTACGGCCTACCGCTGGTTCGCGGCCTGGACTGCCGATGGCACCTGGGCGCGGATCCACGACGTGCTGCGTGTGCAGGTGCGTCTGGCCGACGGGCGCGACCAGCCGTCGGCGGCGGTGTTGGACTCCCAGTCGGCCAAGAGCGCCGAAGGCGGTGAAGCCATCGGCTACGACGCGGGCAAACGCGTCCGCGGCCGCAAACGGCATCTGCTCGTGGACACCCTCGGGCTGTTGCTGCGGGTGGTGGTGCATTCGGCGTCGATGCAGGACCGGGCCGGGGCGAAACTCGCGCTCGACGGTGTGCGGGAGCGGTTCCCGCATGGGGCTGGTCCGGGTCGACGGCGGTTACGTCAACTCCGTCGATGCCGGCCTGGTCGACTGGGCCGCCCGGCACGAGGGGATCAAGGTCGTCGCGGTGCCCCGCAACGCCGACGTGAAAGGCTTCCAGGTGCTGCCCCGCCGGTGGGTGGTCGAGAGAACTTTCGGCTGGTTGACGAGGTGCAGACGGTTGGCACGCGACTACGAACGCAAGACTGCCCACGCCGAGGCGATGATCCAGGTCGCGATGATCCGGCTGATGGCCGCCCGGCTGGCCGGTGAGGCACTCCCCGCACCGACCAGCTCGGTTGACATCGGCGCAGCTCGCCGGCTAGCAGAAGATCTCGACAACTAAGCATCGAGGTTCCACAACACTCTCTTAAGTGCCCGTCTGTAGCCATCTGTTGACGCGAGGCAGGGTTGCGGGGCCGGCAGTGGAGCTCAGCTCGTCCGCCAAGTCCGCGACGGTGACTGCACCCAGGGACTCCCGCCATGCGCGGTCGGCGTCCCCCATCACGCGTGCAATTCCGCACGGGATCGTGCAGCTCTCGGCCGAGGCCGCGAGGGGGCCACGCTGTCGCACCTCGGTGCAGCGGAAGGCCGGTGTGGCGCCGTCGATCGCCTCGACGATCTGGAGCACAGTGATATCGGCGGCAGAGCGGGTCAGGAGGTAGCCGCCCGACTTGCCCTGTGTCGAGTGGATCAGTCCGGCGCCGGACAGGCTTTGTAGGTGTTTTGCGAGGTAGCTGGGAGAGACGTCGTGCAACTCGGCCAGCTTCGTGGCCGGGGTGGGCTCGGTGGCGGCGCTCAGGACGACGCAGCAATGCAGGGCCCACTCGACTCCACCGGACAGCTTCACCACCCCGATGCTACTTGACTCGGACATCCTATGTCCGAGTAGATTCGCGGACACAAGATATCCGAGTTGAGGAGTGGCCATGCGAATCGTCGTCGCGGGTGGGACAGGCTTGATCGGGACGGCTCTCGTGGAGTCATTGCGGGCCCAGGGGCATGAGGCGGTACCGGCGTCGCCGTCGACCGGTGTGGACACGGTCACTGGGGCTGGGCTCGCGGAGGTGCTCGCAGGCGCGTCGGTGCTGGTCGACGTGACGAACTCGCCGTCATTCGAGGACGGGCCGGTCATGGAGTTCTTCACCCGCTCGACCGAGCGGCTCCTGGCCGCTGGTCGGCATGCCGAAATCCAGCACTACGTCGCGCTGTCGATCGTGGGCACCGATGGCGTGCCGGACAGCGGGTACCTGCGGGCGAAGGCCGCGCAGGAGGCGCTCGTCGTCGCTGGAGGACTGCCCTACTCCGTGGTCAGGGCGACTCAGTTCTTCGAGTTCCTGGGACCGATCACCACAGGGTCGACGGTGGACGGGGTGGTCAGGCTTTCGACGGCCGACTTGCAGCCTGTCGCGGCTGCGGACGTTTCCGCAAGACTGGCGGAGATCGCGGTGGCGGGGCCGCGAAACGGTCGCGTAGACGTGGCCGGGCCGGAGCGAGGCTCGTTCGCGGAGTTCGTGCGACCTGTGCTCGTCGCCCAGGGCGATCCCCGACCGGTGGTAGCCAGTGACGAGACGACCTACTTCGGCGCTGTGCTCGAGAAGTCAGCTCTGGTTCCGGTCGGGGAGGCGTTGATCGGTTCGACAGACTTCGGGACATGGCTGGCCGGCCGGGCAGTGCGCGTCTGAGACCTGAACGGCGTCGAGCTGTCGCGCTGCGGCTGCAGTGCGGGCCGGCCGGAGTTCCCGGCCGGCCGCTTCAGTATCAGACATCCGGTCGGCATCGTTCGTCCGGTCCGTCAGTGCGAGCGGGCGGTTGTGTCGGAACGGGTCAACTCTGTCCAATCCGTCAGTCTTACCGTCCACTCATGCGTACCGAGGCTCTGATCGACGGATTCGCCCTTGCCTACGACCGCTCGGGCACCGGCCCGCCCGTGGTGCTGCTTCATGGATGGCCAGGCGATCGCACGGACTTCAACGACGTTGTCAAGGCGATGGGAGCGGACGGCAGCGACTTAATCCGCCCCGATCTTCGAGGGTTCGGTGAGTCGCACAAGCTCACGGGCGGTGACTACTCGGCGGATGGGCAGGTCCGCAGCGTCCTCGGGCTTCTGGACGAGCTTGAGATCGAGCATGCGGTCCTCTGCGGGTACGACGTGGGCAGTCGTGTAGCCCAGCTACTGGCCACGCGTCACCCCGAACGGGTTTCCGCCATGGTCCTTGCGCCGCCGCTGCCCGGGATCGGACGGCGGGTCCTGGAGCCCGATGCGGTTCAGGAGTTCTGGTATCAGAGCTTCCACCGGCTCGGACTCGCCGACGAGCTGGTCGACGGCCGCCTGGAGGCGGTTCGGGCCAACCTTCGCCACTTCTGGAACCACTGGTCGGGACCGGGCTTCGAGGTCTCGGCCGACCGGCTCGACCATCTGGCTGTCCGCTACTCGGCACCGGGCGCGTTCACGGCGTCGATCGGGTGGTACCGCGCCGGGGCGGCCACGGTCGTTCGCTCCCTCGCGGAGACGGCGCCCGAGCGACGGATCGTGGCGCCGACGGCGGTGCTTTGGCCCGAGCACGATCCGCTCTTCCCCCGGGCCTGGGCGGACCGGGCCGGGGAGTGGTTCGCCGATGCCGAGGTGTCGGACCTGCCGGGAGTGGGTCATTTCGTCCCTGTCGAGGCCCCGGAGGCGTTCGCCGGAGCGATCCGGCGGGCACTCGCCCGATGACACCGACCGCCGCGCCGGGGTGTCGGCGCGGCGGTCGGTGTCAGCCGGCTCGCTGGACCAGCTCAATGAGGCCACCCCAGGGTGGCGAGAAGTAGACCCAGAGTGAGGACTCGCTCCCCGGGACCGGGGCGGGGTCGGCCAGCGGACGGCCTCCCGCGAGCCCGACGAGACGCAGGGCCTCGGACATGTCCTCGACGGCGATGGCGAGATGGTGGACTCCGAGATCGGCCAGGCTCGGTGGCGCGGACTGCTCGACGCCAGCCATCTCGAACAGCTCGAGAGCGGCGCCATCGCCGAGCCTCAGCGTCCGTACCCGTTGGACGACGGTTCCGGGTGCGAGGCCGAGCCCGGCCTCGACCTCGGGTCCTGCGAGCGGCTCGGTGACGATGTCGGTGGCGACCCGGGCGCCGAAGGCCCGCGCGAAGAACTCAGTCGCCCTGTCGATGTCGGGGACCGTGAGCCCGACATGGTCGAGGTTCATCGGCTGAGGAACGGCAGGGTGGTGTCCCGAGCGCGACGCATGCCCTCGGGCAGAGGGAGGCGACGGTGTTCGTCCGACAGTATCTCGACCCCCCAGGGGCCGTCGAAGCCGAGGGTCCGCATGGCCTCCACCAGGCCTGCGACGTCGACCGCGCCGTCGCCTGGGTACCGGCGGTTGTGGACGGTATCGGTGAACAGGTCACCTCCCGTGGGCTCCGCGTCGGCGTCGGTGATCTCCACCGCCCAGACCTGGCCCTTCGGCACCGTCCGCAGCAGCTCCGACGTCGAGGTCCCGGCTCGCAGGACGTGCCAGAAGTCGACGAGCAGGCCTACGTTCTCGACGTCGGCCCGGGTGACCAGCTCGGATCCCCTCGGGATCGACTCGACCATCGACACCGCCGCCGGCTCGAGGACGATCCGGTGACCGCGCTGCGCCGTGGTCTCGCCGAGCCGGCGCAAGGGTTCGACGAGCGGAGCAAGATCGGGGATCGGCTCCTGGAATGCTGTGCCGATCTTGATGAAGGCGGCACCGAGCTCGTCCGCCGCGTCGAGCAGGACGTCCAGCGTGCGACGCGAGGCCTCGCCCGCCTCCCCGTCGCACCACCAGTCGGTAAGGAACTCGACCTCTACGTGGGTGATGCCGCCCGCCTCCAGCAGTCTGCGAAGGTCCTTGAGGGTTCCGGCGTCTCGCGCCGCGGAAAGCTCATCCTGAGTGAACCCCATCCCCGTCCAGCCGAGCTCGGCGAGGATCTCGATGCGGTCCGCATGGGAGTGCGGGCTCACCCACACCGGGTCCACGGGTGTCACGTCGCCCAGCACAGTCCAGGACGTGGCGACGAGAGGGTATCTGTTCATCGGGACATTCCCTTCCGAAGATCAGGCCAGCCGTGCGACGAGTGGGGCCCAGTCGTCGAGAAGCTGGAGGGCGCGGGCTTCGCTTACGGGTTCGAGAAGCAGCGCCACCCGCTCGGCGCCGCTGTCCCGGTAGGCATCGAGGACGTCGACCTCGTGCCCGCCGACGCCGAACACCGTCGTCGGCACAGAGGGCCCCCCGTCGAGCAGCGCCATCTGCTCCTTGACCGCCGCCGGATCGGGGGCGTTGCCCGCCATCCAGCCGTCCCCGATCGTGCGGGCGCGTCGGATCGCGGCGGGTCCCCAGCCGCCGACGTAGATGGGGACGTGCGGGGACTGGACGGGCTTCGGCCACGACCACAGAGGCGGGAAGTCGACGTGATCGCCGTGGAACTCGGCGACGTCGGACGTCCAGATCGTCTTGAGCGCGCGAATCTGTTCCTCCAGGAGCGCGCCCCGTGTCCGGGGGTCCGTCCCGTGGGTACGCATCTGCTCCCGGTTCCAGCCGGGGGCCACAGCGATGAGTGCCCGGCCATCGGCGAGCAGGTCCAGCGTGGCGACCTCCTTCGCCGTGTGGACCACGTCCCGTTGGGGGAGCAGGGTCACGGCGGTGCCGAGGGTGATCCGGTCGGTGACCGCGGCAGCCGCCGCCAGGGAGGGGAAGGGCGAGACGATGCGGGCGTAGTAGTCCGGCATGTCGCCCCCGGCCGGGTAGGGCGACTCCCGGCTCGTCGGGATGTGCGAGTGCTCGGGGAGCAGCAGGCTCTCGAACCCTCGCTCCTCGACGGCCCGGGCCAGTACTTCGGGCCGGATGCTCTGGTCGGTGAGGAACGCGCCGATCCCGATCTTCATCGAGCCTCCGCGGTCGGTGGGGGCACGAGGCCCGTACGGATGGGACGGGTCGATCGTCGCGGCGGCGGGACGTGCGGCTGTTGTCCCACGTTGGGACAAGAGCCGTCGTTGACAGTGGCGCGCCGCTGACGCAAAGTTCTGTCGACAGGCGACCGTCGCCCGAGGCGTGTCGCGATCGACGACGATCGAGGAGAGTGCCGTGGAGGCTCCGACCCGGACCGAGGCGACGAGTCCGCCCTTCGACACCGGTCTGCTGGACCGGCTGATGGAGGAAGCCGGGCTCGACGCGATCCTGGCGACCTCGAAGCACAACGTGCAGTACCTGCTCGGCGGCCATCGCTACTTCTTCTTCGACTACATGGACGCCATCGGAGTCGGCCGCTACCTGCCGGTCGTGCTGTACGTCAGGGGAGACGTCGGGGCGGCGGCGTACGTCGGCAACGAGACCGAGGGTTGGCAGCTCGACAACGCACCGTTGTGGGTGCCTACCGTCGAGCTGACCAGCTGGGGATCGGTCGACGCGGTCGAGTCCGCATTGGCCCACCTGCGCAAGGTGTGCTCTGCCGGTGCGACCGTCGGGGTTGAGCAGTCGTTCCTTCCCGCGGACTCGTTCGTCCGGCTCTCCCAGGAGCAGGACGTCACCCTCATCGAGGCGTTCGGTGTGCTGGAGCGGCTGCGTGCCCGCAAGAGCCCGGCGGAGCTGGCGATCGTCGAGCGGGCGTCGGACGCCATCGTCGACTCGATGACCGCGGTATTCGCCTCCCACGGCGCGGGTGCGACCAAGCGCGAGCTGGTCGCGGCGCTGCGCACCGAGCAGGTGCGCCGCGGCCTCACCTACGAGTACTGCCTGGTCAGCATGGGCTCGAGCTTCAACCGCGGTGAGTCCGACCAGGCATGGCAAGCGGGTGAGGTGCTGTGTCTCGACTCCGGGGGCAACCTCGGCGGCTACATCGGCGACCTCGCTCGTATGGCGGTACTCGGTCCGCCGGACGGCGAGCTGATCGACCTGCTCGGGGAGATCGAAGAGATCCAGCAGGCGACTCGCCTCCCGGTACGGCCAGGTGTCCGCGGGGGTGAGGTCTACGCGGCGGCAGAGGCCGCGATGGGCGCCACCCCTCATGGTCGGTCGATGTTCTTCGTCGCCCACGGCATGGGTCTGGTCAGCCACGAGGCGCCCCGGCTGACCTGCACGGGGCCGGTGCCCTACCCCGCGGACGACGCCGACCGCCCGCTCGAGGAGGGGATGGTCCTCTCGATCGAGACGACCCTGCAGCACCCTCGACGGGGCTTCATCAAGCTCGAGGACACGGTCGTCGTCACCGCTGACGGCCACCGCGCGTTCGGAGACGGCGCTCGGGACTGGACCGCCGCCGGCGTCTGACCGCTAGCATCGCTCGACTCGTCTGTGGAGGCCAACGATGTCCACGACCGACGTTCGTGCACTACGCAGTGCGCGTGACGACTTCCTCTCCAGCGGCCGGATCGCGGAGCGGTTCCGCACGGTGGTGCGCCCGGAGATCGCCGCGTCCTGGTCGCGCTCGCAGCGCGCAGGGGTGTCCCCGCTCGAGGCGCACCTGCCGAATCTCCCCGAACACGAGGTCAGGGCGCCCCTGGACGCTCTCGCGAAGCCGATCCTCGCCAAGATGGCCGACGAGCTCGAGGGCCTCGGCTGTGCCCTGTCCCTGGCGGACGGACAGGGCAGGCTGGTCCGCAGCTGGATCCCGGACACCATGGTGCGAGGCTCCTTGCGGCGGATCATGGCCGATCCGGGCGCGAGCTGCAGTGAGAAGCACGTCGGCACCAACGGGATCGGGACGGCGCTGGCCGACCTCCAGCCCAAGATCATCGGTGGTGCGGAGCACTGGGGCGAGCTGCACCTGGACATGACCTGTGTCGCGGCGCCGGTCCTGGACCCGGTGAGCCGTCGCCCGGCCGCGGTCATCAACGTGACGATGATGGAGCAGACCGTCCACCCGGCCCTCACGGCGCTCGTCAGGTGGTCCGTGGCGGAACTCCGCGAGGCGATGCTGGAGCGCTCCGGGGCGGCGGAGCGGCGGCTGTTCGAACAGTTCCTGGCCCATCGCGGGCGCAGCGACCGTCCCTCGATGGTGCTCAGCAGACGGATCGTGGTCGCCGACCCCGCCGCCGCTCAGCTCTTCCCGGAGCTCGACGCCGCGGACCTGTGGGAGCAGGTCGGTGGTGCCGGTGCCTCGCGGAGTGTGGACCTGGAGCTCCCCGACGGGGTCGTCCTTCCCGTCCGGGTCAGCCCGCTCGCCGAGGACGGTGTCCTGGTCGAAGTGTGCCGAGGCACTCGGGCGCCGCTGCGGAGGTCGGCGGCAGGCCGGCCCGCGAGCCCGGTGTACGTGGCGGCCACCGCGCAGGCCGGTGAGGCGGTGGCGGCCGGTGTCCCGGTCCTCCTCGTCGGCGAGCCGGGCACCGGCAAGGCGACGCTGGCGGCAGAGCTGCTGAAGCCCTGGGGTGAAGGCACGCTCGCTGTCTCCCACCTCGATGCGCTGACGCCCGACAAGACCGAGGTGATCCGCCGGGCGGTGGACGACGGGCTCAGGGTCGTGGCCACCACCCGGAATGTCGGACTCGTCGCACCGGAACTCCTCGAGTTGTTCGACCTCGCGACGGTCACGGTCCCGCCGCTGCGGGAACGGCTCGCTGAGCTACCGGCCCTGGTGGCGGAGCTGACGGCGCGCCTGGGTCGACCGGCCCGCTGGAGCGGCGAGGCGCTCGACGCGCTGGCGCGTCGTCGCTGGGCGGGCAACCTCCGCGAGCTCGAGAGCGTCGTGACCCGGACACTGATCAACAGCTCGGGGCTCATCCGCGTGGCGGACCTGCCCCTCGACGTGCGGCAGGAGGCCGGCCGCAAGCGGCTGACCCGGATGGAACAGGCCGAGCGAGACGCGATCGTCGCGGCACTCGCCGCGTCGGCAGGAAACAAGGCGATCGCCGCCGAGGAGCTCGGGATCTCGCGATCGAGCCTGTATCGCAAGATCGACCGCTACGGGCTCGCCGACTCCGGTCAGGTCGAGATGCGGATGCGCAGCTGAGAGGGGGCAGGGGCCACTCGCCCTGCCCCCTCGTCCCTGCCCTCAGTGTCACATCGTGAGCACCAGCTTTCCGGTGGTGCGTCCCGCCTCGCCGACGCGGTGCGCCGCGGCGGCCTCGGCCAGCGGGAACGTGCGGTCCACATGCACGGCGAGCGCCCCCTTCTCAATGAGCTCGACCAGCCCGCGGAGTCCGCCTGCATCCGGCTCGACGAGCATCCAGCGCACCGTGACGTCCTCACGGCGGGGCATCAGGGCCGAGTCGAAGCCCACGGGCGGGATGATCGACACGAGTGTCCCGCCCGGGCGTAGGCAGCGCAGCGACCGCTCGCGCGCCTCACCCCCGAGGGTGTCGAGGATGACGTCGACGTCCCCGACGAGCTCGTCGATGGGGCCGATCGTGTAGTCCACGGGCTCATCGACCCCGATCGACCGCAGGAAGTCGTGCTTCGCCGCGCTCGCGGTGCCCACTACATGGGCGCCGAGGGCCTTGGCGATCTGCACGGCGAGGTGTCCAACCCCACCCGCGGCGGCCTGCACGAGCACCCGCTGCCCGGCACGGAGTCCGGCGGTGTCGACCAGCGCCTGCCAGGCGGTGAGGCCTGCGAGCGGAACGCCCGCCGCCTGGATCGGGTCGACGCCGACGGGCGCGGGGACGAAGTGGCGTGCGGGCCCGGTGACGAACTCCGCGTAGGCGCCCGCAGGCTTGGGGAAGCGCGGCATGCCGATCACCGGATCGCCGGGGGAGTGCAGGGTGACGCCCGGGCCGACCGTCTCGACGACCCCCGCCACGTCGAACCCCAGGATGAACGGGGGCGTCTCGTCCCCGTAGAAGTAACCGCGGGTGCGGGTCTTCCAGTCGGTCGGGTTGATCCCTGCCGCCTGGACGCGGACGAGGACCTCGACCGGGCCCGGCTCGGGGACGGTGGTCTCGACGAGCCGGAGCACCTCGGGGCCTCCGGGGGTGAGCTGGCTGACGGCGCGCATGGACGTGGGCACGGGTCCTCGATTCGTCGGTCCCACGGAACGAGAGTGCGTAAGAGCCTGCGGTGTCCCGGGGAGAGGAGACAGACCGGCCAGTGGGCGACGGTCGTCTGTCGACCGGATGCTAGGTTCGGCTTGCTGGCGGTGTCAATCGCGCCCGAGGGTGCGGCGTGGGAGGGTCGATGACCGTGTCCGAGCCCCGGTGGGACGTCATGGGCATCGACGAGCGCGCACCCAGACGGGCGCCGTCGCTGGCCGAGCAGGCCTACGAGACGCTGCGGGAGTGGATCGTGGCCGGTGACCTTGCCCCGGCCACCCCGCTCAGCGAGAACGACCTGGCTCGTCGCTTCGCGATCAGCCGCTCGCCGCTGCGCGAGGCGATCCGGCGGCTGCAGGACGAGAAGCTGCTGGAACCGTCCGGCCCGCGAGGGTTCAGCGTGCCTCCGCTCGGTGTCCAGCTGGTCAGGGACGTCTACGGGGTTCGCCGGGCGCTGGAGACGGCGGCGGCCGAGTCCGCCACCGACATCCCCGCGGGCGAGGTCGCCGCGATGCGTGCCCGGCTCACCGAGCAGGCCGCGGAGATCCGGAAGGGCAATCTCACGCCGTTCACCGAGGGCGACTTCGACTTCCACGACCTGTTCGTCGGCCACTGCGGTAACCGACTGCTCATCGGACACCTGCACCGGCTCCGCGGAAACATTCGGCGGATCATGACCTACGCCGGGCAGTTCCCCGGCCACACCGAGGCGTCGCTGCGCGAGCACGAGGTGATCCTCGCCGCCATCGAGGCGGGCGACACCGCGTCGCTGCGCGCGGCGGTCGACGGTCATCTCCGCGGTGTCACGTCTCGGTTGGTTGCAACCCTGGAGGAGGCCGACCGAGGCCGCTGACCTGCGGCGTCCCAATCTGGGACAACCCCGCCGTGTGACGGTGCTCCTAGCGTCACCGGTGTGAAGCCCCCACCGTTCTCCTACCACCGCGCCGGCTCCGGTGAGCACGCCGTCGCGCTGCTCTCCGCCCTCGGCCCGCGGGCCAAGGTGCTGGCGGGCGGGCAAAGCCTGCTGCCGATGCTCAACCTGCGGCTCGCCGACCCGCCGCACCTGGTCGACATCGGCCGCGCGGAGGATCTCCGGATCCTGCGCCGCGCAGGCGACCGCCTCGTGATCGGGGCGGCGACGACGCAGAGCGAGGTCGAGTACTCGTCCCTCACCGCGGCGGTACCGCTGTTGGCCGAGGCCGTCGGGTACGTCGCCCATCCACCCATCCGTCATCGCGGCACCGTGGTGGGGAGCATGGCCCACGCCGCGGCCGTCGCCGAGCTGCCGTGCGTCGCCCTCGTGCTCGACGCACGGTTCACGGTGCTCGGCGCCGACGGTGTGCGCACCGTGGCGGCCGGGGACTTCTTCCTCGGACCATTTCGCACCGCGGTCGGGCCCGGCGAGCTGGTCGCCGAGGTCGCGCTGCCGATCGCGGCGCCGGGGACCGGCCAGGCGTGGTCGGAGTTCAGCCTGCGCCGAGGGAATTTTCCCGTGGCGGGCGCAGGCGTCTCGCTGACCCTGCACCACGGACGGGTCGCCGCCGTGGCCATCGGCCTGTCCGGTGTGGCGGACCGCCCGGTCCGCGTCCCGTCCGCCGAGCGGATCCTGCTCGGGGCGGTACCGGACGACGAACTGATCACGAGGGCCGCGGCAGCGGCCACCGAGGACCTCGAGCCGCGGCCGGCGGCGGACCCCGCCGCACACATCCTCCCGGTCCCGGTCGCCCCGGTTCCCGGGTTCGACTACCGGGCCCGGGTCGCGCGCTCGCAGGTCCGCCGCGCCCTCACCACCGCTCTCGCCCGTGCAGGAGGAACCCGATGACCCAGCTCGACAGCAGGGCCCCGGAGACGGAGCTCCTGGACCCCGAACTCGACACCGCTCCCGGCACCGTCCACGAGGTCGTCGTCACCGTGAATGGTCGGTCGCGCCGCATCTCCTGCGAGGCGCGCAAGTCACTCGCCGACGCCCTGCGCCAGGACCTGCGGCTCACCGGCACCCACATCGGATGCGAGCAGGGGGTCTGCGGAGCCTGCACCGTCCAGCTGGACGGGCGCACCGTCCGCTCGTGCCTGACGCTCGCCGTGCAGGCGGACGGGCGCGAGGTCGCGACGATCGAGGGCGTCGCGCCCGATACGGACACCCTGCACCCGATCCAGGAGGCGTTCCGCGCCCAGCAGGGTATGCAGTGCGGCTTCTGCACCCCCGGGATGGTGCTGCGGACCCAGGAGTTCCTTGCTCAGAACCCACGGCCGACCAGGGACGAGGTGCGCGAAGGAATCTCCAGCAGTCTATGCCGCTGCACCGGCTACCAGTTCATCGTCGACGCCGTCATGGACGCCGCCGACCGGCTCTCCGGGGAGCAGGACCAGTGACCGTGCCCACGCCCACCGCCCCGCACAAGGATCTCAAGTGGATCGGGCGGTCCATCCCCCGCGTCGAGGACGCCCGCCTGCTGCGCGGACTGGGGCGCTACATCGACGACATCGTCCTCCCCGACATGTTGCACGCGGCGGTGCTGCGTAGCCCACATCCGCACGCGCGGATCGTGGCGGTCGACGCGTCCGCCGCGCGGCGGGCGCCCGGCGTTGTCGCCGTCGTCACCGGGCCCGAGGCCGCCGACCTGGTCGGACCGCTACCCGACAACGGGCCAGCGCCCGACAAGCACGTCTGGCGGGTGCTGGCCGCGGATAAGGTGCGGTTCGTCGGAGAGGGCGTCGCGGTCGTCGTGGCGGAGACCCGCTATCAGGCCGAGGACGCCTGCGAGCTGATCCAGGTCACCTATGACGTGCTCGACCCGATCGTCGACCCCGTCGAGGCCGTCCAGAACCCCCCCGGGCTGGTGCACGAGGCGATGGGCACCAACATCGTCTACGAGCGGACCTTCACCTTCGGGCCGGTCGCGCAGGACTTCGCCGAGGCCGACCTGATCGTCCGGGACCGACTGCGTTACCGGCGACAGACCGCCCACCCCCTGGACACGACGGGTGCCGTCGCGGAGTTCGACGTCGGCACCGGTGAGATGACGGTGCACACCAACAGCATCTCGGCGACCTCCGCCGCGTTCGGCGCCGCCGCCTCGCTGGGTATCCCCAGCAACCGGCTGAACCTGGTGCCCTGCATCGCCGGTGGGAGCTTCGGCTCGAAGCAATTCTGCTGGCGCTCCACCGTGACCGCGGCGATGATGGCGAAGCTGACCGGCAGGCCGGTGAAGTACGTCGAGGACCGGCTGGATCACCAGCTCAACGGCGACCAGCACGGCTCCGACCGGTACTACGACGTGGAGCTCGCCGTCATGCGGGACGGCACCTTCCGCAGCCTGCGCCTGGACGTCGTAGAGGACTACGGCGCCTACTGCCAGTTCGGCCTGGGCTCGCACGGCAACGCCATCGCCCAGGTCACCGGTCCCTACGCGATCACCAGCACCGAGTACCACGTGCAGGCGGTCCTGACGAACAAGACCCAACAAGGCGCCTACCGCGGGTTCGGCGCCGACGCCGGGAACTGGGCGTTGGAGCGGATCGTCGACAAAGCGGCCCTCGAGCTGGGCATGGACCGGGTCGAGATCCGCCGGCGCAACCTCATCCCGGCCGACGCGTTCCCCTACACGATCCCGGCCGGAAACCTCTACGACTCGGGCAACTACCAGGCCGTCCTGGACCACGCGCTGGAGCGCTTCGACTACGCCGGCTGGTGTGAGAAGCGCGAGGCGATGCGGGCGGAAGGGCGCCACGTCGGCATCGGCGTGGTCACGGCCAACGAGCGCAGCGTCTACGGCGCGACCGAGTTCTGGTTCTGGTTCGACAACGCCGACGTGGCCGTGAAGACCACCAGCACGCCCGAGGGCGTGAACCTCAACGTCGACGCCGCCGGAAACCTGACGGTGACCCTGTACTCGACGCCGTTCTGGGGGAACAGCTCGGACACCGTCGCGTCCATGCTGGTCGCCGAGGAGTTCGACGTCGACCCGGCGGACGTCGCCGTCGTCCATCACGGGACCAAGGGCGGTCTGCCCGCCGCTGGGCCCGGCGGCAGCCGGCTAACCGTGATGCTCGCCGGTGCCATCCGCGGCGCCTCGGGCAAGATCAAGGACAAGCTGCGCAAGATCACCGCGAACACCCTCGAGGTCGACGAGGACGACCTCGAGTGGGTCGACGGCGGGTACCAGGTCCGCGGCGTCCCCGAGCGCAGGCGCACAGTCGCCGAACTGGCCCTGGCGGCCCACCTGGTCAAGACCTCGCTGCCGGAGGGCATGGAGAGCGGCCTGGACGAGAACTTCGTCTACGACCACCCCTACCTGACCATGCCCAAGGACGACCGGTCCGACCTCGGCGTCTGGTACCCGTGCGTCGGCAACGCCTGCCATCTGGTCGCGGTGGAGGTCGACCCGGAGACCGGCAGTGTCGAGATCCTCGACTACGCCGCCGTTCACGACTCCGGGACGCTGGTCAACCCGCGCTCCTACGACGGCCAGATCGTCGGCGGCACAGCCCAGGGAGTCGCGACGGCGCTGTCGGAGGAGCTGTCCTTCGACGCGCACGGCATGCCGTTGCCACTGACGTTCTGGGACTACCTCATGCCGACGGCACTCGACGTGCCGGAGGTGAACATCGGCCACGAGGAGACCCCCTCCCCGTTGACCGCGCACGGCATCAAGGGCGGGGGAGAGGCCGGTCGGCTCATGGCGCCGGGCGCGCTCTCCGCGGCGATCGACGACGCGTTGCGCGACTTCGACGTCCGCGTCACCGAGCTGCCCGCCACCCCCGAACGCATCGTCGGCTGGATCAGCCGGGAAGGACAGGTCTGACATGGGCAAGCTCGAGGGCAAGGTCGCCTTCATCAGCGGAGCCGCACGCGGACAGGGCCGCAGCCACGCAGTCCGGCTCGCCGAGGAGGGTGCGGACATCATCGCGGTGGACGCCTGCGCCGACATCGCCACGGCGCCCTACGCCATGGCCACCACCGCCGATCTGGACCAGACGGTGAAGCTCGTCGAGGCGCTCGACCGGCGGATCGTCGCTCGCCGGGCCGACGTCCGGGACTTCGACGCCCTGGCCGCGGCCGCCTCCGACGGCGCGGCGCAGTTGGGCGGCGGGATCGACATCGTGCTGGGCAATGCGGGGATCGTCTCCTTCGGCACGATGGCGGAGATGCCGGAGCAGACCTGGCAGGACATGATCGACGTGTGCCTTACCGGGGTCTGGCACACCGTCAAGGCTGCGATGCCCTACGTGCGAGACGGCGCCTCGATCACCCTGACCAGCTCGGTCGCCGGCTTCAAGGGCTTCGCCAACGCCGGCCACTACGTCGCGGCCAAGCACGGCGTGGTGGGACTCATGAAGACTCTCGCGAACGAGCTCGGTCCCCGGGGAATCCGGGTGAACACGATCCACCCCACCGAGTGCGACACCGACATGCTGCACCACCCCACGCACTACGACCTGTTCCGGCCCGACCTGAACGGGAACGTCAGCCGGGAGCAGTTCGCCGAGGCGACCACGACGCTGCACATGCTCCCGATGCCGTGGGTCGACGCCCGCGACGTCTCCAACATGATCGCCTTCCTCGCCTCCGACGAGGGCCGGTACATCACCGGCTCGACGATGTTCGTCGATGCGGGTGCCATCAACAAGTGAGTCCCAGAATTGGGACAACTTACTGTTCAGCAGCGTCAGTAACGTCATCACCGTCATCCGATCAGGAGCTGTCGAAAGGAATTTGATGAGCACTTCCGACAAGGACGTCGTCAAGGCCTTCGTGGATGCTTTCGCGAGGGGTGACATCGACACCGCGCTGGGCTACCTAGCTCCCGACTCCCTGGTCGACGAGGCGGACGGGCTGGAGTTCTCCGGCAAGTACCACGGCCCGGACGGCTTCCAGAAGCTCTTGACCACCATGGGATCCCGCCTGGAGGCCACGGTCGACGGCTGCGACTACGTCGTCGGCGACGACGGCGTGATCATCACCAAGATGGCGCTGACGTTCTCATCCCGTGCGACCGGTCGAAAGCTGCCGACGCGGGTCACCGAGCTCTACACCGTGAAGAACGGCCGGATCGCCCATCTCGACTCGTTCTACAAGGACCCCGCCGGGGTTGCAGCGCTCTACGCCGAGAACTGACCGAAACCGCGCGGACAATCTGAGGACAAGGAGACGACAATGGCTGTCGACCCCACCCAGGACAAGATCGACCACCTGCTCACCCTCCCCGAGAACGAGCCGATCATCCTCATGAACCTCCTTCGGTTCGCCGAAGGCGGCGAGGAGGTCTACGAGCGCTACGTCAAGCACTGCAAGGTCCACGGCCCGCGCTTCGGTGTCGAGTTCGTGTACCTGGGCAAGGGCGGACACGTGATGGTCGCCGAGGACGGGCAGTCCTGGGACGCCGTGTGGATCGTGCGCTACCCGAACGCCAAGGCCTTTTTCGCGCTGCTCCACGACGCGGACTTCAAGTCCGGTTTCCACCTGCGCGGCGACAGTCTCGAGGAGGCCGTGCTGCAGGTGACCACCCCGTGGGAGATCTGACATGGGGCGGATGAGCGGGAAGGTCGCTCTGGTCACCGGAGCCGGTCGTGGTCAGGGTCGGTCACACGCGTTGACTCTTGCCCGCGAGGGAGCGGACATCATCGCGCTCGACGTTCCGAAGGCCATCGAGACGATCGAGTACGAGACCGCGAGCGCAGAGGACCTGCGCGAGACGGTCAAGGGCATCGAGGAGCTCGACCGTCGTGTGCTGGCGTTCGAGGGGGACGCCAGGTCCCAGCAGGCCCTCGACGACGCGGTCGCCGCGGGCGTCGACGAGTTCGGCCGGATCGACGTCCTGGTCGCCAACCACGGCGTGCTCTCCATCGACCCGTTCTGGGAGATGAGTGAACAGCGCTGGACCGAGATGCTCGACGTCAACCTCACCGGGGTCTGGCGGGCCTGTAAGGCCGTCGCCCCGCAGATGATCGCCCAGCAGTCCGGGTCGATCGTCATGACCGCCTCCATCAACGCCTTCGAGACCCAGGCCGGCTACGCCCACTACAACGCCTCCAAGGCAGGCGTGTTCAGCCTCATGAAGAACGTCGCGATCGAGCTGGGCGGGTACGGGGTCCGCGCGAACTGTGTGTGTCCCGGCGCCACGAACACCAAGATCATCGACTGGCAGAACCTGCGCGATCAGCTCCTGTGGCCGGGCGCGTCGGCCGCTGATCTGTTCGACGTGACCAAGAACTGGACCGCGCTCAAGGGACGCAAACTCCTCAACCCGCAGTCCATCAGCAACGCGGTGCTGTGGCTGGCGTCCGACGACGCCGCCGACGTCACCGGCGTCGCCCTGCCCATCGACGCCGGGCACCTGATCCTGCCCGGCTACAACGGAACCCCAGCGGAGGTCTGACCCCCATGACCGGCTCCTGGCCGCGCCGCTTCGACGGCAAGGTCGCATTCATCACCGGGCTCGGGCGCGGCCAGGGCCGGCGCCACGCGATCGACTTCGCCCGCGAGGGCGCCAACATCATCGGGCTCGACGTGCTCGAGGACATCGAGTCGTCCAACCAGCCCTCCTCCACCCGGGCAGACCTCGACGAGACCATCCGGCTGGTCGAGGAGGCCGGCGGCAAGATCGTCGCGCTGAAGGGGGACGTCCGGGACTTCGACGCCGTCCAGGCGACCGTCGCCGCCGGCGTCGAGGCATTCGGCAGGCTCGACGTGGTGGTCGGCAACGCCGGCATCACCCCCGGGGACCTCAAGCCCTTCTGGGAGCTTGGAGAGCTCAGCTGGCGAGAGACCGTCGACGTCAACCTGACCGGCCTGTTCCACACCGCGAAGGCTGCGGCACCGGCGATGATCGAGGCCGGGAACGGCGGTGCGATGGTGCTGATCGGCTCGATCTCGGGCGGCAAGGGCTGGGCCAACATGGCCCACTACTGCTCCACCAAGTTCGGCCTCATCGGGCTTATGCGGGTCATGGCGATCGAGCTCGCGCCCTACGGCATCCGGGCCAACGTCGTGTCGCCGACCAACGTCGACACCCAGATGTTCATGAACCCGCTGATCAAGAAGCTGTTCGCCCCGCACCTGGATAACCCGCCGCGCGAGGATTGGCGCGAGGTCACCAAGCACATGCACCTGCTCGACATCGGCTGGGTGCAGCCCGAGGACATCAGTGCAGCCGTGCGCTGGATCAGCTCCGACGAGGCGCGCTACGTCACCGGCACCACCCTGCCGGTCGACGGCGGCGCACTGGCCAAGTAGCCGTCATGGCCCCCGAACCGTTCACCGTCGCCGTTCCCGGCGAGGTCCTGGACGATCTCCAGCACAGGCTGAGCCACGTGCGCTGGCCGGACGACGTGGGCAACGCGGACTGGCGCTACGGCGCAAACCGGGCGTACCTCGAGGAGCTCGTCGCGCACTGGCGCAACGGGTTCGACTGGCGAGCGCAGGAAGCGCGGATGAACATCTACGCGCACTTCCGCACGACCCTCGACGAGGTCCCGATCCACTTCGTCCACGAGCGCGGCCGCGGCCCGGCGCCTGTCCCCCTGATCCTGTCGCACGGCTGGCCGTGGTCCTTCTGGGACTTCGAGAAGGTCATCCGGCCGCTCGCCGACCCGGCGGCGTTCGGTGGCGATCCCGCTGATGCCTTCGACGTGGTGGTGCCGTCGCTGCCGGGATTCGCGTTCTCGACGCCGCTGCGCCGCACCGGGATCAACTTCCATCGCACCGCCGACCTGTGGGTCCGGCTGATGCGGGACGAGCTGGGCTACGACCGGTTCGGTGCGCAGGGCGGCGACTGGGGCCAGCTGATCACCTCGCAGCTCGGCCACAAGTACCCGCAGCACCTCGTCGGCACCCACCTCAGCCTCTCGCTGCCGCTGAACTTCTTCGAGGCCCAGCTCCCCGGCGAGACCGAGTACGCCGAGGACGAGCGGCACTGGTACCACCACACCCAGCGCCGGATGGAGCACGCGACGAGCCACATCGCCGTGCAGAGCACCGATCCGCAGAACCTCGCCTACGCCATGCACGACTCACCCGTCGCGCTGCTGGCGTGGCTGGTCGACCGGCGCCGCTGGTGGAGCGACAACACCGGGGACGTCGAGGAGTCCTTCACCAAGGACGACCTGCTGACCCTCGCCACCCTCTACTGGGTCGGCGGGTTCGTGGGCACCGCCCGCTTCTACTGGGAGGCCGCCCACGACCTGTGGAAGCCGGTGCACGATCGGACGCCGGTCGTGGAGAGCCCGACCGGGATCGCGGTCTTCCCCAACGAGCTCGTGGTCATGCCCAGGTCGTTCATGGAGCGCTACTACGACCTGCGCCGACTGACGTACATGAAGTCCGGCGGGCACTTCGCGCCCGCCGAGGAGCCGGACGCCCTCGTCGAGGACGTCCGGGAGTTCTTCCGCCCGCTCCGCACGACCTGAGCGGTTCCCCCGTACCTCCTTCCCAGAGAGGGGCGACGATGACTGCCGTCCCCAGAACGACTCGCCGCCTCGCCGCAGTGCTCGGCGGTGTCACCGCGCTGATCCTCGCCGCAGCCGGGTGTGCTCCCGCCGCACCCC
This sequence comes from Pseudonocardia yuanmonensis, assembly GCF_039542425.1. Lineage (NCBI taxonomy): Bacteria > Bacillati > Actinomycetota > Actinomycetes > Pseudonocardiales > Pseudonocardiaceae > Pseudonocardia > Pseudonocardia yuanmonensis. The sequence continues at coordinate 117,385 of NZ_BAABIC010000009.1, forward strand.
AGGCCGGTGGTGCCTCGGGATCCGCCGCGCTCGAAGTCGCCGACACCGCTCCCGGCGACATCACGCCCTTCTGTCCGGCCGAGCCCACGAAGGTCATGTACGTGAAGTCCGCGGGCGGGCACGTGTGGGAGGCGATTTCGCACGCCGAGTTCGCCGCCGACGCCGCGAAGTGCCCGACCGTCGAAGAGTCCTGGTACAACGGCACATCCGGTCAGCAGGGTGCGATCGCCGCGACCAACGCTGCCGTCGCCCAGGGCGCCAAGGTGATGGTCATCAGCCCGGACTTCGGCGACTCCCAGTTGCCTTCCATGCGCAAGGCGATGCAGGCCGGCGTCCAGGTCGTCTCCACCGTGAACGACGTCAACGGCCAGAAGGGCGTCGACTACGTCGAGTCCCTCGTGTGGGACACCAAGGCCATCGGTGAGAAGCAGGCCGAGTGGCTAGCGACGAACGTCAAGACCGGCAAGGTCGCGTTCCTCGGCGGGCAGCCGGGCGCTCCGTCCACGCAGAAGACCTTCGACGCCTTCAAGGAGGCGTTGGGTCGGCTGGCACCGCAGATCCAGCTCGTACCCGACACCTGGGTCGCCACCAACTGGGACGCCGGGCAGAAGCGTCGCGCGGTCGCGGGTCTGCTCGCCCAGAACGGTGACTACGCGGCCTTCGTGAGCGACTACGGGGCGTCGGACGTCGGCGCGGTGCAGGCGATCCTCGACGCGAAGGCACCCATGCCGGCGTTCCTCAACATCGGTTCGTCGCAGGCCTTCGTGTGCCTGGTGCAGCAGCACAACATCCCGTGGCTGGGGCAGGACGGGACCACCCGTCTCTCCGCGGCCTCCCTGCGGATCGGCCTCGCGGCCCTCGCCGGGAAGCCCAGCCCGGAACCGGTGCCCTACGAGCTGATGGTCTACGCGGACACCGCCGCCGGGAAGACACCGACCTGCGACCCGAGCGTGACGCCGGACGCCGATCTCTCGTCGAGCCTCTCGGTCGAGGCGTTGAAGGCGGTGCTCGGTGGGACGTGAGGGGCCGGCGGCGGCCCTGGCTGCCGTCGGACCTGAGGAGCAGGTCGACGTCGCGCTCGAGCTGCGCGGGGTCACCAAGGTGTTCCCCGGGGTGACTGCCCTGGACGACGTCAGTCTCGATGTTCGAGCAGGTGAGGTCCACGGTGTCGTGGGCGAGAACGGTGCCGGCAAGTCCACGCTCATGGCGGTGGCCTCCGGGGCCCTCGTGCCCGAGTCGGGCACTGTCACGCTCGCCGGCCAATCCCTCCAGGCGGGTTCGACCGCTACAGCGCGGGAGCGCGGGATCGCCATCGTCCGGCAGGAGCCGGCGCTCCTGCCGGACCTCTCGGTCGCCGAGAACCTCTACCTCGGGCTCTCGGCGGACCGCAGGCCCGCCTTGGCAGGTCTCATCGCCTGGGCGGCGGGGCTGCTCGCCGACTGGAGCCCGGACGTGGGGATCGACCCGGCGGCCCGAGTCGAGGAACTGTCCGCCGAACACCGGTTCATCGTCGACATCGTCCGCGCAGTCGCCCAGGAGCCTGCCGTGCTCGTCCTCGACGAGCCGACCGAGCACCTCGCGCGAGAGGACGTCGAGCGGCTGTTCCGCGCCGTCCGACGACGGGTCGAGGCGGGCGGCGCGGTCGTCTACATCTCCCACCGCATCCGCGAGGTCAAGCGGATCGCCGACCGAATCAGCGTTCTGCGCGACGGTGCCCACCGCGGCACCTTCGAGGCCTCGAGTCTCGACGAGGCGGAGATCGTCCGGCTCATCGTCGGTCGCAAGCTGGACGCGGTGTTCCCGGCCAAGCATGCCGGGTCTGGTGGCAACCCCGTCCTGCAGACGCGCGGCCTCTGTGGCGAGGGGTTCTCGGACCTCACCCTCGCCGCGCGACCCGGGGAGATCATCGGCTTTGCCGGAATCGAGGGCAATGGTCAGCGCGACGCACTGCGTGCGCTGGCTGGTCTATCCTCACGGTCCGGCGACGTCCGGGTCGACGATGCGCGGGTCGCCGCTCGGACGTCGACGATCGCTTACCTGAGTGGGGACCGGCACCGGGAGGGACTGTTCCCCGGCCTCTCGGTCCGGGAGACCATCGGGCTGCGCGTGCTGCCTGCGGTGTCGCAGGGCGGTGTGGTGCGCGCCGGACGGGAACGGGAGCTCGCCGAGTCCGCGGTCGAGGAGCTCGGCGTCAAGACGCCGGGTGCCGAGACTCCCACGACCTCGCTGTCCGGCGGCAACCAGCAGAAGGTGCTGCTCGCCGGTGTCCTGCGCCGTGAGCCTCGGGTGCTCCTGGTCGACGAGCCCACCCAGGGCGTGGACGTCGGGGCCAAGTCCGAGATCTACGAGCTGCTGCGTGCGGCGGCCCGTGAGCGGGGTATGACGGTCATCGTCGTCTCGTCCGACGGGATCGAGCTCGAGGGGCTCTGCGACCGAGTGCTGGTCTTCTCCCGCGGACACGTGGTCGAGGAACTGCAGGGAGACGCGGTCCGGGAGGACCGCATCACCGCGGCCGCCCTGACCTCGACCTCCGAGCGAGAAACCGGGCCCGCGCGATCGGTCGGCCGGTTCACCCGATGGCTCGCCGGCGACGCCGCACCCCTGGCCGTCGTGGGAGTGACGGTCGTGGCGCTCGCCGTGGTCGCGCTCGTCGTCAACCCGTTCTACGCCGCCCCCGCGAACGTCACCGGCACGCTGGCGCTGATCTCCGTCCTGGCGATGGTCGCCCTCGGGCAGACCATCGCTCTGATGGTCGGCGTGGTCGACCTGTCGGTCGGACCGCTCATGGGGTTCGTGGTGGTCGTGGAGTCCTTCTTCCTCACCGCGGAGTCGAGCAGCGGCGCGCGCGTCCTCGGGCTCGTCCTGCTCATCGCAGTGCCAGCGGTGGTAGGCGTGGCCAACTGGGCCCTGGTGGACCTGGCCCGGATGAACTCCATCGTGGCCACATTGATCACCTTCATCGCCCTCCAGGCACTGTCGCTGGTGCTCCGCCCGGAGCCCGGCGGTCTTTTCGACAGCCGCGTCACCGACATTCTCGGCGGGGCACTCGGGCTCGTCCCGTTCGGCTTCATCCTCGTCGTGCTGGTCGCGGTTCTGCTCCAGTTCGCGCTGCGCCGAAGCAGGATCGGAGTCGCCCTGCGTGCCGCTGGCTCAGATGCGTCCGCGGCCGGGCTCAACGGTCTCGTCCCGCGACGACTTAGGCTGCTCGCCTTCGTGGCCTGCAGTCTGTTGGCCGGTCTCGGCGGGGTGCTCCTCATGGCGCAGGTCGGGTCCGGGGACGCGACCGCGGGTGGCGAGTACACACTGATCAGCATCTCCGCGGCCGTCATCGGTGGAGCCAGCATCTTCGGCGGCCGCGGGTCGTTCGTCGCGACCGTCGCGGGAGCCCTGCTGGTCACGCAGGCCATCGCGGCCGTGCCGTTCCTCGGCCTCGAACCGGCCTGGGCCAACTACCTGCCCGGCGCCATGACTCTGGCTGCGGTCGCGGTGTATGCGATCAGCAGGCACGCAGTGGCAGGAGGCTCGCGATGATCGCTGCTCAGGAGGCCGCCGCCCCGGCCCGTCCCCGCCTCGCCGCAGGTCCGTACGCCGGCATCCTCATCGCGACAGTGCTCCTGTTCGTGCTGAGCGCCATCCTGGTGCCACAGTCGATGACAGCCCAGTCGCTGGGCGCGATGCTGCCGGCGTGGGCCGTCCTGGCGATCATGGCGGCCGGCCAGACGCTGGTCATCCAGCAGCGCGGGATCGACCTCTCCGTACCGGGGACCGTCACGCTCGTGGCGATGTCGGTCACGACGTTCCTCGACCGCAGCGCGGCTCCCGTCCTCGTCGGGTTGCTGTTTGCCCTCGTGATCGGGGCACTCGTCGGGTTGCTCAACGGGTTCGTCACCACCCGCATCCACGTCACCCCGCTGATCACCACCCTTGCGGTGAACGCACTCCTGCTCGGGGCGATGTTCAGCTACACCGGCGGTGTCCCCACAGCCGCGCCCGCGGGCCTCCAGGGGTTCTCGGGCTCGGCCCCACTCGGGGTCTCGACGCTGGCGTGGGTCGCCCTCGTCGTGGTGCTGGCGGTGGCCTTCGTGGCGGGACGCACAGTCCTCGGTCGACGCTTCGTCGCGGTCGGAGCCAACCCGGCCGCGGCCCGCGCGCTCGGCCTCCCGGCCGAGCGGTACGTCGTCGGGGCTTACATGGCGGCGGGGCTCCTGTTCGCCTTCGCTGCGTTCCTGCTGGTGGGATACACCCAGAACCCTTCGCCGACGCTCGGCAACCCGTACCTGTTCCAGACGGTCATGGCGGTCGTCATCGGCGGCACCAGCGTGGCCGGTGGGAAGGGCAGCGTCCTTGCGAGCGCGGTGGCCGCGCTGTTCCTCACCCAGCTCGGCCAGGTCGTCCTGAGCTTCGGCGCCGGCCCGGCGACCCAACTCCTGGTCCAGGCCGGTGCGATGGCCGTCGCCCTCGCCGTGGCCGCGATCGTCGAACGCAGGGGAGCGACACGTGCGTGACTCCATCGGTGGCTGGTGCCACGTCGACTCGACCTACACGGTCGAGATCATGGCCCGGGCAGGCTTTGACTGGTGCTGCCTGGACATGCAGCACGGCCTGCACACCGTCGGCGGTCTCCTCGCCGGCATGCAGGCACTCGCCGCGGCGGGGTGTGCGGGGTACGTCCGGGTGGGGGCGAACCGGCACGAGGACATCGCCCGGGCACTCGACGCCGGCGCTCGCGGCGTCATCGTTCCGCAGGTGTCCTCGCCAGAGCAGGCGCGTGCCGCGATCGCCGCCTGCCGCTACCCGCCGTCGGGACAGCGCAGCTGGGGGCCGGTTAGAGCCAAGCTCGCTCCGGTTCGACCCGAGCCGGGCGCGCTGGACGGTGCGGCGGACTGTTTCGTGATGATCGAGGATCGCGCTGGGCTGGACGCGCTGGACGCCATCACCACCGTCCCGGGTTTGACCGGCATCTTCGTCGGTCCTGCAGACCTGGCGTTGTCGTTGGACGGAGACCCGTACGGGGCGAACGCCGACGCCACCCTAGAGGTTGCGGGTCGAATCGCGGCGGCGTGCGCCCGCGTCGGGATCGTGCCCGCTGTCTTCGCGGGGAGCGGCGTCGAGAAGTGGCGACGGGCAGGCTTCTCGATGCTGGCCGTCGACTCCGATTCGACATTGCTGCTCTCCGCGGCGCGCGCGGCGGCCACCGCCGCGCGTGAGGCGCTGAGCGAGGTCCGCGCGTGAACGAGGTGTTGTGGAGCCCGCCGCACCCCGAGGCGACCGCGATCGCGGCGTTCGCCCGGTGGCTGCGCGAGGCTCGCGGTGTGCCGCTCCGGTCCGAGACGGACTACACCGAGTTGCACCGGTGGTCGGTCGAGGACCCGGCGATCTTCTGGGCTGCTGCGGCCGAGTACCTCGGGGTGATGTTCCGCGAACCGGCCAGTGCTGTGCTCGGCTCCCGGGCCATGCCTGGCGCGGAGTGGTTCCCGGGGGCCACGCTCAACTACGCCGAACACGCCCTGACGCCCGGGCCCGGTCGGCTCGACGACGACGTCGCCTTGGAGTTCGTCCGGGAGGACGGGCTCCGGCGCAACGTCACCCATGCCGAGCTCCGTGAACTCGTCGCCCGTGCCAGGGCGGGCCTGGCGGCCGCCGGGGTGGGCCGAGATGACCGGGTCGTCGCGTTGGCGTCGAACACGGTCGAGACCGCCGCGCTGTTCCTGGCGGCGGCGTCGCTCGGCGCGATCTGGTCCTCGTGCTCGCCGGACTTCGGCGCGCAGGCCGTCGAGGACCGCTTCGCCCAGATCGAGCCCACCGTGCTTCTCGCCGTGGACGGCTACCGCTACGGAGGCAAGGTCTTCGACGTCCGAGACACCGTCGATGCGCTCCGCGGCAGGCTCCCCTCGCTGCGCCGCGTCGTCCTGGTGCCCGACGTCGACCCCGCCGCGCAGCTCGACGGGACGGTCTCGTGGGCGGACTTCGTCGCAGAGGTCGGGCCGCTGGAGTTCGAAGCGGTGCCGTTCGACCATCCGCTCTGGGTGCTCTACTCCTCGGGAACCACCGGCTTGCCCAAGGGGATCGTGCACTCCCACGGCGGGGTCGTGCTGGAGCACCTCAAGATGCTTCGGCTACATCAGGACCTCGGGCCGGGCGACAAGTTCCTCTGGTACACAACAACCGGCTGGATGATGTGGAACCTGCTCCTCGGCGGCCTGCTGGTCGGAGCCACTGTCGTCCTCTACGACGGTCGCCCCGGCACCACCTCGTTCTGGGAGCTCGCCGGCCGGCTCGGAGTCACCGTCCTGGGGACCTCGGCCGGGTTCATCGAGGTCTGCCGCAAGGCGGGGGTCCACCCCCGCGACGTGGCCGATCTGTCCAGGCTCCGTGCGATCGGCTCCACGGGGTCCCCGCTCTCCGTCGATGACTATCGCTGGCTGGCCCGGGAGGTCAGCGCGGCTGCCCAGATCAGGTCGATCTCGGGCGGGACGGACGTCTGCACCGCATTCCTCGGGTCTGCCCCTACGCTGCCCGTCCGAGCGGGAGAGCTGTCGGCAGCGATGTTGGGCGTCGACGCCCGTGTGCTCGGGCCCGATGGCGAGGAGCTCCATGGCGAGGTCGGCGAGCTCGTGGTGACTCAGCCGATGCCGTCCATGCCAGTTGCATTCTGGGCCGACCACGACGGTGCTCGGTTGCGTGCCGCGTACTTCGAGGATTATCCGGGGCTGTGGCGTCATGGCGACTGGGCGAGTCGGACGCTCGACGGTGCCTTCGTCGTCTACGGCCGGTCGGACTCCACTCTCAACCGGGGCGGCGTCCGAATGGGTACCGCGGACTTCTATGCGGTGGTCGAGCGATTCGAGGAGGTCGAGGACTCGCTGGTCATCGACACGACTCAACTCGGGTCGGGGGAGGACGGCACGTTGCTCTGCTTCCTGGTCCTGGCGCCGGGAACGAAGCTGGAGGCTCTCGAGCCTGCACTGCGAGCCAATCTTCGGAGCGGTTTATCCCCGCGCCACGTCCCCGACCGGTTCATCGCCGTCGACGAGGTGCCGCGGACGCTGAGCGGCAAGAAGTGCGAGGTCCCGGTCAAGCGGATCTTGACGGGGGTCGATCCGGAGCAGGCCGTCAGCCGAGAGGCGCTGCGCAATCCGGAGTCCCTCGACTTCTACCGGGCCCTCGCCGTCGAGTCCGTGTGAGGTGACGAATCTGGGCACGGACGCGATCACGGCCGCCGAGGTCGTCGTCGCCACGGTGGGCGTCGTGCTGACGGTTGTCCTCCTCGTCCGGATCAGCGGTCAGCGCAGCCTCGCGACGATGTCGGCGGTAGACATCGCCTGCGTCGTCGCGGTGGGCGCGGTGGCAGGGCGCACCACACTCCTCGCCGTACCCAGCCTCGCGACGGGTCTGATCGCCCTCGTTGTGCTATTCCTACTGCGGCACATCCTGTCCGGTGTGGAACATCGAGCGGTGGGACGTCGACTTCTCTCCCGGCAGCCTGTCGTTCTCCTCCGCGACGGCCGGATTCTGCCCGACGCGATGCGGCGTGCGCGAATCAGCGACGACGACCTCCGTCAGCGGCTGCGTCTGGCCGGCGTCGTCGACCGCGAGGATGTCCGCCTCGCCGTCCTCGAACGTTGCGGCCAGATCAGCATCGTCCGCGGCGGCCACATCGAGCCGTGGATACTGGCGGACATCGACGAGCGAAGTCACGGTTGATGATCGGGGCCGATCCCCGCTGGCAGCCCCCGAGCCGCGTTCGATGTCAGCGGTGTCGCCCGGCCTCGAGCCGGCGCCCTCCCGTTGGTGCGATCCCGCCCAGGCCTCCTCGACGATCCGGGTCACCGCAGCGAGACCGACCGGCCGTGGATTGGCGTAGGGAGCGGCGCACACCTCGGCCGCTACCGTGGCGCAGTCCTCCCACCGCATCCCGAGCCCAGCGAGTCCGGGAGAGATGGTCGTGGTGCGGCCGAGCTCCCAGACCCGTCGCGCTGGATCGGCGTCGTCGAGCGCCCGTTCGAGGGCCTCTGCCGCCCGCGGAGCGGCGGGCAGGTTGAAGGCGAGCACGGCGGGCAGCACCGCCGCGTGGGCTGCCGCGTGCGGCAGCCCCAGCGTCCCGCCGAGGACGTGACAGATCTTGTGGTGCAACGACATCGTGGTGGCTCCGAGGCACGAGCCGGAAAGCCATGCACCGCGTAGGGCCAGCTCCCGCGCAGGCAGGTCCGCCGCGTCCCGGCCGAGTGCGTCCAGCGCGGCGGCCAGCAACCGGATCCCTTCCTCCGCCAGCAGCGAGACGACGGGCGAGCCGTCCGGCGCGTAGAGCGCCTCCGCGGCATGGGCCATGGCATTGAGTGCACTCGTCACCGCCGTCGCGTGCGGCAGCCCGGCCACGAGGTCGACGTCGTAGATGACGAGCCGCGGCAAGACCCGCGGATCACGTCCGGTCCTTTTGTGCCCGGCCTCCGTGAGCCCCCATACGGGGGTCATCTCGGAGCCCGCGAAGGTGGTGGGCACCGCCACGACCGGCAGCCCGTGCCGCAGCGCGACGGCCTTGCCCAGCCCCACGGCGCTGCCGCCGCCGACAGCCACGCACCCGTCCGCGCCGAGCTCGACAGCGCGGGTGGCAGCGCGCTCCGCGAGCTCCGCGGGGACGTGCTCGCGGGCCTCGGCGAACACGCCCGCGACCCGCTCCCCGGCCGCCGCCACGATTGCGTCTGCGGCGGCGGCCCGACCCGGTGTGCACAGGACGAGGACCTGTGAGAGGCCCAGTCCGTCGAGCTCGGCGGGCAGGCTCGCGACAGAGCCCGCGCCGAACCGGACGACTCCGGGCAGGGACACGTGCCGGAAGTCGTTCGTCCTGCTCTCAGGCACCCAGGACCACCTCGAAGTCCACGGTCCGGAAGGGGTTGTCCAGGCCGGCCGCTGCGGCTCGTCGCGGATCGTCTACCTGCGTGAACTCCCGCACGAGGGATGCCTTGACGCCGAACACTGTGTCGTCGTCGATGTAGGGCGAGTCCGCGACGAACACGTGCGTGGTGAGTGTGCGGAAGCCCGGGGCGGACACCTCGAAGTGGATGTGAGCGGGCCGGTTCGGGTGCCGAGCGGTCTTCTCCAGTAGCTCGCCGACCGGGCCGTCGTCCGGGATCGGGTAGTAGCGGGGCATGATCGTCCGGAACCAGAACGTGCCGTTCCCGTCGGTGGTGAACAGCCCGCGCAGGTCGTACTCGGGGCGGGTCTCGTGCTGCACGTCGTAGTACCCGTCCGCGTCCGCCTGCCACACGTCGACGACGGCGCCCGGGACCGGCGTCCCGGTACGGTCGAGTACCCGGCCGGTGACCAAGCACGGCTCGCCCGACCCGGGCTCGGCGATGGTGTCACCGAGCTCGCGAGGTCGGGAGTCCACCACATGGAAGGGTCCCTCCACCGTGGCCTCGGTGGCCGTGCCGTCCGAGCGGTTGTTGATCGTCTCGACCAGCATCGAGACCCCCAACACGTCGGAGAGCAGGATGAACTCCTGACGTGTGTCGCTGCACTTCTGGCCGGTGGCGGTGAGGTAGCGGATCGCCGCCTCCCATTCCTCCACCGTCAGCCCGACATCCTTGACGAAGTCGTGGAGGTGCTGCGTCAGCGAGGTCATGACGTGCTGCAGCCGCGGGTCCGGGGTGTCGGCGAAGCTGTCCGCGACGATCTCCGCGGAACGCTCCTCCTCGAACAGCCTTCTGGTGGCCGACGTGCGGGAACGGCGGTGGTCCATCGTTGTCTCCTTTACAGTCCCGGACATGGTCAGGTGCGCGCGGGCCGTAGAGCGCGTGTCGTGCGCACCATCGGTCCTGCCGCGGCGAGCACCGCCACGACGAGAGCCGCGATCCCCGTCCCGATGTCCGCGGGATGCCACGGGGCGCCCGTCGCGGCGTCGAGCGACCAGCCCCCCGGACCGGTGAAGGCGAGGGTGGCGGCCATGACGGCAAGCACGAAGGGGAGCTCCCCGCCACCCGCCGCGGCCCACACACGGCCGGCCTTGAGGGTGGCTGCGAAGCCTGCGACCAGCATCGTGCCGACGGCGATCGCGACCCCGAGCGGGACAGCCGCACCGAGGGCGAGCAGGACCGCGGCGGCCAGCTCGCAGGTCGCTGCGAGCCGGGCCATGGCCGGCCCCGGTCGCTGTCCGAGGCCTTCGAAGATCATCGGCGCCTTGACCATCCCCGGACCATGGAACCAGGCGAAGAGCTTCTGGGTGCCGTGGACGAACAGGACGAAGCCCAGCGCCAGACGGACGACGAGGAGCCCGACATCGATCGACATGGTGGTCTCCTGTCGTTCAGGCGAGCGTGGCCGAGGAGTCGGACAACGTCAGGTGGACCTCGATCCGGCCCTCGTTGATCTGCCAGGGCACGAGGCGGAAGACACGGAGCCCCCTGGCGTGGAAGGGATCGCGATCGGCGATCCGACGGACGGCTGCGGCCGAGTCGGCGCGCAGTACGAGCAGACCCGATCCGGAGTAGCGGTAGTCCGCACCGAGCATCGGCCCGGCGAACATCAGCGCACCGGAGGCCTCGATGGCGGACAGCCAGGCCTTGTGCTCGTCCAGATGTGGCCTGATGTCCTCCGCGGATGTGCCTTCGGCAGGCTCGGTGAAGCAGAGGAACACGACCTTTTGTGCACCCGAGTGGCGCTCGTCCGGCCGAGCGAGGGTCTCCTCGGAAGCTGTCACTACTGACTCTGTCTTCATCATTCTCCAATCCCCGTTCCGGTGATCCGATCACCGGCGTTTCTCGATCTCCGGCACCGCGCGCATTCAGCGGAGGATCATGAACGTGCGTGGCTGCAATGTCGCGTCTCTGTCCCAGCGCGTCTCCTCCTGCTCCCTCGATCATCGGCGAAGGAGGAGCTGGTCGAATATCGCGTGAACGCGTGATGTGTGCCCCGACCGAGCGCGGCATGGTCTCTGGCACCACGCTGCACGAACGGGTCGATGCCGCTGGCACGGACCCGCCTGACCTGCCGGAGGCCGCCAGTGACCGCTTCAGCTGTGACCGATTCCGCCCTCGCCTTCCGGACCACCATGTCGAGGCTCCCCTCCGGGGTCTCGGTGATCACGACCCGAGCGGGGGATGCACCGATCGGAATGACGGCGAGCTCGGTAACCGCCCTTTCGCTCGATCCGGTCCAGCTGCTGGTCTGCGTGGCCAACCATTTGTTCACGCGGAAAGCGATTTCTGAGCACGGCAGCTTCGGGGTCAACATCCTCGGAGAGGACCACCAGGCCCTGGCGCGGCAGTTCGCCACGAAGGGCGATCGATTCGCCGGGGTCGAGGTGGACGAGGAGGACGGAGTCCCCATGCTCCGGGCCGCGATCGCGAACGTCGTGTGCGACGTGGCAGCCGCGCTGCCCGGCGGCGACCACACGATCTTCGTCGGCACCGCACGCCGCTTCGGGCACGTCGACGAGGGTCGACCGCTCGTCCACTGTCGGGGCGAGTTCGGCAGGATCGTGTAGCGGTGGGGGGCGCCCACCACCGTCTCCTCGATCGCCTCCGGCGCAGCGACAAGGGGTTGGTCGTGGTCAGCGGGCCCGCCGGGGCGGGCAAGACCAGGCTCGTGGAGACCTGGCTGCTGGACGAACCCGATGCGCGGGTCGTGTATCTGACGCGGCACCACGACGCCGCCGGACCCCTGCTGAGGACGCTCCTGGACGCGCTCGGCGTCCCTGCCGTCCGATCCGATCCCGATGACGTGCCCACCTGGATCGGCGCGATTCGCACGGTGGTCGCCCGGTCCACCCGGTTCTTGGTGATAGACGGCGCCGAGGCCGTTACTGATCCGCAGGCCGAGCTGCTCCTGCAGGACCTGCTCGACCACCGTCCCGAAGGCCTGCGGCTGGTCGTCACGACGCGACACCGCAGCCCTAGCTGGCTCGTTCGGGGGCGCGCCTGCGACACCGCGGAGAGCATCGGCGCTGCGGACCTGCGGCTGACGGCGGACGAGGTCCACGCACTCGCGGGGCGTGCGTTGCCGGAGCTGGACGGCTGGGCGCTCGGGGTGCGGCTCACCGCATCGGCGGGTGCCGCCGGCGTCGAGACGATCCGCGACTTCCTCCGTACCGAGGTGACCGACCGCGTCACCACCGAGGTTCGGCATCTGCTCCACGCGGTGGCGGTCCCGGGCGCAGCGTGCGCCGAGCTCGCCGCGTATTTGAGCGGGATCCCGGCCGCCGGGCGGCTGCTGTCCCGGTTCGCGGGGACGACGCAGTTCGCCACGGTGACCACCACAGCGTCCGGGGCGCCGCTGTTCGCCCTGCATCCGGTCTTGTTGCGACGCCTGCGCGAAGAGCTCACGACCGAGCACTGGGCCTCGTGGGTGGCCCTGCGCACGCGGCACGCCGAGTGGCTCGCCGACCGGGGAGCGCTCGACCGGGCCGTCCTCGAATTCGTCCGGCTCGGCCGGGTGGACCTCGCTCGGGACACCCTGCTCGCCCGCTGGCAGGGCCTGGTTCTCGGCGGAGACCCCGATGTGGTGCTCCGTGCGTTGGGCCACCTGCCGCTCGGGGAGACTGCCCGGGACCCGCGGCTCTGCGTGCTGACCGCGATGACACATCTCGCCGTCGGCGACCACCGAATCTGGCAGCGCTGGATGGAGGTCGCCGCGAGGCACCCGGGTGCGGCCGAGCACTGCGACGTCGAGCCCGGGCTGTCGCTGAGTGCCGCCCTGGCTGCGGCCCGCCGGTTCGCGGAGTCGATCACGACCGGAACGGTGCCCGCCCGTCCCGACGGCGCGGTACCGCCCGGGTTGTGGGGCGCAATCAGCGAGGTCGCGGACGGGCTGGCCAAGGTCTGGTCGGGAGAGTGGGGCTCTGCTCGGCGGCGCCTCCACGGTGCCGAGGTCGCGGCACGGGTGTCCGGAGACCAGCTCGCCCTGGCGCACACTCTCGCGGGTCTCGCTCTGTCGGCCGCGATGGACTCCGACGGTAATCCCACCACGACGTTCCGCTACGCCGCCGAAGCGATCGGTCTGGCCGACCGGCTCGCGCCGAGCTGCCGGTGGGTGGTGGCCAATGCGCACCTCGCCCTCGCGACGGTACATCGGTCGGCAGGCGCAAACGAGGCCGCGCGCGCCGCCGTCAGGGAGGTCCTTCGAGCGCTCGACAGCGTCGACACCCTCGTGGAGTACCGAACTCGCACCCGGGCGCGCGAGCTGATCGCCGAGTGGGACCGAACGAGCCCGTGCAACTTCAGGGAGCTCACGGCCCGCGAGCGTCGCGTCCTGCGTGCGCTGTGTGGCCCACTGACCCTGCGTGAGATCGCCGACGAGCTCTACGTCTCCCACAACACGGTCAAGAGCCAGGTTCGCTCGATCTTCCGCAAGCTCGGGGTCCACGACCGGGCCGCCGCCGTCACGGCGGCCCGGTCGGGAGTCTCCGAGCAGCGCAGCTGACCCGGGTACCGGGTCAGACCGCTGCAGCACTGTCCTGCCGGCGGGCGTACTCGGCCTGGGTGAGGTAGGCCGAGCCCGTCGCCTCGTCGCGGACGGTCTCGATCCCGCAGATCTGCCGCGCCAGGTCCGCGATCGGGCCGGAAGCCGACAGCTCGGCGCGGCGCATCGTGAACGTGCGGATCGCCAGCAGCGGCGTCCCGTTGAAGTTCTCGAACGTTGCCATCCGGGCACCCCAGTCGGACTGGAACAGATCACGGATGACCCGGCTGATCTTCAGCCGGTCGTAGGGACGGCCCACCGGCCCGGTGTGCAGGGCCTCCAGCCACGGGCGCAGGCTCTCCTGCTGCCACTGGCCTTCGGTCGGGAACACCAGGGCCGCCCGCCCGGCGAGGTCGACGAGCTCGGCGCTGAGCCGCGCGATGTTCTCCAGGTAGTAGGCCCGCCCGAAGTCGAACATGAGCACGTTGGGCTTGTAGGTGCCGCCGGGGGTGAGGAAGCCCTCGGCCTCGCAGGCGAGCACGTGGGCCTTGAGGGTCTGGTGGAAGCCGGCGAACTGCGAGACCCGCGCCGTGACCGGCGGCAGCGCGCCGACGCCGGTGTGCTCGGTGATCAGCAGCGCGAGCCCGAGCATCAGCTCCGCGCGCACCATCTCCCGGACCAGTCCTTGGTAGTGCACCCAGTCGAAGACCCGCTGCGGGTAGTACGAGGCGTGCTCCGGGTTGCCGAGGTGGAACACCCGGTTCCAGGGGATGAACACCTCCTCGAAGATCACCGTGGTGTCCAGCTCGTCGCCCTGGGCAGCCATCGGGTGCTCAACGGTCTCGCCGTCGCGTACGTTGCTCTCCCGGGAGACCATGGTGACGCCCGGTGCATTCGCGGGCACCCCGGCGAAGATGATCTGCTCCTCCGGGATGCCCGGGCGGTAGAACACACCGACGTTGAGGACGTCGCAGAACACCGCACCGGTCGCGATCGCCTTCACCCCGGTCACCACGATGCCGTCGTTGTTCTTCGACACCACGCGCAGTGCCGGGGATTCGGCCTGTGCGGACTCGCGGGAGCGATCGGTCTGCGGGTCGACGAAGGCGATCGCAGCGTTGAGATCGCCCTCCTTCACCTGCTCCACGAAGTCGAGGATTCCCACCGTGAGGTCGCGACCCTCAGTTCCGATGGACTGCTCGCTCCACGGGGTCGGGTCGTCGACGTAGGTGCGCAACACCGAGTTGTTGACGTCCGGTGAGCGCGGAGCGGATCCGGCGCCGAGCAGCCGGATGACGGTCTCGTGGTAGCGGCGCTTGCGCTTGAGCCCCGCCTCGTCGGTGTTCTTGAACCACATCATCGAGCGGCGGACGCCGTCCTCGTCGACGTACGTCATCACGTCTGCGAGTTCGGGGCGGTGGTGAAGGTCGTAGAAGTCCGCGGTCAGCTTCGCGAACGCGCGGGTCTTCGGATGGGTCGCGACGTTGTCGATCAACTCGTCGCCGACCCAGACCCGACGGCCGTCGTCGAGCGACTCCAGGTACTGCTTTCCGGTGCGCATGAACGTCCTTCGGAGTTGCCGGTGTGGGAATGGCGGAAGTGTCCGGGCGAAGGGGGTGAGAGCCGTCTGTTTCACCCGGGTGAAAGGTCCGCTGCGGTCGGTGGCGACGACGGGCCTTGAGCCACCATGCTTGACTCATGGGCCAGGTGCATCCCGCGATCGAGGAGGCGCTCGAGCGGCTTTGTGCTGGAACGCCCGCCTCCCTGCTGGTCGAGCTGGATCCGGGCAGCAGGCGATCGCCCCTCCTGCGCGAGCTGCCCGAGGTGGCGGCAGCGGCGGGCTGCCGGGTCGTCACGGTGCCCGCGGTCGAACACGACCGCTTCGCCGCCGGGTCGCGCTTGTGGACCGCCCTCGGGGGAGATGCCGGTATCGCAGGGGACGGGGCCTCCCTCGCTCAGCGCTCGGCCGAACTGCTCGAACAACTGACCCTAAACAGGCCGGTCGTGGTCCTCGTCGAGGACCTGAGCTGGAGCGATCCGGCCACCGTGCTGGCGTTGCGAACACTCCCGGAGGTTCTGGGCCACCTGCCCGTGCTCTGGGTCGTCGGAGTCCTCGCCGGCGAGGGCCGCGGCGAGCGGGCGCTGGCCGTCCTCCGGGGGAGCGGCACGATCACGGTGTCCGCGGCGGTCGCCCCTCCCGCGGAGGTGCCGTCGCAGCCGACGCCACGGGCCCTGATGCAGGTCGGTGCCGTCATCGGGGTCCGGTTCGAGCCCGAGATAGCAGCGGACCTGCTCGGCAGGCCCATCGGCGGTCTGCTCGACGAGATCGACGAGGCCGTCACCGCAGGCGCACTCGTCGATGACGGGACGGCGCTGCGCTTCACGGACCTGCGGGTCAGGGACGGTCTCCTCGACGCCCTGCCCAACGCGGTGCGTCGAGCGCTGCACCATGACGTGGCCCGTCGGCTGATGCAGTGGCCCGGCCGGGAGACCGAGGCGGTGTGGCACCTGGCGCAGTCTGCAGGTGGGTTCTCGGCGGACGATCTCGCCGTGGCCCGGGCCGCGGTGAGCCGCCTCGCGGCGGTCTCGCCCGAGGACGCGGCCGAGCTCGCGCTACGCGTCGGTGAGCTGTTCGCCCCGCTGGACCACCGTCGCGTCGACTTCATGATCACCGCCGCCTCGTATCTCGGCCGGACCAGCCGGGTGGCCGAAGCCCTGTCGATCTTGGACCGTGTGGACATCCGCGGACTGTCCACACAGGACGAATCGCGGCTACGGCTCGTCGCCGCCACCGTCCACCAGGCAGCGGGGGACGACCACGACGCGATGGAGCACGTCACCCGGGCGCTGGCGCTGCCCGCCGTCGAGCCGCACGTCGAGATCGCGCTGCTCAAGATCCGAGCAGCCGGGCACGTGAACCTCGGCGAGATCGACGCAGCCGTTCGGGTGTCCGCGCCGATCCTGCGGTCCGCACGGTCCAGCCCCGACCCGGCCACCCGAGTCAGCGCCGAGGTCTTCGCCTCGCAGCTGGCCTTCAGCCGGGCGCGGGTCACCGAGGCTGTAGAACTGGCGGAACAGGCGGCGTCCGGGGTGGAGGTCTCGTCCACCCGGCCGTTGCACGCTCCGCGCATCCCGGAGCTGTGGCTCGCCACCGTGCTGTTGTCGACCGACCGGCTCGACGAGGCCGCCGAGCTGTTGCTGGACGGCCAGCGACGTTACGAACGGCGCGGATTGGGCTGGTCGGCGCCGTACTGGCACAGCATCCGGGCGATCGAACGATGGCTGCGGGACGACCTCGACGACGCTGCCGCAGAGGCGGAGACCGCGCTCGACGCCGCCGCCCGGCTCGACATCACCAGGACCCGCCAGCTCAGCAGCGCCGTGCTCGCGGTGGTGGAGGCCGACCGGGGGCGTCCTGAGCAGGGGGTGCGCGCGCTCGGCACCGCGATGCCCGGGCTACGCCCGCGCCCGTACGACGTCTGGACGGCGGCCGCGGCGGTGCGGGTGGGGGCGGGAGACGAGCCCCGGGCATGGGACTGGCTCGACCGGCACGCGAACCCGGCCCGGATGATGATGCTGCCACCCAAGGCATGGACGGGCCTCATCCGCCCGGGGCGAGCCGGCGGGCCGGTGGCGGCGGCGCTCGAGGAAATCGCCCTTGTCGCCGCGGACCAGCGGGTCATCGTGGCAGCGGTGCGGCGCGCGATCGAGGTCGCGCGCACGGGTGGTGCGGCGGCCACGGCGGCCCCGGATCCGGCGACCTCCGGCTGGAGCAGCCTCACGGCCTCCGAGCTACGGGTCGCCGGGCTGGTTGTGGAAGGTCATACCAACCGCGCCATCGCGGAGAGGCTGCACGTGTCCGTCCACACGGTGGGCACCCACCTGCGGCACGTCTTCGCCAAGCTCGGCATCAACACGCGGGTCGAGCTTACCCGTCGTGCGCTGCTGGAACAGCAGGATTAGGCGCGCCTCCGAAGGGAGTGCTCCTCGGCCCAGCAAAACGGGAACACGGCCTTGGACCCGAATGGGGTGGACCGAGCCGGTAGTCAGGCTGACGGTGCCGTCTCCGAACACCGGTGAACAGCTGACTCCTGGGTTGAGTGCAGGGCACGAAGATCGGCGGCATGTCGGGGCGGAGGGCCACTGAGCTGCGGTTCTCGACGCAGTGACCGAGTCGCCGCGCGTGAACAGCTGACTCCCTTCTCGGGGTTCGCGGTAAGTAAACGTCGAGTTTGACCTTGAAAACGCGAAGCAGGTCAGAGCGACAACGCTCTGACCTGCTGCTTCTGTGCGCCGCGAG
The DNA here is from genome assembly GCF_039542425.1 of Pseudonocardia yuanmonensis. Classification (NCBI taxonomy): domain Bacteria; kingdom Bacillati; phylum Actinomycetota; class Actinomycetes; order Pseudonocardiales; family Pseudonocardiaceae; genus Pseudonocardia; species Pseudonocardia yuanmonensis. Next base: position 135,080 of record NZ_BAABIC010000009.1, read on the forward strand.
GGAATCGAACCCCCAACCCGCTGATTAAGAGTCAGCTGCTCTGCCGATTGAGCTAGCGGCGCATGTGTTCAGTTGTCCTGCCGGGTCCTGCGGTGTCCCTTGCGCGACAGGGGAAACGCTATCAGGTGCGTCCTCCGGGCCGTGCGAGGGGGTCCGCGACCCCGGGTGAGTGACGGGACTTGAACCCGCGACTTCCTGGACCACAACCAGGTGCTCTACCAACTGAGCTACACCCACCATCGAACCTCCGGGCCGCCCCGGCGTTCTGACGTGAACTCTACAAGGTCGTGTCGAGCCGGTTCACCGCGGGGGGTGCCAGCGCGGCCGCCGCGGCCCTGGCCTCGTCCGACGTCGGGCCCGGGGGCTGCACGAACAGCGTCCGCCGGTAGTACTCGAGCTCGCGGATCGACTCCTTGATGTCCGCAAGGGCGCGGTGCGCGAGGCCCTTCTCCGGCTTGGCGTAGAACACCCGCGGGAACCAGCGGCGGGCCAGCTCCTTGACCGAGCTGACGTCGATCATCCGGTAGTGCAGGTGGGCGTCGAGCTCCGGCATGTCCCGGGCCAGGTAGCCCCGGTCGGTGGCGATGGAGTTGCCGGCCAGCGGGGCGGTGCCGGGCTCGGGCACGTGCGCGCGGATGTAGGCGAGCACCGCCTCCTCCGCCTCCCGCAGGGTGGTCTTCGACGCCCGGACCTCCTCGGTCAGCCCGGACCGCGCGTGCATCTCCCGGACGACCTCGGGCATCCCCGCCAGGGCGGCGTCGTCGGCGTGGATGACGACGTCGACACCCTCGCCGAGCACGTTCAGGTCCCCGTCCGTGACCAGCACGGCGATCTCGATGAGCGCGTCGCGCCGCAGGTCGAGACCGGTCATCTCGCAGTCGATCCACACCAACCGGTCGTTCATGACCCGCAGCGTATGCGCTGGCCCGCCGGTTGTCGCACCGCTGGTCTAGGCTCCGCCGACGTGGGGGAGAACACGCAGAGCGCCGCCCGGGAGATCGCCGCGGGGTACGCCACCGAGGGCGCCGCCCTCGAGCTGGGCACCGTCGTCGTCGACGGGCAGGTGGACCCGTCGGCGCGCGTCCGGATCCCGTTCGCCACGCTGAACCGGCACGGGTTGGTCGCGGGGGCCACCGGCACCGGCAAGACCAAGACCCTGCAGGGGATCGCCGAGCAGCTCTCCGCCGCCGGGGTCCCCGTGCTCCTGGCGGACGTCAAGGGCGACCTCTCCGGGCTCGCCCGGCCGGGGGAGGACGGGCCGAAGATCCAGGCCCGGGCGAAGGACACCGGGGACGACTGGGTGGGCACCGGCTTCCCCGTCGAGTTCCTGTCCCTGGGCGGCAGCTCCTCGGCGATCCCGATCCGCGCCACGCTCACCCAGTTCGGCCCCATCCTGCTGTCCAAGGTCCTCGACCTCAACGACACGCAGGAATCGACGCTCGGGCTGATCTTCCACTGGGCCGACCAGCGCAACCTGCCGCTGCTCGACACCAAGGACCTGCGCGCGGTCATCCAGCACCTCACCAGCGACGAGGGCAAGGCCGACCTGAAGGGGATCGGCGGCGTCTCGCCCGCCACGGCGGGCGTGATCCTGCGGGCGCTGGTGAACCTCGAGGCCCAGGGCGGCGAGGACTTCTTCGGCGAGCCCGAGTTCGAGCCGGCCGACCTGTTGCGCCAGGTCGACGGGAAGGGCGTCGTCACGCTGGTCGAGCTCGCCGAGCAGGCCGCGAACCCGAAGCTCTTCTCCACCTTCCTGATGTGGCTGCTGGCCGAGCTGTTCGAGGAGCTGCCCGAGGCGGGCGACCTCGACAAACCCAAGCTGGTGTTCTTCTTCGACGAGGCGCACCTGCTGTTCTCGGACGCGTCGAAGGCCTTCCTCGAGCGGATCGAGCAGACCGTGAAGCTGATCCGGTCGAAGGGCGTCGGCGTGTTCTTCTGCACGCAGCTGCCCACGGACGTGCCCAACGCCGTGCTGTCGCAGCTCGGCGCGCGGATCCAGCACGCGCTGCGGGCCTTCACCCCCGAGGACCAGAAGGCGCTGGCGAAGACCGTCAAGACCTACCCGGTGTCGAAGGTCTACGACCTGGAGGAGGCGCTGACCACGCTCGGCACGGGCGAGGCCGTCGTCACTGTGCTGTCCGAGCGGGGCGCGCCCACGCCGGTGGCCTGGGCGCGCATGCGGGCGCCGCGGTCGTTGATGGCCGCGATCGGCGGGTCGGCCGTGACGGAGGCGGCGAAGGCGTCACCGCTCTTCGAGAAGTACGGCCAGACCGTCGACCGGGAGTCGGCCTACGAGAAGCTGACGGCGCGGATCGCCGAGGCCGCCCCGCCGCCCGAGGCCGCACCCGACGCCGCACCCGCCCCCGAGCCGCGCCGGGAGGAGCGGGAGGAGCCGGGCATGGTGGCGCAGATCCTCAACTCGCCGGCCGCGAAGTCCTTCATGCGGTCCATGGCCACCCAGCTCGGCCGGGAGATCACGCGTGGGTTGTTCGGGACGCGCCGCAGGTGATCGATTGACATTCGATAGGTAGCACTCGATACTCGATGCATGATTGCTGAGCATCGAGCGGTGTTCCCGCTCCGGGTGTTCCTCGTGGTGCTGTTCGGGGTGCTGGTCCTGTTCCAGACCTTCTCGCTGCCCGGGCAGTTCGCCCACATGGCGCGGGAGAACCCGGAGCTGGCCTACCTCCGGTGGCCGCTGACCGCCGTGTCGGTGTTCTGGGTGCTGTGCGTCCAGGTGGTGATCGTGGCCACCTGGAAGCTGCTCACCCGGGTCAGGAGGGACCGCATCTTCACGCCGGACTCCCTCGTGTGGGTGGACGCGATCGTGTGGGCCGTCGCCGCCGCCTGGGTGGTGCTGGTGGGCGTGTTCCTCTACGTCGGGTTCAACGCCGACGACCCGGGCATGCCGCTGCTGCTGTTCCTGCTGGTCGTCGGCCTCGCCGTGCTGGGGCTGCTCATGGTGGTGATGCGGGCGCTGTTGCGGCAGGCCACCACCCTGCGGACCGATCTGGAGGCGGTCATCTGATGCCGATCGTCGTGCGTATCGACGTCGAGCTGGCCCGGCGCAAGATGAGCGTCGGCGAGTTCGCCGAGAAGGTCGGGCTCACCCCGGCGAACGTGGCGGTCCTCAAGAACGGGCGGGCCAAGGCCGTGCGGTTCAGCACGCTGGACGCCATGTGCAAGGTGCTCGGCTGCCAGCCCGGGGACCTGCTCGAGTGGGTCCCCGCGGAGGACACGGCCGAGGAGACGGCGGAGACGCGCTAGTCCCGCGTCGGGGGGAGCAGTCCGGGCGTGGTCGCGTCGACCAGGGCGACGGCGTCCGCGGCGCCGAGGTCGAGGACGCGGTAGCCGCCCTCGCCCGCGGCCGTCACGGCCTGCAGCGTGACCAGCCCGGCGCGGCGCTGGAAGGGGCTCTGCCGGATCGTCCAGCCGATCACCCCCGACCGCTGCAGCGCGACGGTCCGGCGGGAGAGCCCGCCGAGCCGGCTGACCAGGTACCGCGGCGTGAGGGCGTGCCCGAGCGCCCGGTACCGATCCGCGGCCAGCAGCGCCGCGAGCGGCACGAGCACGAGCGTGCCGGGCCAGATCCACGCCAGCCCCGGCCAGACCCGTCCGACGAGCGCGGCCGCCGCGACCAGCACGAGTACCGGGACGAGGGCACGGGTGTACCGGCGCCGCCGGGCGGCCGGGGGGTGGGGGCGCAGCGGGGTCCGCGTCGGGTCCGCCTCGGTCCCGGGATGGAGCCGTCGCAGGGCCGCTCCCGCCACCCGGTGCGCCTCGGCCCGCGGCGCGGGCGGCTGCAGCACCCCGCCCTGCGCCTCGCGCCCCAGGCCGGTGGACAGCGCGCGCGTCTGGGCACCTCCGCCGGCGCGCAGCAGCAGTGGCTCGTGCACCCCCACCCCGCGCAGCCGCTCCTCCGCGACCGACAGCGAGCGGGTGGTCAGCAGTCCGCGCCGGACACGCAGGGTGCCGTCGGCCTCGCGGGTCAGCCGGTAGCCCCACCAGCGCTCGGTGAACAGCAGCACCGACCCGACGACGGCGACCACCAGCAGCGCCAGCCCCACCAGCCCGACGGCGAGCCACAGCGGGGCCGCGGCGAGCCGCTCGGCCGCGGCGTCGACGCCGTCGACCTCGGTGGGGCTGACGCCCAGCTCGTTGAGCACGTTGAACGCGGCCGCGGCGATCGCGCCGACACCGGCGAGCGAGGAGAAGGTCAGGGGCGCGAAGCGCAGCCAGGACCAGTGCAGCCGGGCCAGCTCCTCCGCGGGGGACTCGGCGACGGGCCCGGTGCCGGACCCGGTCGTGGGTTCCGTCGCCCGGGCGGCGTCCGACCCGGCGATCGGTGCCTCCCCCGGCTGTGGCGCCCGGCGGTCGAGCAGCTCGCGCCGCAGCGTCTCCGCCTCCGCCGTGCTGACGGCGTCGAGCGTGAGGCCGCCGTGCCGGTGCTCCCCGCCCGAGTCGGCCGCCCGCACCGCCACCACGCTGAGCCGGAAGGCGCGGTGCAGTGGCGAGGCCGTGAGGTCGACGGTCCGGATCCGGTCCCGCGGCACGGACCGGCGCTGCCGGCGCAGCCAGCCGCTGTGCAGCTCCACCCGCTCGGCGGTGATGCGGTAGCGGGTCGTGCGCCAGCGGACCACCCCCGCGGCCACGACCAGCACGCCGATCCCGAGCGTGACCCACGGCCGGACCGGGTCGTTGTTGCTGCCGGTGATCAGCACGACGATCAGCACCGGCAGGAGCTTGACCAGCGTCCGGACCGGCTCGACCACGACCATGCGCGGATCCAGCCGGCGCCACGGGACCTCGACGGCCGGGTCCGCCGAGACCGTCATGTCGCGTCGCCGGGCGTCGCCTGGGTGGTCTCCGTGAGCTGGCGGGCGAGCTCCTGGGCGTGCGCCGTGGCCAGGCCGCGGATGGTGACGGGGCCGCGCGCCGACGCCGTCGTCACGGTCACGCTGGCCAGCCCGAGCAGCTGTTGCAGCGGCCCGTGCTCGGTGTCCACCGTCTGCACGCGCGAGATCGGCGCGATCCGCCACTCGCGGACCAGCCAGCCGGAGAGCGTGTAGACCGCCTCCTCGGTGACCTCCCAGCGGTGGATGCGGAACAGGATCCCGGGGACGACGGCGGCGTAGACCAGCCCCGCCGCGACCGTCGCCACGAGCGTGCCCCACAGCCAGCCCGGTCCGCCGAGCACGAGCGCCACCACGAGCTGGGGGAGTGCGACGGTCGCGGCACCGCCGAGCCCGCGCAGCCGCCACCAGCTCCGCGCGCGCGGGTCCACCCGGTGGGCGGGCGGGCGGAGCGGGAGCGCGGTCGGCACGGTGGACCCGGTCTGCATGGGTTCATGCTGCCGAAACCTCCCGCGGCCTGTCGCGGGACCCTCCGGCGGCCCGCCGTCGCGCCTCGGGTGACGGGCGCGCCCCGTAGTGTCGGGCGGGTGCGACCCCCGGGATGGCAGCCGCGACTGATCGCCCTCGACATCGACGGCACCACCGTCCACGAGCGCCGGCCGCCCAGCCCGCGGGTCCTGGCGGCGGTCCGGGAGATCGGCCGCCACGCCGTCGTCACGCTGTGCACCGGGCGGACCGTGGTGGGCGTCGGGCACGTGCTGGACCAGCTCGGGCTGGGTGGGCGGACGGACGACCGGTACACCGACGTCGAGCACACGACCGTCTGCTCGAACGGTGCGGTCGTGCTCGACACCGGGACGCGGCAGGTGCGGTACGCGATCCGGTTCGAGCCCGGCCCGGTCGTCGAGGCGGTGCGCGAGGCGCTGCCCGGGGCCGTCTTCGGGTGCGAGGAGGTCGGCGTCGGGCAGCGGATCGGCGCGCCCTTCCCGGACGGCATCCTCGCGGGCCGGGTCCGGCTCGTCGACGAGGCCGAGCTGCTCGGCGAGCCGACGCCGAAGGTCGTCGCGTACTGGCCGCACGGCACGCCGGACGACGTCGCCGAACGGATGGCCGGTGTCGAGGTCCCCGGCGCCGAGGTGACCCTGGACCACGAGCTGCCGTGGGTGTCGATGGTGCCGGAGGGGGTGTCCAAGGCGTCGGCGCTGGCCGAGGTCGCACGCGTGCTCGGGGTGCCGCGGACGGACGTCCTCGCGGTCGGCGACGGCGACAACGACCGCGCCATGCTCCGGTGGGCCGGACTCGGTGTGGCCATGGGGCAGGCGCCGCCCGAGGTGAAGGCGGACGCGGACGAGGTCACCGGCTCGGTGGAGGAGGACGGCCTCGCCGCCGTGCTCGAGCGCTACCTCTGACGGTCCGGCAGGCGGCCCAGGGCGGCGAGCTGGGCCTCGCGCACCGGGGGCGTCTGCGCCTGGACGAGGTGGAAGCTCGCCTCCCGCGCCCACCGCTGCTCCGGGCTGGTGCGCAGCATGGCCGCGCCCGAGCGGGCCGCGACCAGGGCGTTCGCGGCGCGGACGGCCAGTGCGCCCAGCTCGCCGCGCAGGGCCAGCCGTTCCGGGATCCGCTCGCGGAGCGGGACCTCGGTGAGCAGTGCGAGCGCCTCGGTGCGCAGCTCCTCCGCCCGCCGGGACAGCGTGGCGGCGAGCTCCGCGGCCCCGGGCCGGTCGAGCTCGGCCAGTGCGCGCAGGACCCGGCGGAGCAGGCCGGTCGTCGCGGCGGTGGGGTTGGCGGTGCGGGCGGCGTCCAGCTCGCGATAGGAGGCGCCGTCGGCGAGCCCGAGCACGGCGTCCGGGCCGACGGCGAGCCCGTCGATCTCCAGCGCGACGGTCCGGGTCCCGCCCATCACGGCCAGCGGCAGTGGGGAACCCGCCCGCAGGCCGGCGGTCTCGCGGGCCGGGACCAGCGTGAACAGGTACCGGTCGCCGGGTGCGGCGGCGGCGATCATCACGTGGTCGATCAGCCCCCAGCCCGTGCACCAGTCGGCGCGTCCGTGCAGGCGCCAGCCCGCGCCGTCGGGTTCCGCGCGGACGGCGGGCGGGCCGGGGCGGCGCAGGTGGGCGATCGCGAGCCCCGCCTGCTGGTCCGCCGTGGACAGTGCCGCGCGGTGCTCCGGACCGGCGGCACCGGGCGTGAAGTGCGCCGGATCGAGTCCGGCCACGCCGCCGCGGGCGAGCATCTGCGGCGTGCGGTGCTGGTTGACCACGAACCACGTCGCCGCGCACGCTCCGGCGAGGACCTCGGTGACCTCGACGTCCGTGACCGCGCCGGCCCCGAGCCCGCCCTCGCCCTCGGGAATCCGCACGCTCAGCAGACCGGCCTCCGCCAGCGCCCGGGTGTGCTCCCGGCGCACCCCGCGCGCCGGGTCGTCCGCCGCCGCGGCGTGCGGTTCGAGCAGCTCGACGGCGATCCGGCGGGCCCGCTCGACGGGATCCTCGGCCGGCTCGGGGGCGGGAGCGATCACGCCCGGAACGGTAGGTGGTGGGGGAGGGCGTGGCACACCGACAGCTCGCACACCCGCTGCGGCCCGGTGCCACACCCACTGGATCGTCGGCACACCGGTCCGGCTCGGTGGAACACCGACCGGATCATCGGCACACCGCTGCGGCCCAGTGGCACACCGACTGCTCGCACACCCGCTGCGTCCCGGTTGCCACACCCACGGGATCACCGGCACACCCGCTGCGGCTCGGTGGACACCCGCGAGATCGCCTGCACAGCCCGTCGACGGCGTGTGCGGCGCCCCTCGGGGTGTGCAGCTCCGTCTCAGGTCGGACTCGTGTCGCGGTCGTCGGCCACGGGGGAGAGCCGGATCCATGTCGAGATCCACGAGATCCACGTCCGGGAAGCGGGGCGTTCCGGGAGCGAGGGTTCTGCTGCCCGATCGTGGATCCCGACAGCCGTCGGTACCGCTTCGGTGGGTGCAGCCCCGGAGAAGTGAGGCCGCCGCCCGCATCGTGATCATGACTCGAGCTCACCGGCACCCCTCGCCCCGACACACCCGTTCGGTCGCGGCACAGGCTGTCGACCGGGTGTGCGGCGCCGCATCGAGGTGTACCGCGGTTGCAGGGCGGGTGTGTCGTGTCGCTTCAGGTGTGCCGGCGGCGTGCGGTTCCGGCGGCGGGGCCGGGCGTTGCCCGACCTGCTCGGCGCGGTGGCCCACGCTCCCTCCCGCGGGAACTCGACGAGGAGCAGAGCACCGGGGCGCCACGCCGAGCGCGAGCCCGGGCTGCCCGCAGACCCACCACGCCGAGCGCGAGCGGGCCTCGCAGACCCGCCACGACCAGGACCGCTCGGGATGCGGTCGCCCCGCTCACCTCACCGCGCTCGGGCCAGCTCCCGGACCTCGGTGGCGACCAGTGGGGCCATGCGTTCCAACGCGCCGCCGCAGGAGGTGGGGCGGGCGGGGCCCGGGGTGGGCTCGACCCGCACCTCCCACGCCGCGCCGCCGGGGCCGGTGACGACCACCGCCGAGCCGCCCACCTCCGCACCGTCCGGACCCACCTCGGGCCCGTCGATCCGGGTGACGAGGAGGGCGTCGACGTCCCGCAGGCCGGTCCGCGCGCGCACCGCCAGCTCCGCGACCTGCCCGGCGGGCTTCCAGGCGGCGCGGCCGCGGCAGTGCGCGTGCTCCACCTCGCCCTGCCCGGCGGCCTTGCGCGCCGCGATCGCGGAGGCGAGGTCGAGGCGGCCGTAGAGGTAGCCGGACGGCAGGACCAGCGCGGTCGGGGCGAATCGGTGCCCGCCGAGGTGCGAACACTCCCACACCCCGTCGGCCTCGGTCTCGGCCAACCCGCGGGCCAGCGCCAGCCCGTCGACGGCGCAGCACAGGTCGCGGGTACCGTGCGTGCACACCAGCACCAGCGGGCGCGTGACGGGATCGCCCGCGCGCGCGTCGTCCAGGGGGACCGAGGCGAGCTCCGACGGCCCGTCGACCACCAGCCGTCCGACGCGGACGGCGCCGGGGCCGGTGTCGGCGAGCAGCACGGTGCGCGGCGAGTCCGGCGGCGGGCGACGACCGGGGCGCCGGATCAGCAGCAGCTTCCGGCCGGCCGCGCGGGCCCGCTCGGCGAGCCCGGCGACGGCGGGATCGGGGTGCCGGTCGACGGTCCGCGGCCACGCGCCGAGGTGCTCGACGCACACCAGCCGGTCGCCCACGGGGGCGGTCCCGGGGAGCGGCTCGGCGAGCGCACGCGCGAGTGTGGAGCAGCGCGTGTCGGTCTTCCCGGCCATTCCGGGACCCTACCTTAGGTCACCCTAAATCGCACGGGTGACCTCGGCCGACGCGTTCAGTCCACGCCCGGTAACTCTCTGGTGACCACCTTGCCGGTCTGGTTGCGCGGAAGCTCGTCCAGGAACACCACGTCACGGGGAACGGCGAACCGCGCGGCCTTCTGCTTCACCAGATCGCGCACGCCGTCCTCGTCGAGGGTCGCCCCGTCGCGCAGCACGACGTAGGCGGCGAGCCGCTGGCCGAACTTCTCGTCCGGCACCCCGACGACGGCGACCTCCCGCACCCCGTCCGCGGCCGCGATGAGGTCCTCCACCGGTCCGGGATGGACGTTCTCCCCGCCCGAGACGATCATGTCGTCCGCCCGGCCGGTGAGGAAGAGCCGGCCGGCATGATCGAGGTGCCCGACGTCGCCGGTGCCGATCAGCCCGTCGTGCCGCTCGATGTCCTGGCCCTCGCGGGTGTAGCCCTCGAAGGGCAGGTCGTTGCCGACGAAGACCCGGCTGTCCGTGTCCGGCGGGACCGAGCGGCCCGCGTCGTCGAGGATGCGCAGGATCGTGCCGACCGGCGCGCGGCCCGCGGTGCCCGGCGCTTCCCGCAGGTCCCGGGGCGAGGCGATACTGACCCACGAGACCTCGGTGGAGCCGTAGAGGTTGTAGAGGCAGTCGCCGTAGCGGTCCATGAAGTCCTGGGCGAGCCCGGTGGGCAGCGCCGAGCCGGACACCGCGACGATCCGCGGCCGGTGCCCGTCCCGCCACGGCTGCTCCGTCTCGAACACCCGCTGCACCATCACCGGCACGGCGATGACGACCTGGATCTTCTCGGCCGCGACGGTGTCGAGGAGGTCCTCGGGGTCGAACCGCCGGCGCAGCACGACCGTGTCGCCGTGCAGCAGGGCGAGCAGCAGCCCGGCGTTGCCCCAGGTGTGGAAGAGCGGCGCGGCGAGCAGGACGGGCTCGCCCGCCCGCAGCGGGATCGCCGAGAGGATCGACGCCGCCGGGGCGAGGTTCGAGATCGGCGGGCGCTGCGCGCCCTTCGGCGTACCGGTGGTGCCGGAGGTCAGCACGATCACCCGGCCCTCCTCCGACGGGCGGCCGGGCGGCGGGCCGGGGGTCGCGGTGAGGGCGTCGAGCTCGTCCTCGCCGATGACCGTGAGGCCGCCGGGGAGCCGATCCCGGAACTCGTCGTCGACCACGACGATCCGCAGCCGCAGCTCCTCGGCGATCTCCGCGAGCTGCCCGGCCGGCAGGCCGGTGTTGAGCAGCACGACGTCCGCGCCCAGCTTCGCGCACGCCACCATCGCCTCGATCGCGCCGCGATGGTTGCGGCACAGCACACCGACGCGGGTCCGTTCGACGGCGCCGCGGTCCTTGAGCGCCCGGGCGAGGCCGTCCGTGCGGGCGTGGACCTCGGCGTAGGTGAGCGTGCCGGACTCGTCGACGATCGCGGGCCGGTCGGGGTGCCGGGCGGCGCCGACGGCGTACCCGCCGGCGAGGGTGAACCGGTAGCGGACCAGGCCCACCAGGGTCCCGGCGAGCCGGTCCGGTCGCATCGGCCGGACGACGCCGGAGCGGGCCAGCGCGACGAGCGCCCGGCCCGTACCGAGGGCGGTGGTGGCCGCGTGGCGGAGGCCGGCGGCGGCCGGGCCGAGGGAGGAGGAGAGGGCGGTGGAGGTCCGGCGGTCGCTCACGGCCGCCATTCAACCGTGTCCGCAGCTCCGCTGCCCGGGCGCGGTGAGTGGTGCCGGAGCACCACTCACCGCGCAGGCGGCGGAGAGGCGGATCAGCTGGTCGGGGCGGTGAGGTCGTAGACCGTGCGGCCGCCGACGGTCGTGGCGGTGTAGTGCTGCTCGACCCAGGTGGCGATCTCCGACGTCACCCCGCCGCGGCCGCCGGGACCGCCGCCCGTGCCGCCGGTGACGAAGTAGTGGATCTCGCCGTTCGCGACGTACTGCCGGAACTGCTGCAGCGTGGGGTAGGGGTCGGAGCCGACGAAGCCCCCCATGGCCATCACCGACGCGCCCGAGGCCAGCTCCATCGACGCGGCGCCCTGGGAGCCGGTGGTCGCCGCGGCCCAGCGGGTGCCGGCCGTCTGCAGCAGCGTGACGAGCTCGGCGTCGACCGACTCCGCACCGGGGCCGCGGCCGAACCCGCCGCGCATCCCGCCGACGCCGCTCTCGGCGCCCGCCACCGCGGGACCCGCGCTCGGGATGGAGCCGGTGTGTGCCGTACCCGCGGTGACCGCCGCGGACGCGGTCGGCGCCGCGATGCCGGCCAGGACGGCCGCGCCCGCGACCGCCGTGATCCACCGCCGACGCCCGGCCGGGACCAGGAAGGCCACGGCCGCGACGAGCCCGACGACGAGAATCACCCACCGCAGCCACGGCAGGAAGGTCGGCGACCAGCCCAGCATGACGAAGGCCCACGCCGCGGTGACCGCCGAGGTCGCGGCCAGCACCGCCCGGCCGGTCCAGGTGTCGCGGGCCCGCCAGGCCTCGCGCCCGCCCAGCGCCACCAGCGCCGCGATGCCCGGCGCCAGCGCCACCGAGTAGTACGGGTGGATGGTCCCGCTCATGAAGCTGAACACCAGCCCGGTGACGACGGTCCAGCCGCCCCACACCAGCAGCGACGCGCGCATCCGGTCCGTCCGCGGCGCCCGCCGGGTGAACCACAGGGCCGCGACCAGCAGGATCAGCGCCGCGGGGAGCAGCCAGGAGATCTGCGTGCCGAAGGAGGTGCCGAAGAGCCGGTCGATCCCCGTCTCGCCGCCGAAGATCCCGCCGCCGGGCATCCCGCCCGGCACGTCCCCGGCGGGTGCCCCGGGGACGCCGCCTGCCGCCTCGGCGCCCCCGGGGAACCCGGCCCCGCCCGCCTCGAACCCGCGGCCGCCGCCCCCGCCGTTGCCCTCGCCGCCGAAGATCCGGCCGAGGCCGTTGTAGCCGAAGGCCAGCTCGAGCGGGGTGTTGTCCGTGGACCCGCCGATGTACGGCCGGGCGTCCACCGGCCACAGCGCCACCGCGAGCAGCCACCAGCCGGCGCCGACCACGATTCCGACCCCGGCCACCACGACGTCCCGGATCCGCCTGCCGACCGTCGTCGGGGCCGCCCACAGGTAGGCGACCGCGAAGCCGGGCACGACGAGGAAGGCCTGCAGCATCTTCGCCAGGAAGGCGAACCCGAGCACCAGGCCGGTGACCAGCAGCCACCGCCACGAGGCCTTCTCCAGCGCCCGGATCGTGCCGTACCCGGCGAGGACCAGCAGCAGGACGAGGAACGCGTCGGGGTTGTTGAAGCGGAACATCATCACCGCGACGGGCGTGAGCGCCAGGACCAGCCCGGCGAGCAGCCCGGCTCCGGGTCCGGCGACCCGCCTCACCGCCGCGTACAGCAGCGCGACGGACGCGACCGCCATCAGCGCCTGCGGCGCCAGCATGCTCCATGAGCTGAACCCGAACAGCCGCCCGGACAGCGCCATGATCCACAGCGACGCCGGCGGCTTGTCCACCGTGATCGCGTTGCCGGGGTCCAGCGAGCCGAAGAAGAACGCGGTCCAGTTCTGGGTCCCGGCCTGCACGGCCGCGGCGTAGAAGGAGTTCCCCCAGCCCGAGATCGCGATGTTCTGCAGGTACAGCACCGCGGTGCCGACGAGCAGGAGCGCGTAGGCCGGGCGGTGCCACCGCCGCCGGGGAGCAGCGGCGGTGTGCCGGGGGCCGGAGCCGCCCGCGGAGGGACGGGCGGCTCCGGTGTCGGTGTGGAGCGTGGTGGTCACGGCTGCCTCTCGTGCGGCTGTGTCTCGTGCGGCTGTCTCGTGCGGCTGTGTCTCGTGCGGCTGTCTCGTGCGGCTGTGTCTCGTGCGGCTGTCTCGTGCGGCTGTGTCTCGTGCGGCTGGGTCAGGCGGCGATCTCGGAGGGCACCTCGGCCGGCGCGGCGGCCGCGGTGCGGGTGCGGCTGCGGAACACCCAGGCCCGGAAGAGGACGAAGCGCAGGACCGTCGCGACGAGGTTGGCGACGACGATCGTCACCACCTCGAGGCTCTGGTGGGCGCCCGGCACCAGCGCGCCGAGCAGGGCGAGCGCACCCGTCGTCAGGCCGAGCCCGAGGCCGAACACGACCAGACCCTGGAACTGGTGCTTGGCGGCGTCCTGCCGCCCGCGGACGCCGAAGGTCAGCCGCCGGTTCGCGGCGGTGTTGGCGATCGTGGTGAGCAGCAGCGCCGTGACGTTCCCCCAGATCGGGCTCATGACCGTCCGGAACAGCAGGAACAGCACGAGGTTCACGAGCGTGCTCGCCACGCCGATCGCCGCGAACCGCACCAGCTGGGTCGGCAGCCCGCGCGGCACGCCCTCGACGGACGCCTGCAGGGGTGCGCGACCCAGCTGGGCCCGCAGCTCGGCGATCGGGAGGGCGCCGGTGGCCAGCGCGCGGCCGACCCGCCAGACGCCCTTGAGGTCGGCCGTGGCCGTGGCGACGATGTCCACCGTGGAGTTCGGGTCGTCCACCCAGTCGACCGGTACCTCGTGGATCCGCAGGCCGGCGCGCTCGGCCAGCACCAGCAGCTCGGTGTCGAAGAACCACCCGGTGTCCTGGACGAGCGGGAGCAGTCGCTGCGCGACGTCGCCGCGGATGGCCTTGAACCCGCACTGCGCGTCGGAGAACCCGGCCTGCAGGGTGCTGCGGAGGATCAGGTTGTAGCAGCGCGAGATGAACTCGCGCTTGGCCCCGCGCACCACCCGGGAGCCGCGGCCGAGCCGGGTGCCGATGGCGAGGTCGGAGTGCCCCGAGATCAGCGGGGCGACGAGCGGGAGGACGGCGTCGAGGTCGGTGGACAGGTCGACGTCGCAGTAGGCGAGGACGTCCGCGTCCGACGCCGACCACACGGTGTGCAGGGCCCGGCCGCGGCCCTTCTGCTCGAGCCGGACGAGCCGGACCTCGGGGAGCTCGGCCGCCAGGCGGGCCGCGATCATCGGGGTCGCGTCGACGCTGGCGTTGTCGGCGACGGTGATCCGGAAGGAGTACGGGAAGCTGCGCAGGAGGTGCTCGCGCAGCCGCCGGACCGACGGCTCGACGTCGCGCTCCTCGTTGTGGACGGGGACGACGATGTCCAGCACGGTTCGGTCGCGCCGGCCGCCGCGTACGGCGTTCCCGGGCGCGTGGTCGGTCCTGGTGTCGGCGACTACGGGGCTCATGTCGACGACGATCGGGGCCGGGCCTGTCGCGGAATTGTGGTCGACCTGTGGCTCCGCTGTGGAGGGTGCCCGATCCGGTGTCGCGCCCGTCACGCGGTCGCGGTCGGGGCGGGGAGCAGGCCTCATGGGCCCCGACGATCGCGCCGCCGGCTGTCGTGATCGTGTGCCGGACCTGTGCGCGAGCTGTGTGCGCTACCGGACGGCCTCGCGCCGCACCCGGATACCGGCCGCCTCGCGGTCCCAGGCGGCGGCCGGGCCCTCGGCCCGCAGGCGTGCCTTCTGCACCTTCATCGTGGGCGTCCGGGGCAGGGCGTCCACCACCCGGACGTACCGCGGCACCATGTAGTGCGGCATCCGGTCGACGAGGAAGGCCAGCAGCTCGGCCGGGTCGATCTCGGCGCCCGCGCGCGGGACCACGACGACCATGACGTCGTCCTCGCCCAGCTCGCTCGGCACCGCGATCGCGGCGGCCTCGTCGACGCCCGGGTACGCCTGGACCTCCACCTCGACCTCGTAGGAGGAGATGTTCTCGCCGCGCCGGCGGATCGAGTCCTTGACCCGGTCGACGTAGAAGTACTCGCCGGAGGGCTCCTGCCGCAGGGCGTCGCCGGTGTGGAACCAGGCGTCGCCGGCGCCGCCGACGAACCAGTGGACCCTCCCCTCGGCCACGAACTGCTGGAATCGGGCGAGCGTGGGGGCCGGGTCGGTGCCGTTGAAGCCGCCGACCGCCATCACCGGCGCGCCGGCCGCGAGCTGGTACCCCGCGGCGGCGTTGGAGCCGGCGGCCGCGGCGACCCACGTGTAGCTCGACGCGTCCTCCTGCAGCAGCGTGGTCACCGCCGCGGGCGGGGTGGTGGTGCCGAGGAGGGAGCCGAAGCCGCCGCCTGTGCCGCGCATACCGCCGAACCCCCCCAAAGCCCGTGCCGCCGGTGCCGCTCGACCCGGGCGCCGTGCCCCAGCCGGTGCCGCTCGACCCGGGACCTGCTGCTCGCGGGCCTCGCGATGATGGTCAGCGCGGGCTGGTGGGTGCTGGGCCGAAGAACCAGGCCTCCCAGCTGGCGCCGCCGGCCTGTGCGGCGGCCGAGTAGAAGGCGTTGGCCCAGCCGTCGGCCGAGAGGTTCCACAGGTAGAGGAACCCAGTGCCGACCAGGGGGGACCAGCACGGACGCGCGTTCCAGGATCCGCCGGCGTCGTGGTGGCGGCTGCTCGGCCACGGGGGATCGGCGGGGCGCGCGGTCAGGGTGCTCGTCACGCTGCCCGAGGCTGGTCGGGCCCGCTGTACCGCCTCGGTGGCCGCGGCTGTGCGCCGCCTGTGAGCGCGCCCTCGACGTGATCACGGGCCGGTCGGTGCCGCGGGCGCGGAGCCGGCCCCCTCCCTCATGATCACGGCGAACGTCACGGGGGCGCGGTGTCGGCCGCAGTCACGTGCCACTCGGAACGATCTTCGGTCATCCGGCCCCGCGAGCGTCACGCCAGGCTGTGCGCGCCGCAGCAGTGTGTCCCTCGGAACGATCTTCGCGCGAACCCTCAGACCCGTGCCGGCGCCACGGCCGGAACGGGGACGGGGGCGAGCGGGAGGGTGACCCGGAACTCCGTGCGGCCCGGCGCGCTCTCCAGCCCGACCCGGCCGCCGTGGGCGACGACGACCGCGTCGACGATCGCCAGGCCCAGCCCGGTGCTGGCGGTGTCGTTGACCGCCCGGGCGCGGCCGGTGGAGCCGCGGGCGAACCGCTCGAACACGTGCGGCTGCAGGTCCGCCGGGATGCCCGGGCCGGTGTCGACCACGCTGAGCACGGCGACGTCGTCGCGCACCCGGAGGCCGACGGTGACCAGCGTGCCCGCCGGGGTGTGGGTGCGGGCGTTGGCCAGCAGGTTGGTGAGGACCTGGGTCAGCCGCGAAACGTCGCCGGGCACCGTGACCGGCTCCTCGGGCAGGTCCAGCTGCCAGCGGTGGTCGGGGCCGGCGGCGTGGGCGTCCGAGACGGCGTCGAGCACCAGCCGGGTGAGGTCGACGGGGGCGCGCTCCAGCGGGCGGCCGGCGTCGAGGCGGGCGAGCAGCAGCAGGTCCTCGACCAGCGTGGACATCCGCTCGGCCTGCGACGAGATGCGGGTCAGCGCGTGGGCGGTGCCCTCGGGCAGCGCCGCGCCGTCCCGGCGGGTCAGCTCGGCGTAGCCGCGGATCGCGGCGAGCGGGGTGCGCAGCTCGTGGCTGGCGTCGGCGACGAACCGGCGCAGCCGGGTCTCGCTGTCCTGGCGGGCCCCGAGGGCGCCCTCGACGTTGTCCAGCATGCGGTTGAGCGCGGCGCCGACCTGCCCGACCTCGGTCCGCTCGTCGGGTTCGGGCACCCGCGTGGCCAGCTCGACCTCGCCGCGGTCCAGCGGCATCGCGGACACCTTGGCGGCGATGCCCGCGACCTCCTCCAGCGGCCGCAGCTCGCGCCGGACCAGCACCGTGGCCGCGACCGCCGCGCCGCCGAGCGCCGCGCCGATCACGATCAGCTCGATCACGACCAGCCCGTCGACGATGTCCGCGACCTCCTGCGCCGGCTGGCCCAGCACGAGGACGGCGCCGTCCGGCGCGGGCACGGCGACGGCGCGGTACTCGCCGATCGAGAGCGACACCGTGCGCGGGTGGTCGCCGGGCCGCAGCGACGACGCGAGCAGCGTGACGTCCGCCGCCGGCACGGGGCTGGACGAGCCCCGCCGGTCGGTGACCGCCGCCCCCTGGACGACGCCGTCGCGGACGACCGCGCCCAGGGTCCCGGGCTTCTGCGCGGGTCCGAGGAAGGAGTCGCCCCGCGGGAGGTTCGGCGGCGCGGGCTCGGACCGGGAGAACTGGAAGCGACCGGCGGCGCCGAGCACGTCCTCGTCGAGCCGGTGGTAGAGGAAGCTGCGCAGCGCGATCGCCGTC
The DNA here is from genome assembly GCF_039542425.1 of Pseudonocardia yuanmonensis. Taxonomy (NCBI): domain Bacteria; kingdom Bacillati; phylum Actinomycetota; class Actinomycetes; order Pseudonocardiales; family Pseudonocardiaceae; genus Pseudonocardia; species Pseudonocardia yuanmonensis. Next base: position 152,314 of record NZ_BAABIC010000009.1, read on the forward strand.
GCGACCCCGATCACCGCGCAGGCCAGGGCGATCAGCAGCAGCACGGTGACGACGAGCCGGGCGCGCAGCGTCCGGCTCCGCGCCACGACGCGGTCGGTCACCCGTGCGGCCATGCGCCCATCCTCACCCCGCGGCGGGCTTGAGCACGTACCCGGCCCCGCGCACGGTGTGGATCATCGGCGCGCGTCCGGCATCGATCTTCTTGCGCAGGTAGGAGACGTACAGCTCCACCACGTTGGACTGGCCGCCGAAGTCGTAGTGCCACACGCGGTCGAGGATCTGCGCCTTGGAGAGCACCCGCCTGGGATTGCGCATGAGGAAGCGCAGCAGCTCGAACTCGGTGGCGGTGAGCTCGACGTCGGTGTCGCCGCGGCGCACCTCGTGGCTGTCCTCGTCGAGCACCAGGTCGCCGACGACGAGCTCGGAGCCCTGCCGCGCCGCCGTCATCCCGGCCCGGCGCAGCAGCCCGCGCAGCCGCGCGACCAGTTCCTCCAGGCTGAACGGCTTCGTGACGTAGTCGTCGCCGCCCGCGGTCAGGCCGGCGACCCGGTCCTCGACGGCGTCCTTCGCGGTGAGGAACAGGACGGGCACCTCGGGGTTGTCCGCACGCAGCCGGCGCAGCACCTCGAGGCCGTCCAGGTCCGGCAGCATGATGTCGAGGACGACGGCGTCGGGCTTGAAGTCCCGCGCGGTCCGGACCGCGGTGAGCCCGTCGCCCGCGCTGCGCACCTCCCAGCCCTCGTAGCGCAGTGCCATGGAGAGCAGGTCGGAAAGGGTGGCCTCGTCGTCGACCACGAGGACACGGACGGGGCTGCCGTCCGCGCGGCGGAGTGGTGCGGACTGTTCGGTCACCTCGGTCATGGTAGGAGAGCCTCGCTCCCGCGGCTGTGGCGCCGGTGGGCGCTCCCTGTGCGTTCCCTGTGCGGCCGGCGATGCAGGCCTGCGCCGACCTCGCGCCGACCCCGGGCGCCGCGGCGACGACCGGCTGACCCGGGCACGGTTCGATCACGGGGCGGTCCCGGCCCGACCGGCCGAGCCGCCCTGTACTAGTTTTCGCCGGTGCACGCGGAGAGATCGCCGGTCCTGGTCGGCGTCGGGCAGGTCCTGGCGAACCGGGACCGGACCGTGGCCGGGGCCCGCGAGCCCCTGCGGCTGATCGCCGACGCCGTGCACGCGGCCGCCGCCGACGCGTGCGGCCCCGGCACCCGCCTGCTCCGCGAGGTCGACGCCATCACGGTCCCGCACGTCGCCAGCTGGGCGTACGCGGACCTGCCCGCCCGGCTCGCCGAACGGATCGCGGCGGACCCGGCGCACACCTTCTCGGCCCCCGTCGGCGGGCAGTGGCCGGCCCTGCTCGTCGACGCGGCGGCCGCGCGGATCGCGGCGGGGGAGTCCCGGGTCGAGCTGGTCGCCGGGGGCGAGGCCTCGGCGTCGCTCGGCGTACTGCAGCGCGCCGGCGTCGACCCGGACACGGACCTCGGCTGGACCACCGATCCCGGCGGGCTCGCCCCGATCGGGGCGGACGACCTGGGCAGCCCGGCGATGCAGGCCGCCGGCCTGGTGCTGCCGACCCGGGTCTACCCGATGGTCGACACCGCCTTCGGGCACTCGGTCGGCGAGACGCCGGCGGAGACGATGGCCTCCGGCGCGGCGGTGTTCGCCGCGTTGAGCGAGGTCGCCGCGAAGAACCCGGTCGCGTGGAACCCGACGGCCAGGGACCCGGCCGACATCCTGCGCGTCGGGCCGGACAACCGGATGATCTGCGAGCCCTACCCGCTCGCGGTCAACGCGATGCCGCTGGTCGACCAGGCCGCGGCGCTGTTGCTCACCTCGCGCGGGGTCGCCCTGGAGCACGGCGTGCCGGAGGAGCGGCTCGTGCACGTCTGGGGTGGCGCCGGGGCCGAGGACGCGGCGGACGTCCTCGCCCGGCCCGCGCTGACCGGGTCGCCGGCGCTGTGCTCGGTGCTGGACCGCGCGCTCGCCTCGGCCGGGCTCACCGCCGACGCGGTCGACGTCGTCGACGTCTACTCGTGCTTCCCCGTGGTGCCCCGGCTCGCGAGCCGCTACCTCGGGCTGCCGCCGACCGCGCTCGCCGGCGCGACCGGCGGGCACTCGTCCTTCGGCGGCCCGCTCTCGACCTACACGCTGCACTCCCTGGCCGCCTGCGCCGAGCGCGTCCGGGCCGGGGCGCGCACCGCGCTCGTGCACGCCAACGGCGGGTACCTGACCCGCCAACACGCCGTCGTCCTCGGGCGGGGGCCGCACGTCGACGGGTACATCGGCGATCCGGAGCCGCACGACACGGCCGAGGCCGGCCCGTCGCCGTGCCGCCTCGCGGAGGTGCCGGAGGAGCCGGTGCGGGTCGAGGCCGCGACCGTCGAGTACGACCGGGACGGCCACCCCGCGCAGGGGTTCCTGGTCGCCCGGACCGCCGACGGCCGCCGCCTCGCGGGCTGCACCGCCGAGGGCGACGCGGCCAGCGCCCGGGCGCTCACGGTGTTCCCCGAGGGGCCGGTGCACCCGGCGGGCCCGGCCGTCGTCGGGCGCGAGGTGCGGGTGCGGGCGGTGGGGGACCGGATCCAGGTGGACCCCGCCTAGCGGGCTCGCCAGTACCCGGTGGCGTAGACGGCGCGGCGGTTCAGCTTCCGGTCGCCGAGCAGGTGCGCGCGGATCTCCTTGACCGCCGCGGACTCCCCGGCGAGCCAGGCCTGCCCCTCGCCCGCGGGGAAGGCCGCGGCCTTCACCGCCGCGACCAGCGGCTCCCCGGCGGGCGCGGCGCCGCGGTGCACCCAGGTGACCGCGGCGCGGCCCGGCAGCTCCTGCTCCTCGCCGGCGTCGGCGATCTCGAGGACCGCCAGCGCGGGCACGTCGGCGGGGAGGGCCTCCAGCACGGTGGCGACCGCGGGCAGCGCGGACTCGTCGCCGATCACCACGTGGAAGTCCGACGCCGGGTCCGGGACCCAGCGCCCGCCCGGCTCCGACACCCCGACCCAGGCGCCCGGCTCGGCGGCCTGCGCCCACGCCGCGGCCGGGCCGTACCCGTCGTGCAGCACGAAGTCGACGTCGAGCTCCGCGGCGGCCGGGTCGAACCGGCGCACGGTGTAGGTCCGGATCGTGGGCCGCGGCTCACCCGCCGGCCAGACCGGGCCGCCGGTGCTCGCCCGCGGCACGGCCGGTCGTTCCTGCCCCTCGACCGGGAAGAACATCTTGATCCGCCGGTCCGGCCCCTCGCCCGGGAACCCCGCCAGCTCCTCGCCGGTCAGGGTCACGCGGATCATCTTCGGGGTCACCCGGGTGCTGCGGCTGACCTGCAGCAGCCGAGGGGCGGTCGTGGTCACGGCGCACCATGGAACCACAACGCGCACGGGCGCCCGCCCGCCGCCGACGCGTTACGGATCCCTACTGCGGTCGGTCCGGCCCGCCAGCCCGCTCCACGCCAGGTCCATCAGGTACTCGGTGGCCTGCTCGGCGGTGACCCGCGGATCCCGCTTGCGCCAGACCGCGAGCCGTTCGCAGGCCCCGACGATCACCTGCGCCCAGCCCTGCAGCCGCAGTGGGTCGGCCGCCGGCGCGGCGACCCCGAGCAGCCCGGCGATGAAGTCCGTCTGCTGCGCGCGGATGGCCTCGACCGCCTCCGCCGCGATACTCGCCTCGGAGTACAGCAGCGTGAAGGCCGGGGCGCGCTCGTCGAGGAACCGGAAGAACGCCAGCGTGCCGCGGCGCAGCATGTCCTCGGGGCCCTCCGCGGCGAACGCGGCCTCGGAGGTCACCTCGAGCAGCTCGGTGCGGGCCCGCGAGACGCACGCCAGCAGCAGGCCCTCCTTCGACCCGAAGTGCGTGTACAGCACCGGTTTCGTGACGCCGACCCGCTCGGCCACCGCGTCCATCGACGCGTTGGCATAGCCGCGCTCGGCGAAGACCGCGACCGCGGCGTCGAGGATCTGCCGCTCCCGCTCGGCCCGGGCGACCCGCCTGCGGGGGGACGGTGCGGAGGAGGACGAGGCAGGCGTGGACGCCGCGCTCCTCTCCATGCCGCAGACCCTACCCGCCGCTAAGTTACCCATGGTAAGTTACCGGCGGTAACACCCACCGGAGGGGAGCGGAGATGCTGGACACGCTGATCGTCGGCAGCGGTTTCGCCGGCCTGGGCGCCGCCGTGAAGCTGGACGAGGCGGGTCGCCGGGACTTCCTGATCCTGGAGAAGGGCGAGACCGTCGGCGGCACCTGGCGGGACAACGTCTACCCGGGCTGCGCCTGCGACGTGGAGTCGCACCTGTACTCCTTCTCGTTCTTCCCGAACCCCGAGTGGACCCGCACCTTCGCCCGGCAGCCCGAGATCCGCGCGTACCTCGAGGCCACCGCGGACCGGTACCGCCTGCGCGACCGCATCCGGTTCGGCGTGCACGTCACCGGCGCGGAGTGGGACGGCAGCGCCTGGGACGTGCGCACCGACGACGGCGGGACCCTGCGCGCCCGGTACGTGCTCTTCGGCACCGGCGCCCTGCACGACCCCGCGGTCCCGGAGATCGAGGGCCTGGACCGCTTCCGCGGCACCGCCTTCCACTCCGCGCAGTGGGACCACGGGCACGACCTCACCGGCAGGCGCGTCGCGGTGATCGGCACCGGCGCGAGCGCGATCCAGTTCGTGCCGGAGATCGCCTCGCAGGTCGGGCACCTCACGCTCTTCCAGCGCACCGCGCCGTGGGTGCTGCCCAAGCCGGACCGCCCCATTCCGGAGCGCACCCGCCGCGCCTTCCGCCGGTTCCCGCTGCTGCAGCGGCTCCAGCGGCTCTCGCTGTACTGGCGGCACGAGGCGCTGGTGCTCGGCTTCCTGCACCCGGCGGTCATGAAGGTGGTGCAGCGGCTCGGCCTCGCCTACCTGCACAGGGTCTTCGCCGGCGACCCCGAGCTGCGGAAGAAGGTCACGCCGACCTTCACGATGGGCTGCAAGCGGATCCTGATGAGCAACGACTACTACCCGGCCCTGCGCCGGGAGAACGTCGCCGTGGAGACGGACCGGATCGCCCGCGTCACCGAGACCGGCGTGGTGACCGTCGACGCCGCAGGCCGCGAGACCGAGCACGAGGTCGACACCATCATCTTCGGCACGGGCTTCAAGGTCGCCGACGGCCTGGCCCGGATGAACGTCACCGGGCGGGACGGGGTCAAGCTGGCCGACGCCTGGGCCGAGGGCCCCGAGGCCCTGCTCGGCACCATGGTGGCGGGCTTCCCGAACCTGTTCACGATCGTCGGGCCCAACACCGGGCTGGGGCACAGCTCGATGGTGTTCATGGTCGAGTCGCAGCTGAACTACGTGCTCGACGCCATGCGGACCGTGGACCGCCACCGCGCCGTCGCCATCGACACCCGCAGCGAGTCCCAGGCCGAGTTCAACGCCGAGATCCGGCGGAGGCTGGGGAAGGCCGTGTGGGCGAGGGGCGGCTGCGCGAGCTGGTACCTCGACGAGCACGGCCGCAACCGCACCCTGTGGCCCGGATACACCTTCGACTTCCGCCGCCGCACCCGGAAGCTCGACCCGGGGCACCACGAGCTCGTCGCGTAGCGTCCGCCCGCATGGAGCCCGCCGCGGTCTACGCGATCCCGATGACCACCCGGTTCCGCGGGATCACGGTGCGGGAGGGGATGCTCCTGTCCGGGGCGGCCGGCTGGGGCGAGTTCTGCGCCTTCCCCGAGTACGCGGACGCCGAGGCCGCGGCGTGGTTCGCCGCCGCCCGCGAGGCGGCGGAGGAGGGCTGGCCGGAGCCGGTGCGCGACACCGTGCCGGTCAACTGCATCGTCCCGGCCGTCGGGCCGGAGCGGGCGGCGGAGATGGTGCGTGCGTCGGGGTGCGACACGGCCAAGGTCAAGGTGGCCGACCACCCGGACTCGGCCCGCGAGGACCTCGAGCGGGTCGCCGCGGTGCGGGACGCGCTGGGGCCCGCCGGGCACGTCCGCGTCGACGCCAACGCGCGCTGGGACGTCGACACCGCCGTCCGCGAGATCCGTGCGCTCGATGCGGCCGTGGGCGGGCTGCAGTACGTCGAGCAGCCGTGCCCGACCGTCGAGGAGCTGGCGGCGGTGCGCCGGCGCGTCGACGTCCGGATCGCCGCCGACGAGTCGATCCGCCGCGCCGAGGACCCGCTGCGGGTGGCCGTGGCCGGGGCTGCGGACGTCGCGGTGCTCAAGTGCCTGCCGCTCGGCGGGGTGCGCCGCGCGCTGCGGGTGGCTGAGGCGTGCGGGCTGCCGTGCGTGGTGTCGTCGGCGCTGGAGTCGAGCGTCGGGCTCGCCGCCGAGATCGCGCTCGCCGCGGCGCTGCCCGAGCTGGAGTTCGCCTGTGGGCTCGGCACCGGCCGGCTGTTCACCACGGACGTCGTGGCGGAGGAGGACCGGCTGATCCCGCGGAACGGGGTGCTGCCGGTGCTGCGCACCGCCCCCGAGCCCGTGCGCCGCGGCGAGGTCGCGGCCGATCCGGAGCGGGAGGCGTGGTGGCGGGCCCGCGCCGAGCGGCTCGCGCTCTTGTGAGGAGGGTCGTACCCGGACGTGTCCGCGCAGCCGAGGCGACGGCCGGTCGGCCGCGCTCTACGCTGACCGCGTCATGAGCGTCGTCGTGGTCGGGGCCGGACTCTCGGGGGTGGCGTGCGCCCGCGAGGTGGCGCGCGCCGGGCTGCCGGTGAAGGTCCTCGACCGCGCGCACACCGTCGGCGGCCGCATGGCCAGCTCCCCGCACGACGGACGCCCGGTCGACATGGGCGCGGCGTACTTCACCGTGCGGGACCCGGAGTTCGCCGAGGTCGTCGCCGAGTGGCGCAGCGCCGGGCTCGCGCGGCCGTGGACGGCCGAGATGGCCGTGCTCGCGCACGGGGACCGCTCGCGGTCGGCGGGCCCGATGCGCTGGGCGGCGCCGCGGGGCCTGCGCAGCCTGGTGGCCGCCCTCGCCGAGGACCTCGACGTCGAGCTGGACCACGAGGTCAAGCGGGTCGAGGAGGGGCCGCGGGTCGACGGCGAACCCGCCGACGTGGTCGTCCTGGCCATGCCGGACCCGCAGGCGCTGCGCGTGCTCGCCCCGGGCCTCGGCGCCGTCGCCCTCACCTCGAACCGGCCCTGGCGGCCGGTGCTCACGGTCGCGGCCGGCTTCCCCACGCGCGAGTGGCCGGAGCTCTCGGCCGCCTTCGTCAACGACCACCCGGTGCTCACCCTCGTCGCCGACGACGGCGCCCGGCGCGGCGACGGCGTCCCGGTCCTGGTGGCGCACACCACCTCCGAGGTCGCACGGGCCCACGACGCTGACCCGGTCGGCGCGATCCCGATGGTGGTCGAGGCGGTGCGCGCGCTGCTCGGGCTGTCCGAGCAGCCGGTGTGGACGGACGCGCACCGCTGGCGGTTCGCCGCCCCGGAGCTCGACCGCGCCGAGCCCTTCCACCTCGGCGAGGACGGCATCGGGCTCGCCGGCGACGGCTGGGGCAGCTCCCGTATCGAGACTGCCTGGCGCTCCGGCACCCTGCTCGGCCGGGAGATCGTGAAGCGCCTGCAGCGGTAGGGGAGCCGCCGCGCTGGTTGGCGATCGCGGCGCGGCACGACGTAGCGTCTCCCGCATGAGCGAGGCCCGGACCGCGACGCCGCAGACCCCGACCCCCGAACGGCCCTTCGGCTGGGACCGGGGCAGCGGCGCGGCTCGGATGGCCGAGCCGGGCGAGGCCGGTCGCGCGGTGCTCGCCGAGCTCGCCGCGGCCCTGCCCGCGGACCGGGTGCTCACCGATCCCGACACCGCCCGGCCCTACGTGCACGACGAGGCGGAGTGGGCCGACTACGGCGCGCCGCTGGCCGTCGTCCGGCCGCGGTCCACCGCCGAGGTCGCCGAGACCGTGCGGGCCGCGGCCCGGCACGGCGTCCCGGTCGTCCCGCGCGGGGCCGGCACGGGCCTGTCCGGCGGGGCCAACGCCGTCGACGGCGGGCTGGTCCTGTCCCTGGAGCGGATGCGGGACATCCTGGAGATCGACGCGGGGGAGCGGCTCGCCGTCGTCCAGCCCGGGGTGGTGAACGACGACCTGCGCGCCGCCGCCGCGAAGGAGGGCCTCTGGTACCCGCCGGACCCGGCCAGCGCGCCCTGGTCGACGATCGGCGGCAACGTCGCGACCAACGCCGGCGGGCTGTGCTGCGTGAAGTACGGGGTGACCCGGGACTACGTGCTCGCGCTGGAGATCGTCACCGCCGCGGGCGAGATCGTGCGGGTCGGCCGGCGCACCGCGAAGGGCGTGGCCGGCTACGACCTCGCCGGCCTGCTGGTGGGCTCCGAGGGCACCCTCGGCGTGATCACCGAGATCACCGTGCGGCTGCGGCCGGTGCGGACCACCCCGCCGCGCACCGTCGTCGGGTTCTTCGACACCCTCGCGGACTGCGGCGCCGCCGTGGCCGCGGTGACCGCCGCCGGGCTGCAGCCCGCGATCTTCGAGCTGGTCGACCGGCACTGCCTCAAGGCGGTCAACGACTGGAAGCACATGGGCCTGCCCGAGGACGCCGCCGCGCTGCTGCTCGCGCAGACGGATCTCCCCGAGCCGGCCGCCACGGCCGAGGCCGAGGGCATCCTCGCCGCGTTCGAGGCCAACGGGGCCCGGGACGCCCTCGTCTCCACCGACCCCGTCGAGGCCGACGCCCTCTTCGCCGCCCGCCGGCTCGCCTACCCGGCCTTCGAGCAGCGCGGGGACGCCCAGCTCACCGAGGACGTCTGCCTGCCGCGCAACCGGCTGGCCGCGATGCTGGAGCGGATCGAGGAGATCTCCGCGCGCAACGACACCTTCATCGGGACCGTGGCCCACGCCGGCGACGGCAACCTGCACCCGCTGATCATGGTGCCGCCGGGCGACCCGGAGGCGAAGGCGCGGGCGCAGCGGGCGTTCGACGAGATCGTCGACGCCGCGATCGCGCTGGGCGGCACGGTGACCGGCGAGCACGGCGTGGGCCTGCTCAAGCGCGCGGGCATGCGCCGCGAGCTCGACCCCGGCTCGCTCGCCATGCAGGAGGCGATCAAGAAGGCGCTGGATCCGCACGGGATCCTCAACCCCGGCAAGGTGCTGTAGATCATGAACCGGTTGCTCCCCGCCCTCGCCGACCCGACGGACGCGCCCGCGTTGCGCTTCCCGGACGGCGCGGTGACCTACCGCGAGCTCGCCGCCCTGGCCTCCGACCTGGGCGCGCGGGTCGCCGGCCGCTCGCGCGTCGCCGTCTGGGCCACGTCCACGCTCGCGGCCGCCACCGGCATCACGGCCGGGCTGCTCGCCGGTGTGCCGGTGGTGCCGGTCAACCCGAAGGCGGGGGAACGGGAGCTCGCGCACATCGTCGCCAACTCCGCCCCCGAGGTCGTGCTGACCGCCCCCGGCGTGGAACTGCCCGCGGCGATCACCGGGCTGCCGAGGATCGACGTGGACGTCACCGCGCGGCCCGACCCGCAGCCGCTGCCCGCCGAGCCGCCCGCGGACGCGCCGGGGCTCGTCGTCTACACCTCCGGCACCACCGGCCCGCCCAAGGGTGCGGTGCTGTCCCGCGGGGCCGTCGCCGCCGACCTCGACGCCCTCGCGGACGCCTGGGCGTGGACCGGGGCGGACCGGCTCGCCCACGCGCTGCCGATCTTCCACGTGCACGGTCTCGTGCTCGGCACCCTCGGCCCGCTGCGCCGCGGCGGCTCGCTGCACCACCTCGGCACGATCGACGGGAAGCGGCTCGCCGCCGCCGTCGACGAGGGCGCCACCATGGTCTTCGGCGTCCCGACGCACTACCACCGGCTCGCCGCGGACTTCGAGGCCGATCCCGACGCGGGCCGCACGGTCGGCCGGGCCCGGCTGCTGATCTCCGGCTCGGCCGCGCTCACCGCCGTCGACCACGCGCGGATCGAGAAGGCGACCGGGCTCGCGGTCCGGGAGCGCTACGGGCTCACCGAGACGCTCATCCTCACCGCCGCGCGCGCCGACGAGGAACCCGAGGTCGGCACGGTCGGGCGGCCGCTCGCGAACACCGAGGTGCGGCTCGCGCCACTGCCCGCCATGGACGGCGAGCAGCCCGATGAGGGGTTGGGGGCCGTCGAGGTCCGCGGCCCGCAGCTCTTCTCCGGCTACCTCGACCTGCCGGAGGCGACGGCCGCCTCCCGGACGGCCGACGGCTGGTTCCGCACCGGCGACATCGGGCGCTGGACGGAGTCCGGGCTGCTCGCCCTGGTCGGCCGGCAGGCCACGGACCTCATCAAGTCCGGTGGTTACAAGATCGGCGCAGGAGAGATCGAGAACGCGCTGCTGGAGCACCCCGCGGTGGCCGAGGTCGCCGTCGTCGGGGTGCCGGACCCGGACCTGGGGGAGCGGATCGTCGCGCACGTGGTGCCGGTCGGCGAGGCCCCCACCGTGGAGGGGACGCTGGCGCGCGAGCTCGTCGACCACGTCGCCGCCCTGCTCGCCCCGCACAAGCGGCCGCGCGAGGTCCGGTTCGTGGAGTCGCTGCCGCGCAACGCCATGGGCAAGGTGCAGAAGAAACTGCTGTGAGCACGGGCCGAACGGTGGTCCCCGGACACGTTTGAGTGATCAGCCGGTTCGGGCATTCTCGTTCCATGGCTACCGGCACCCCGACGACGAAGAGCACCCCGATGACCGACGCAGATCGCCCGACGGCGACCTACCGCGGCCCGGCCGCCGCGGGGGCGCCGAACCTGGCGGGTGTCGAGGGGGTGCGGTCGACCGTCGCCGGGGACCCGGTCGTGCTGGAGTTCGAGCGGTACGACTCGCCGGACCTGCGCCTGGCGACCTCCGGGATCGTGCTGGCGATCCACCGCACGGACGACCCGGCGCACCCCGAGGCGTTCTGGCGCCTCGACCTGCCCGACGCGGTGGAGGGCGAGCAGCTGCGCATCCCGGTGGCCCCGCCGGACGTCGAGGGTGTGGACCCCGACGTGCCCGCCGAGCTGCGCGAGCTGGTGCAGGGCGTGCTCCGCGGTGCGGACATCGCCCCCGTCGGCCGGATCCGCCGGGTCCGCACCGTCCAGTCGCTGCGGGACGGCCGGCGCCGCGAGATCGCCGAGATCCGGCGGGACGAGGTCCAGCTCGCGACGTTCGGGTCGGCGACGACACTGGAGAACTGGACCGAGGACGCGGTGACGGTGTCGGGCGGCCCGACCGGCCTCCTCGACGTGCTGGCCGAGCGGCTGGCCGCGACCGGCGCGGCCCCGGCCGAGGCGACCGCCGAGGCCGAGCTCGACCGGCTCCTGCGCGAGGCCGCCCCGCCGCCCCCGGCCCGCTGGACCGGCAAGAAGGGCACGGCCGGGGCCGGTGTGCTGGCCTACCTCGCGGAGCACGCGGACCGGCTCGCCGCCGAGGACCTGCGGGCCCGCCGGGACGAGGAGGACGCCGTCCACCAGATGCGCGTGGCCGCCCGCCGGATGCGCAGCGCGCTGCAGGCCTTCTCCTCGGTCTTCGACGGCCCCCGCGTCGACGCGCTGATCGAGGAGCTGCGCTGGCTCGGCCGGGCCCTCGCGCCCGCCCGGGACGGCGAGGTCCAGGAGGAACAGATCACCGCCGCGGTGCGCGCCCTGCCGCCGGAGCTGGTCCTGGGGCCGGTGCAGGCGCAGATCACCCGGCACTTCGCGAGAGTGCGTGCGGAGGGCAAGGCGGCGGCGATCGCGGCCCTCGACGGCGAGCGCTACGCGGCGCTGCGTGGCGCGATCGAGCGGTTCCTCCAGGATCCGCCGCTGGCGAAGGGGGCCGGGTCGAAGAAGGCGCTGAAGGCCGCGCTGAAGAAGGCGGACAAGCGCTTCGACCGCCGGGTGGCCGTCGCGCTCGACGCCCTGGCGGCCGGCGAGGACACGGGCGCCGACTCCGACACCGCGATCCACGACGCCCGCAAGGCCGGCAAGCGCCTGCGCTACGCCACCGAGCTGGCCGGCACCCCGCAGCAGGCCAAGCGGCTCAAGGCGATCACCAAGGCGCTGGGAGAGCACCAGGACGTCGTCGTCGGGCGGCAGGTGCTGCGCGAGCTGGGCGCCCAGGCGCACGCCGACGGCGAGAACGGCTTCACCTTCGGGATCCTCTACGGGCGCGCCCAGGCCGCGGCCGAGCGGATCGAGGAGCAGCTGCCGGAGCTGCGGAAGCGGTGAGCCTGCCGCCCCGAGCTGGCAGTATCGCGGTCGTGAGCGACGCACGGGACCCGGTGGCCGACCTCCGGCGGATCGCGTTCCTGCTGGAACGTGCGCACGAGTCGACCTACCGGGTCCGTGCGTTCCGCACCGCCGCCGCGGCGCTGCGCGGCAAGGACCCCGAGCAGCTCGCCGCCCTCGAACGCTCGGGTGAGCTGCGGACGCTGAAGGGGGTCGGCGACGTCACCGCGCGGTGCGTCGCCGAGTCCCTGCGCGGCGAGGTACCGGTCTACCTGCGCCGGTTGGAGGCCACCGAGGGCGTCGAGCTGGACACGGCGGCCGCGGACCTGCGCGAGGCCCTGCGGGGCGACTGCCACAGCCACACCGACCAGTCGGACGGCGGCTCCCCGCTGTGGGAGATGGTCGAGACGGCGATCGGTCTCGGCCACGACTACCTCGTCGTCACCGACCACTCGCCGCGGCTGACCGTGGCCAACGGACTGTCCCCGGAGCGGCTGCGGCGCCAGCTGGACCAGATCGCCGAGCTCAACGCGGGCCTGTCCGGGTTCCGCGTGCTCACCGGCATCGAGGTCGACATCCTCGAGGACGGTGCGCTCGACCAGGAGGAGGAGCTGCTCGACCGGCTCGACGTCGTGGTCGCGAGCGTGCACTCGAAGCTCCGGATGCCGCGGGACGAGATGACCGAGCGGATGCTCACGGCGGTGGCGAACCCGCACGTGGACGTCCTGGGGCACTGCACCGGCCGGATGGTCACCGGGAACCGCAAGCGGCCGGAGTCCGAGTTCGACGCCGACGCGGTGTTCGCGGCCTGCGCCGAGCACGGCGTCGCCGTCGAGATCAACTCGCGGCCCGAGCGGCTGGACCCGCCGAAGCGGCTGCTGCGGCTGGCGGTCGAGGCGGGCTGCGAGTTCACCATCGACACGGACGCGCACGCCCCGGGGCAGCTCGACTGGCTGGACTACGGCTGCACACGCGCCGTGCAGTGCGGCGTGCCGACCGAGCGGATCCGCAACACCTGGGGGCTGGAGGAGCTGCTCGCGGCCCGCGCCTGACGCCCGGGTACGCTCAGCTCGGCTCCGGGTCGGCCAGCTCGAAGTCGGCGAAGTCGAAGCCGGGGGAGACCACGCAGGAGACGAGCGCCGGCTCGTCGCCGAGCAGCCGCGCGGACTGCCACGCGTGCGCCGGGACGAGCTGTTGCGGATCGCCCGCCCGCAGGGTCCGGGAGACGCCTGCGCCGGGTTCGGGCCCGACCCGGAGGTCGACGGCGGAGCCCGAGTGCCACAGCCAGAGCTCGCTCGAGCGGACCCGGTGCCACCGTGACTCCCCGTCGAGCAGGTAGAGGATCGCGGTGGCCGTCGGTCGCGGACCGTGCTCGGTCTCGACGGTCACCGGCGAGGTCCAGGTGCGGCGGAACCAGCCGCCCTCGGGGTGCGGAGCCAGGTCGAGGGCGGTGGCGAGGGCGGGAGGCGGCACACCCCGAGTCTCGCGGTCGCCGCGGGTCACGTCACGTCTGGTGATCATCGTTTGTCACGAGTCGTGACCGAAGTCGCGCGACGGTGGCGGTGCGTGCACGAACGGGGGGTACTCGACCGGGTGACAGGACTCGCGTCGCTCACGATCTGCGGTGAAATGGGGGCAGTTCTGAGGCAGGAGTGACGAGAGGTGCTGGCGATGCGGACGTCCGGTCTGGTGCGGGCCCTGGCCGTCGCGCTGAGCGGCGGGGTGTTGCTCGCGCTGACCGCGTGTCCTGCCCACGCGTCGCAGGTCGGACCGCAGGGACCGCAGCAGGGCACGCCGTCGGCGGGGGCGTCGGCGCAGGCTCCCGCGTCACAGGATTTCTCGTCGCAGGGTCCCTCGTCGCTCTGCCCGCGGACGGCCGCCGACACCCTGGGCTGGGGCACCCCGACCCGGCAGTCGGACTTCGACGGCACCGCGCTGCCGCCGGACTGGCACCCCTACGGCCCGGAGCCCGGCCACGACGAGAAGGGCATCCGGACACCCGACGCGATCACCGTCGCGAACGGCCAGGTCACGGTCACCGGTGACGAGCGGGGCACCACCGGGGCGATGAGCTGGCACCCCGGGCAGCGCTACGGCCGCTGGGAGGTGTGCGTGAAGTCCGACCCGGGCACCGGCGGCTACCACCCGGTGATCCTGCTCTGGCCGGTGAAGGAGGACTGGCCGGTCGGCGGCGAGATCGACTGGATGGAGATCAGCGCGGACGACCGGCAGAGCACGGACTTCTTCCTGCACTACGGCGCCGACAACTCCCAGGAGAGCGGCTCGGTGCGGCACGACGCCACCGAGTGGAGCGCCTACGCCCTGGAGTGGACGCCGCAGCGGATGACGGCCTACCTCGACGGCAAGGAGTGGTACTCCACCACGGAGACGAGCCACTTCCCGCCCGCCGCGATGAACATGACGGTGCAGCTCGACCACTTCCCACCCAGCTTCGGCCGCACCGCGATGCACCTGGACTGGGCCAGGCAGTGGGCGCTCCCGGAGAGCGAGCCGGCCGAGCTGTCGCTGGCGCCGGGCGCGCCTGCCACGGGCCAGCCGGACCTGCACCCCGACCGCACCCCGCAGCCCGTGTCGCAGCAGCAGGACCAGCCGGGCTCCGACGAACCGGAGCGGCCCCGGGGTCGCTGACCCCCTGACTCGTGGGTGGCGGGGCGAAAGGAACTGGGGCCGTCCCGCCACCTGCGGCCTCGTGGACGGCGGCGGTGCTGGGGAGCCCTCGCCGCCGTCCACGCTGGACCCCGGTCCCCTGATGGGGCTCTCAGTGCAGCGCGGCGTGCAGCTCGTCGGCCGTCGGCGGCTGGGCCCCGCGGCGCGAGCAGGTGATCGAGGCCGCGGTCACGCACTCCTCGAGCACCTCGTCGAGCGTGAGCGCGGGCAGCCCGCGCAGGGTCGCCCGGCGGGCCGGTCCGAGCAGGTCCCGGGCGTGCAGCGCGGCGAGCAGGGCCGCGGAGAAGCTGTCGCCGGCGCCCACGGTGTCGACCACCTCGACGGCCCGGCCGGGCATGGAGGTCCGGAGCCCCGCCGCCGTCGCCGCGAGCACCCCGTCGCCGCCGAGGGTCACGGCGACCAGTGCCGGCCCGC
Organism: Pseudonocardia yuanmonensis; assembly: GCF_039542425.1. Taxonomy (NCBI): domain Bacteria; kingdom Bacillati; phylum Actinomycetota; class Actinomycetes; order Pseudonocardiales; family Pseudonocardiaceae; genus Pseudonocardia; species Pseudonocardia yuanmonensis. The sequence goes on from NZ_BAABIC010000009.1 coordinate 167,543, forward strand.
GCGCCGCCCAGTCGTCGAGCACCTCGCCGGGCGGGACGTCGGGCAGCAGCCAGCGGAGGTCCTCGTCGCTGACCTTCACGACGTCGGCGATCGCCAGCATCTCCTGCACGCCGCGCAGCACCTCGACGGGATCGCCCATGAGCCGCGGCCGGCAGTTCGGGTCGTAGCTCACGGTGGCCGACGCCGCGGCCTTGGCCATCAGCTCGCGCAGCACCGCGGCGCCGGGCTCGACGGTCAACGCCAGCGACCCCGAGTGCAGCGCGACGATCCCGTCGAGCGCCCCGGCCAGCTCGTCCGGCGTCCACTGCCAGTCCGCGGTGCCGGTGATGCGGAAGTCGTAGTCCGCGACGCCGTCCGGCCCGACCTCCACCAGGGCCAGGGAGGACTGCTCGGGCGCGTCGACGACGTGGGTCAGGTCCACGCCGTTGCCCTCCAGGTGCGCGCGCAGCCGGCGGCCGAGGAAGTCCGACCCGAGCCGCGCGAGCATCCGCGCGGGCACGCCGAGCCGCGCGAGACCGACCGCGACGTTCGCGGGGCTGCCGCCCGGCGCGAACTCGAAGTACCCCTCCGCCGGGGCGGGGACGACGTCGACCAGCGCCTCGCCCGCGACCGCGATCACACCCTTGTCAGCCACGCGGACAGCGTGCCAGAGGAGGGCGCCGATCAGCTCCCGACGCGGGAGGCCAGGTTGGCCAGCACGCCGTCGTAGATCCGGGTCAGGCCCTTCGGGGCGAAGGTCCGCTCGAAGAACCCGCCGATGCCACCGGCCCCGTTCCACGTCGTGGTGATGGTGACGAGGCTGGCGCCCTCGCCCGCCGGCGCGACCCGCCAGGTCGTGACCAGCGAGGAGTTCGCGTCCTTCTCCACCACCGTGTCCGGCGTCGGCTGGCTGACCTCGGCCTTCACGTGCCGGACGCGCTTCTTCGTGGCGTGCAGCTTCCAGGTGGCCGAGGTGCCGTCGCCCCGGCCGCCGGTGAGCACGGCGTAGTCGGTGAACTGGTCGGTCAGGATCGCCGGCCGGGTCTCCGTGTAGTCGGCGACGGCCGCCCGGACGGTCTCGACGGGGGCGGGGACGGTTCGCTCCGCGGTCGCGGTCACCTGTGCCATGCGCCCATCCTGCCCCGGACCCGCGGGCGGGCGCCGCAGGGGCGCCTGGTACCTGTTCGGGGTGCGGAGGATTCCGGTCGTGGTCGTCGCCGGGTTCCTCGGCGCGGGCAAGACCACCCTGCTCAACCACCTGCTGGCGCACTCGCTCGACGCCCGGATCGGCGTGGTGGTCAACGACTTCGGCGCCATCGGGATCGACGCCATGCTGGTCGGCGGGACGGACGCCATGGTCTCGCTCGGCAACGGCTGCCTCTGCTGCGCGGTGGGCGAGGACGGCGTCGGCCCGCTGCTCGACCGGCTGACCCGCCGGCGGGACGAGCTCGACGTCATCGTGATCGAGGCCAGCGGGATCGCCGAGCCCGGCACGCTGGTCCGGCTGATCCTGGAGGCCGCCAACCCGCACCTGGTCTTCGGCGGCCTCGTCGAGGTGATCGACGCCGTGGAGTTCGAGGCGACCCGGCGCCGGCACCCGCAGGTCGACACGCACGTCGGGCTGGCGGACCTGCTCGTGCTGAACAAGGTCGACCGGGTGGACCCGGGGAAGGTGTGGCGGGTCCGGCGGCTGCTGCGCGAGGCCAACGCGCTGGCGCCGATCGTCCCGGCCGAGCGCGGCGTCGTCGACCCGCAGCTGCTCTTCGACATCGAGGTGGTGCCCGGCCGGCAGCTGCTGCTCGGCGAGCAGGTGGGCGATCACGTCGACCACTCCGGTCACCTCCACGCCGCGTACGACAGCGTCTCCTTCACCTCCGACGCCCCGATGGACCCGCAGCGGCTGCGGGACCTGCTCGACCGCAGGCCGGCCGGCGTCTACCGGATCAAGGGGTTCGTGGCCTTCGGCGTGCCCGGGCACCGGCAGAAGTACGTGCTGCACACGGTGGGCCGGTACGTCCGGTTCCGCCGCACGCGGTGGGGGCCGGGCGAGCCGCGCCGGACGAGCCTCGTGCTGATCGGCGCCGGGATCGACACGGCCGCCGTCGAGGCCGAGCTGGCCGCGTGCGTGGCCGACGACTCCTCGCGCACCGACGCGGACGCGATGCTGCCGGTGCTGCGCTACACGTTCGGGGCGTGAGCGGCGCTCCGATCCACGGCTACGCGAGCTGCACCGTGATCAGCCGGGCCGCACACAACGCCACGGTCGACGCCGCCAGCGTCCTGCGGGCCGGGCTCGCGCTGGCCGACCGCGAGCCCGTCCCGCTCCGGGCCGGCTGACCCGGACCGATCCCTCCGCCGGTCCCCGGGCCGCTACGCGGTGGCGTGCGTGCCCAGCTCGTCGAGCACCCGATCGGCCGCGATCGGCCCGATGCCGGAGTACCAGAGGTCGTCGGACACCTCGTGCGCCCTGCCCTGCGCGACCGCCGGGATGGCCGGCCACAGCGGCCCGCCGAGCACACCTGCCTTGTCCTTGCCGCCGGCCTCGCCGTAGGACGCGTAGAAGAGCCGGTCGCCGTCCGCCAGTCCGATCTGCTCGGGGGAGACCTCGGCGAAGGTCGTCGGCACGCGCTGGCTGGCGGGCCGTGCCAGGCCGGCGTCGGCCAGGATCGTGCCGATGAAGGAGCCCTCGCCGTAGAGCCGGACCGAGCCGCCGGTGAAGCGGACCATGCTGATCGTGGTGCCCGGCGCGAACCGCTTGCCGACCTCGGCCGCCTTGGCCCGGTAGTCGGCCAGGATCCGCTCCGCCTCGGCCTCCCGGCCGAGCGCCCGGCCCGCGACCTGCAGGTTCTCCCGCCACGCCACGCCCACGCGCTCCGCGAACACGGTCGGGGCGATCGCGCTGAGCTGCGGGTAGAGGGCCTCGTGCCGGACCTTGTTGGAGAGGATCAGGTCGGGGCGCAGCCCCGCGAGGGTCTCCAGGTTGAGGTCGGACTGGGTCCCGAGGTTCGTCACACCGGCGGTCCGGTCCGCGAGGTAGGTCGGCAGCGGGCCGTTCGCCACGGGCGAGGTCGCCCCGACCGGCGTGACGCCGAGGGCGAGCACGCTGTCCAGCTCCCCGGTGTCGAGCACCACCACGCGCTGCGGGTTCGCCGGCACCTCCGTGGTGCCCATCGCGTGGGCGACGGTCCGGGTGGCGGGGGCCGCGGAGGAGCCGGTCGACGGGGCGTCGGACGATCCGCATGCGGCGAGCGAGCAGGCCAGGGCGAGCCCGGCCAGGACGGACATGAGGCGGCGCACGCACAACTCCTCGGGTCGGGAAGGGTTGGCTGACCTTAACGGGCCGATCGGCCGTCTCACGCTGTGATCCAGCACGCGCACGTTCCGGTGAGGGGTCGGTCACGTTGCAGCGTCGTAACGCGCCCCTCGTCAGTTTCGATGATGTGCGTGGCGGCCCCCTCACCCGGCGCGGCCACGCACACTCCCTCCCCGGTGCGACCAGCAAGAGCAAGAGGCAATGAGCACGTTCCCCGGCGACGCGAGCGTCGACTTCGTCAAGCAGGCCCCGGCCGACCGTCTGCCCACCCTGATCCGCACCCGATCGGGTTATCGCGTGTTCGACCCGGCGCTGATCGCCGGCACCCACTACCAGATCGACGACTCCGGCACCCTCGTGTGGACCCGGCTGCCCGCGGGCTCCACGGCGCTGGCCGTCCTCGCCGTCGGGGGCGCGTCCGGGCTCCTGCTCGGCGACGGCTGGCTCTTCACGCTGCTGTGGTTCGTCGCAGGCGTGGTGGTCGGCGCCGGGCTCGCCGGGCTCGGGCTGACGATCGTGCACGCGATCGACGACCCCGAGCGCCGCTACCGCAACCGCACCTGCGGCGCGCCGTACTCGATGGACGTCACCGACCGCGGCTCGCGGGCCTGGGAGCTGTGCGTGCAGGCCGAGCGTCTGGCCGCCACCAGGTCGTGGGTGGCCGGGCGGGTCGACCGGGAGCGCCAGCTGCCCGAGCTGCTCTGGGCGGCCGTCCTGGGGTCCGGCTGGGCGGCCGAGGAGATCGGCCGGTTGGTCAACCCCTCCACCGGGCCGAACCTGCACGCCCCCGCCTGATCACGACCCCTCGGACGACGACCACGGCGTGACCGGCCGGTCGAGTCGCCGGCCGTCGAGGACGACGTCGATCCGTTCGTCGAAGAAGGCGACGAGGCCGCGCACGTGGGCGGCCTCGTGCAGGGGGTCCGGGTACGTCCACGCCAGGTCCGGCACCTGCCGGTCGCCCACGGTCACCGCCCAGTAGGACGCCTCGCCCTTGTAGGCGCAGCGGGTCCGGGTCGTCGTGGGCTCCAGCGGGGCGACGACGTCCTCCCGCCGCAGGTAGTACCGCGTCGGCAGCATGGTCTCGAACAGCAGCACCGGTCGCCGCGACTCGGCGAGCAGCACGCCGTCCAGCTCCAGGCGGACGTGCCGTGAGGAGGCCAGGACGTCCACGCGGTGGAACGGGTCGCGCGGGTGCGACACGCTGGGCTCGTCCTCCTCGAACCAGGCGTCGAACGCGTCGAAGTCGAGGACCACGTGGCCCGCGAGGTCGGGATCGACCGGCCGCAGCCCCGCGGCGGCCCGCTTCTCGCCGTCCGTCACGAGGTCGACCGGCTGCCCCTCGGCGGTGTGCACCGCGAAGGGCACGGACGGGTCCAGCACCGGCCGGTCCGAGATCGACGCCAGGCGGACGCCCTCGGGCTCCGCGGGGGCGGGCACCGTCGCCGGGGTCAGGCGCGCGGCGATGTCCTCCTCCGGCACCGCATAGCTCGGCACGACCCTCCGCGGCTCCCACACCAACACCGCCCGCGTGGAGTCGACGATCGTCGCGCCGCCGATGCGGGCCCGGATGCGTTTCGCGATCGGCTCGTGCCGGCAGCGGTCGAGCGCGGCGGACAGTGACGCGTGCTGCAGGACGCTCATGGATGCATCCTCCGCACCCGCGCGCGATCCCGCGCCACCTCTGCTGGATGAGCCGGGCGGGGCCTGTTGTCCAAGGGGCCGTGGGGCGGAGGGGCCGGTGGGGCGGAGGGGTCGGGCTGGGGCGGAGGGGCCGGTGGCGCAGCACGGCTCGCCCGCCGACCCTGCGGGATCGTCGGACCGTGGCCGTGCGCCCCTCCTCAGAACGGCGGCGGCTCGTCGAGGTCGGTGGCCGGCGGTGGCGCCGCGATGGTGGCGGTGCCGTCCTCCGTGACGTACGCGCTCACCGCCCGACGGGCGTGGGCCCGGCGGAAGAGCCGCTCGTAGTGGTCCGGGTCGATCTCCATGATCAGCCGCTGCAGCCGGCGGGAGATCTGCGTCGTGGTCCAGCATGGTGCGCGCGGCAGGACGAGCGCAGAGGTGGGTGATCTGGGGCGGCCGGCAGCCCCACCGGGTGCCGCAGGAAGACGGAGGCCTTCGGCGCGTCGATGAGTCCCTGCGCCAACGCTGACCACACGTGCGGCAGCTCGGTCACCAGTGCGACCGCGTGGTCGGACCAGCCCTCGGCGGCGCGGCGCGTCCAGGCCAGGGCGGCCCGGATCTCGTCGGCCCGGTCCAGGTGCGGGTCCGGCAACTCGGCTGCCGAGTGCGGGCGCTCCGGGTCGGCGAACCCCACGGCGACCATCGCGCGCAGGAAGTGGGCCCGGGTGTGGCTGTCCTGGCGGTGCCACGCCTCCAGCGCCGTCAGCCGCTCCGACGCGGGCACCGCCGAGAGGTCGATCCGAGCCAGCGCAGCAGCGAGTTCCGGGCCGGGTGGCATGTCCGCCAGCCCGCCCGGAACGCACTCGGTCTGCTGCACCGCTCGAACATACATTCGACAACCGACAATCCCGGGTGTTCCGGGACTTCCCGGAGTCGACCTGGTCCGGCTCGACGAGCCCGAGCTCCAGGCCTGGGTGGGCGAAGAGCGACCGCCGCGCAACGGGTCGAGCCGTCGACGTACCGGACCGCGCCGTCGCAGCGTCGAGCGCTCGGTGTCCGCGCCGCCCAAGGCGACCCGGCCCGGCGCGGGTCGCAGCGCCCGGACGCAACGCCTCGCGGTGGCCGTACCGCCCCACCTCGTCCGTCAGTGCCGCTGGTACACCGGCGGCCGCTTCTCCAGGAAGGCGCGGGTGGCCTCGTCCCGGTCCTCGGTGAGGGCGGTGAGGATCTGCTGGCGGTTCTCGAACTCCACCGCGTTGACGAAGCTCGGGTTCTCGACCGACGCCCACATGCCCTGCTTGGTCATCTCGACCGAGAAGGGCGGGTTGAGCATGATCTCGGCGGCCTCGGCGTAGGCGGCCTCCAGCAGCTCGCCGGGGTCGACGAGGTGCGTGACCAGGCCGATCCGGTAGGCCTCCTCGGCGCTGCAGCGGCGGCCTGTGAGCATCAGCTCGTGGGCGCGCCCGGTCCCGACGATCCGGGGGAGCAGCCACGACAGCCCGATGTCGCACGCCGAGAACCCGGCCCGGATGAACCCGACGGCGAACAGTGCCGAGGTGGAGGCCATGCGGATGTCGCTGGCCAGCGCGAGGGCCAGGCCACCGCCCGCGGCGGGGCCGTTGATCGCGGCGATGACCGGCTGGGGGAGCTGGTGCAGGGCGACGGCGAGGTGCGCGATCTGGCGCTGCCGGGTCAGCCCGTCGATGGGGTGCCGCTGCCGGGCGGGCGGGTGCGGCTCGTCGTCGTAGTGGTTGAGGTCGAGGCCGGCGCAGAAGCCTCGGCCCGCCCCGGTCAGGATCACCACCCGGCAGGTGCTGTCCGTGCCGATGTCGGCGAGCACGGCGGTGAGCTTCGCGACGGTGTCGGCGTCGAGCGCGTTGAGCTGGTCGGGGCGGTTGAGCGTGAGCTGGACGACGCCCTCCCGCGGGCGGTCGATCTCCACCGGCATGCGGTCCTCCTCGCGGCCTGAACGAACGAACGTTAAACGATCCGGCGCCCCGGGGAGAAGAGCGGTTCCGCACACACCGTCCTCAGGGCGCCCGCTGCTCCTCGACCGGCCCGGGAAGATGCACCGGCCCGTGCGGGTCGACGCAGTGGTCGGCCCCGTCCGCCGGACGGGCGGCACCGTCGGCACCGTCCTCGCAGTGGTCGACCTGCAGCGTCGTGTGCTCCAGCCCGTGCTCCCCGCGCAGCACCGCCTCGATCGCCTTCTGCACCTCGTGGCAGTCCGCCTCCGGGCGGACGAGGACGTGCGCCGACAACGCCGGCCTGCCCGAGGTGATCTCCCAGACGTGCAGGTCGTGCACCTCGGCGACGCCCGCGAGGCCGGCCAGGCGGGTGCCGAGCGCGTCGGGGTCGACGCCCCGTGGCGCGGCCTCGAGGAAGATCCGGCCGGACTCCCGCACCAGGCCCCAGCCCGCCTTGACCATCAGCGCGGCCACGACCAGCGCCGCGATCGCGTCCGCCCGGTCGAACCCGGTGAGGAGGACGGCGAGCCCGGCCACGGCCGTCGCGACGAACGCGAACAGGTCGTTGAGGATGTGCTGGAAGGCGCCCTCGACGTTGAGGCTCGACCGGTCCGCGCGGCTGATGCACCAGGTCGCCGCCAGGTTGACGACGATCCCGACGAGCGCCGTGACCAGCACCGGCAGACCCGCGACCTCCGGCGGCGAGAGCAGCCGCTCGACGCCCTCGTAGACGAACCACACCGCGAGCAGCAGCAACGTGATCCCGTTGGCCTGCGCCGAGAGGATCTCCGCGCGCAGCAGCCCGTAGGTGTAGCCGCCGCGGGCCGGACGGGCCGCGAGCCGGATCGCGACGAGCGCGAGCACGAGGGAGGCGGCGTCCGTGAGCATGTGGGCCGAGTCCGAGATCAGCGCCAGCGACCCGGCGAGCAGGCCGACGACGAACTCGCCGACCATGAACGTGACGATCAGGCCCAGCGCGGCGCCGAGCCAGCGCCGGTCGGTGCCGGCGCCCACGCCGTGCCCGTGCCCGTGCGCCCCCATCCGCGCACCGTAGAGCCGCGCCACGGAGCCCGGCAACGGAGCGCCGCGGAGCCCGGCGACGGAGCGCCGCGCCCGGCGACGGAGCGCCGCGAAGCCCGGAACGGGCCGCTGCTGACCGCGGCGACGGAGCGGGGACCCGTGAGCGGGCCCGCCGGCCGGACGGCGGAGCGGGGTCGGTGGACCGGCCTCGACTTCGGTCAGCCCGTCGCCCGCGGGAAGTGCGCGGCGAGCTCGGAGCGCGACCGCACCCCGAGCTTGGCGTACGTGCGGGTGAGGTGGAACTGCACGGTCTTGACCGACAGCAGCATCTCGGCGGCGACCTCCTTGTTGGTCATGCCGCCCGCGACCAGTCCTGCGACCGTCCGTTCCTGCTCGGTGAGGGCGTCGAGGTCCTTGTCGTGCAGCCGGGATCCCGGCCGGCCGGTCTTGAGCTCCCGGTCGCAACGCTCCACGTAGACCCGCGCGCCGAGTGCCGCGAACCGCTGCCGGGCGGCGGTGAGGACCGCGCTCGCGTCCCGCCGCCGGCCGGCCCGGCGCAGGGTCACGCCGTGGGCGAAGTCGACGCGCGCCTTCTCGTAGGGCAGCGGCAGGCCCTCGAGCCGGGCCCGGGCGGCGACGAACTCCGCCTCGGCCGCGGCGGTGTCGCCCCGCGCGCCGAGCAGCCGGCCCCGGACGTAGCCGAGCCGGGCCGCCGCGGACCGGTGTCCCCGCCGTCGGACGATCTCCTCCAGCGGGCGCAGGAACTCGTCGGCCTCGCCGAGCCGGTCGGTCACGACCAGGGCGTTGGCGTAAAGGTCGTGCCAGGGCCAGAAGCCGGGTTCGTCGAGCCCGCCGCGCGGGGTCCGGGTGGCCAGTGGCGCGAGGTGCCGGACGACGGCGTCGTAGTCCGAGGCCGCCTCGGCCACGTGCGCCCGGGCCAGCAGGGCCGGCACGGTCATGACCACGTAGTCGTGCTCGGCGGCCGTGCCGAGCTCGACGTGCCGGGCGGCCTCCTCGGGCTCGCCGCGCAGTGCGTGGACCTGGGCGCCGGTCCAGTGCACCAGCGGCCGGAGGAGCTCGAGGTCCGTGGCGCCCAGCAGCAGCCGGGCCTGGTCGACGTTCTGCAGCGCGCCGGACCAGTCGCCGAGCGCGAACCGGGTTCGGGCCAGCCAGCACAGCGCCCACAGCAGGATGCGGTTGGAGCCGCCCTGCCGGATCCCGGACACCGCGTACTCCAGCTCGCGCCGGGCGGCCTCGGGTTCGTCCTGCGCCAGCAGCAGCCAGCCCCGCCCCATCCGCGCCCGCTGGTGCTGCGGCCCGGACGGGCTCTCCCGGGTCGCGGCCCGGTACGCGGTGAACGCCTCCTCGATCTCACCGCGCGCGGCGTGCCCGAGCCCGACGATCGCGCGCGTCTCCACCGCCGCCGGGGCGCCGGGCTCGGCGTGCTCGATCGCGCGCCCGGCCCACCGGACCAGCTGCTCGCCGTCCCAGTCGGCGAGGGCGTGCAGCACGTGCCGCTGGCAGACCTGGGCCGCGGTGCCGCGGTCGGCGCCCCGGCCCCGCCAGGCGCCGTCGAGGTAGGAGGTCGCCTCGGCGCGCCGTCCGCGCTGGATGGCGACGTAGGCGAGGACGGCGTCGCGCCGGGCGCCGGGCGGGAGTGCCTCGACGTCCGGCAGCGCGTCGACCGCCTGCCCGAGCAGTCCGGCCCCCGCGAGCGCGTCGACGGCCTGGAGCAGCCGGTCCTCCCGGTCGGCGCGGCGCGGGCTGATCCGGCTGGCGTCGATCAGCGCCCCGGCGACCACCGCCCAGGCGCCCTCGTCCGCCTTCCGCCGGGCCAGGTCGAGCAGCTCGCCGGCCAGCGCGGCGTCGGGCAGCGGGGTGGCCTCGACCCGGTGCCGGAGCCGTTCGGTCTCGTCGCGGACGACCTCGGCGGCGCGCTGGTGCAGGTCGTGCCGGCGTCCGGGGGCCAGGGTGGCGTGCACGGCCCCGCGCACGAACCGCCCGGGAAAGGTCAGCGTGTCCAGCCCGTGCCCGGCGGCGGGGGAGAGGAGCCCGGCGGCGAAGGCCTCGTCGAGCGCGCCGATGGGGTCCGGCACACCGCCCAGCTCGGCGGCCTCGGCCAGGATCGGGGTGTTGCCGAGGACGGCCGCGGCCTCGACGAGTGCGCGGGCGGCCGGTGAGACGGCGCCGAGGGCGGCCTCGACCCGCTGCCGCACCGAGGTGGGCGCGGGCAGCCGCGTCTGCCAGTCCGACCACCGCGCCGGCGGGCTGTCCCGCAGGATCTCCAGCAGGTAGCGGGGGACGCCGCCGGTGTGCTCGCGGAGCCGGCGCGCCACCGGGATCGGCAGGTCGATGGTCGCGGCCCGGGCGGCCAGCAGCCGGGTCTGCTCGGGCGTCAGCGGCGCCAGGGGGATCCGGTGCGCGGGCAGCCGGTCGAGGACGTCCCGGGTGTCGGGATGGGCGCGGGCGTCCGGGCCGGTCCGGGCCGTGAGCACGACCAGCAGGCGCGCGTCGGCCGCCCGGGCCACCGCCGAGGCGATCGCCTGCAGCGAGGCGGGGTCGGCGGCGTGCGCGTCGTCGATCACGACGGCGAGGGGCTCCTCGGCGGACCGGGCCCGCCAGCACGCGGCGAGCGCCTCGCCCCAGGCGCCGGGGTCGACGGGTCCGGCGCACCGCAGCGCGTCGAGCCGCCGGACCAGCGCACCGGGCCGGCCCGCCTCCCACGCCAGTCCCTCGGCCTGCACGGTCGGGAGGTCGGGGTGGCGGGCCAGGAACCGCCGCAGCAGCGTGGTCTTGCCGACCCCCGGCACGCCCTCCAGGACCACGACGGCCGGGCTGCCCGCGGCGGCGCCGGCGAGTGCCGCCTCGAGCTGCGCGGACTCCGCCTCCTGCCCGACGACGTGCGCGGGGTCGCCGCCGGCACCCCCGGCACCGTCGACGCCGCCGTCGAGCCTGCTCATGTCGTCACCGTAGAAGGCGCCGGGCGGGGAGGCGCGCTCCCCGCCCTGCCCTCAGCCCAGGTCGCCGCCCGCCACGGGCAGCACGGACCCGGTGATGTACGACGCCTCGTCCGACGCCAGGAACAGGATCGCCGCGGCCTGCTCGTCGAGCGTGCCGTAGCGGCCCAGCAACGACGACCCGACCGTCTGGTCGATGTGCGCCTGGAACCAGGCCTTCTCCTGCTCGGTCCGGGCCTGCGGGGTGCCCCGCGAAATTCGGCGCGGAGGCGCCTCGGTGCCGCCCGGGGCCGTCGCGACGACCCGTACGCCCTTGTCCGCGTACTCGAACGCGAGCGACGCGGTGAGCGCGTTGATCCCGCCCTTGGCCGCGGAGTACGGGATGCGGTGGATGCCCCGGGTGGCCGCCGACGAGACGTTGACGATCACCCCGCCGCCGCGCTGCACCATCGTGGGCAGCACGGCTCGGCAGCAGTACAGCGTCGGCATCAGCGAGCGCCGGATCTCCGCGGCGATCTCGGCCTCGGTGAACTCGGTGAACGGCTTGAAGTTGATCGCGCCGCCGACGTTGTTCACCAGCACGTCGACCTGACCCTGCCAGCTCGCCGCCTCGCGCAGCGCGGCCTCGGCGGACCCGTAGTCCTCCAGGTCGGCCTCGATCGCGAGGGCCTTGGCGCCGTCGGCGAGCAGGCCCTCGGCGACCTCGTGGACCAGCGGCGACCGGTCGAGCAGGACCAGCTGCCCGCCCTCGGCGGCGGCGCGTTCGGCGACCGCCCGCCCGATGCCCTGCGCGGCCCCGGTGACCACGACGACCTTGCGGTCGAAGCGGCCCGGCGTCACGAAGCGGGGCCGGCGGGCGGCGGCGTTGTCGGCCATGGCCCGTCGCGTCGTCTCCTTGGACCGGTCGGCGTGCTCGCCGATCAGGCGGCGGGCGCGCTCGCGGTCGCCGGCCTCGATCGCGTCGACGATGTCGAGGTGGTCCTGGGTGCAGCGCGGGTGGCACCAGGTGGCGGTGCGCAGCGACTGCTCCATGTGCCCCTCGACCCCGAGCGCGGTGTAGGCCTGCGAGAGGTGCTCGTTGCCGGTGAGCGTGAACAGGTAGTCGTGGAAGGCGGCGTTGGCCTCGGTGTAGCCCGCGGCGTCGACGAACCGGTCGCCCTCGACGTACGGGACCGTCGCCTCGGCGAGCACCCGGTACCCGGTGACCTGCTGCGAGGTCAGCCGCCCGACGACGAGCTCGAGCGCACCCAGCTCGAGGGCGCGGCGGGCGTCGAAGATCGCGTCGGACTCGTGGACGGACGGGTGCTCCTCGCCGATCTCGTACCCGTCCTCGCCGACCGCACCGGGCGCGAGGTCGCGGGGCGGAACGGGAGTCGGAGCGGGTTCGTGCAGGGGTGCGAGGTCCGCGGCCGGGAAGACGTCCTGGCCGGTCACTCCGCGGGCCCCCGCGACGACGAGCGAGTCGTCCACGTCGAGCGGCCGGGGCTCGCCCGTGAGCAGATCGGTGGGGAACAGCTCCTGCCCGCAGATCCCGCGGGCGTGGTCGGCGGACACCTGCGGACGCGCGGCGAGCGGCCCGAGCTCGGCCGGACCGGCCAGCTCCTGTCCGACGACGGCGCGGCCCCCGCCGGCGAGCACGAGCAGCCCGTCGCCGTCCCCGACCGGGGCGACGACCGGGACGGGCGCGTGCTCCGTGCTCTCCTCGGTGCTCTCCTCGGTGATCCCGGTGTCCTCGGTCGGGCTCTCGGCAGCCGCCGGCTCGGCGGCCTTCCCGGCGCCCGCGAGGGCGAACTTCTCGTAGTAGAACCCGCCCGGCGTGATGCCCCGGTCGGAGAAGTGCCCGCGCACGGCGTCGACCATCGCCGGTGGCCCGCACAGGTACACCGCGGTGGCGCCGTCGTGCAGGTGCTCCGGCTCGATCAGCGACGTGACGTAGCCCTGGTTCTTCGCCGTCGTGTTCTTGTCCGCGACGCAGTAGTCCCAGGTCAGCTTGTCGATCGACGCGGCCAGCCGCTCGATCGTCGCCAGCTCGACGACGTCGTCGTCCGTGGTCGCCCCGTACAGCAGGTGCACGGGCCGGGTGCTGCGCAGCGCCTCGAGCGTCCGCAGGATCGACAGGATCGGCGCGAGCCCCGTCCCGCCGGCGAGCAACAGCAGCGGATCGGCGGCCTCGCTGCCAGGGGAGGAGTCACGCAGGAAGAAGCTGCCGTGCGGGCCCGTGAACGAGATGTCGTCGCCGACCTGCGCGCGCTCGGTCAGCCAGGTCGACATGACCCCGCCCGGCGTGAGCTTGACCAGGAAGGTCAGCGCCTCGTCGTCGGGCGCGTTGCTGAAGGAGTACGAGCGTGACTCGTCCGTTCCCGGCACCGCGATGTTGACGTACTGGCCGGGGAGGAAGGCGAGCTTCTCCCGGTCGGTGATCTCGATCGTCAGCGCGACGGTGGTCGCCGAGAGCCGCTCCAGCCCGGTGACCGTGCCGCGGTGGGTGGCGGCGCTGGTCCTGGCGACCGCGGACGTGCTCGCGATCTGCAGGACCACCTCCGACCGCGGCTTCATCTGGCAGGTCAGGACGTAGCCCTGCTCCTCCTCGTCCGGCGACAGGGCGTCGGGGAGGTAGCTCCCGCCGTCGAACTCGCCGGACTCGCAGAGGGCCTTGCAGGTGCCGCAGACGCCGTCGCGGCAGTCCATCGGGATGTTGATCCGGGACCGGTACGACGCGTCGGCGACGGTCTGGTCCTCGGCGCACGTGATGAACCGGGTGACGCCGTCCTCGAAGGCCAGTGCGACCCGGTGGGTGCTCGCGGGAGCACTCATGGTGCCCCTCCTCAGAAGTGGTAGACGTCGACCACGTGGTGGATGTAGTCGTTCTTCAGCACCACGGTCTTGCGGCGGATGAGCGGGGACTCGCCGGAGAAGTCGATCGTGTAGAAGGACGTGCCGTAGTACGGGTCCACGGTCTTGTACCGGAAGTACATGGTGTGCCAGTTGAACCGCACGTCCACCAGGTCGCCGCGGCGCTCGATGACCTCGACGTTGCTGATGTTGTGGCTGGTCCGCGGCTCGGGCAGCGAGGTGGCGCTCGAGCGCTCGGTGCGGATCCGGAACACCCGGTCCTCGAGCCCGCCCTTGTTGTCGTAGTAGACGAGCGAGATGTCGCGCTGCGGGTCCTCGGTGAGCCGGTCGTCGTCGCCCCACGAGGGCATCCAGTAGACGACGTCGTCGGCGTAGCACTCGAGCCACTTCTCGAACTCGCGGTCGTCGAGGTGGCGCGCCTCGCGGTAGAGGAACTGCTCGATCATGTTCTGGGTGATCAGCTTCGCCGGCTGCCCGGTGGTCCGGCCGGTGGTCTGCTCGGTGGTGGTCATGCCTGCGCCTCCTCCTTCTCGAGGGCGGCGAGCAGGGTCTGCCGCCAGTAGCCGTGCTGGACGGGGTAGAGGCCCTCGTCCTCGTTGCGCAGGCCCGCGGAGACCACGCCGTCCATGCCGAGGGACTCGGCGACCTCGTCCGGGCCGGTGAGCCAGTGCTCCGCGCCGCGGCTCATGTCGTTCCACGGGGCGGCGGTGGCGCGGAAGGTGAGCTGGCAGGAGCGGAACTCCTCCAGGTCGTCCGGGGTGGCCATGCCCGAGGCGTTGAAGAAGTCCTCGTACTGCCGGATCCGGTGCGCGCGCGCCTCGGCGCTCTCGCCCTTGGGGGCGATGCAGTAGATGGTGACCTCGGTCTTGTCCGGCGCGATCGGCCGGAAGTGCCGGATCTGGGTGGAGAACTGGTCCATCAGATAGACGTTCGGGTAGAGGCAGAGGTTGCGGCTGCCCTTGACCATGAATTCGCCCTTGGCCGCCCCGAACTCCTCCTTGAGCTCCTCCATCCGGTTCCACAGCGGGCGGTCCTGCGGGTTCGCCGCCCACGTCCACAGGCACAGGTGGCCGTTCGGGTAGGACCAGTAGCCACCGCCGGACTTGCCCCAGCCTCCGGCGTCGAGCGCCTTGGTGGCGTTCTTCGACTCGCCGGTGCTGCGCCGCGAGGTGGTGGCGGCGTAGTTCCAGTGCGTGGCCGAGACGTGGTAGCCGTCCGCGCCGTTCTCCGCCTGGACCTTCCAGTTGCCGTCGTAGGTGTAGGTGGAGCTGCCGCGCAGCACCTCCAGGCCCTCCGGGGACTGGTCGACGAGCATGTCGATCACCTTGACGGTGTCGCCGAGGTGCTCGTCGAGGGGCAGGACGTCGGCGTTGAGGCTGCCGAACAGGAAGCCGCGGTAGGAGTCGAAGCGGGCGACCCTGACCAGGTCGTGCGAGCCGTCGACGTCGAAGGTGCCCGGGTAGCCGGCGCCGTCCGGGTCCTTGACCTTGAGGAGCTTGCCGTCGTTGCGGAAGGTCCAGCCGTGGAACGGGCAGGTCAGGGTCATCCGGTTGTCGGTCTTGCGGCGGCAGAGCATGGCGCCGCGGTGCGCGCAGGCGTTGATCAGGCAGTGCAGCTCGCCGTCCTTGCCGCGCGTGATCACCACGGGCTGGCGGCCGATGTAGGTGGTGAAGTAGTCACCGGGGTTCGGGACCTGGCTCTCGTGCGCGAGGTAGATCCAGTTCCCCTCGAAGATGTGCCGCATCTCCAGCTCGAAGATCTCCTCGTCGGTGAAGATGCGGCGGTTGGCGCGGTAGACACCGGCCTCGCGGTCCTCGACGACGGCATCGTCGAGCACCGCGCGCACCCGGGGGGACACGTCGGCGGTGGCGGTCATGGGCAGGGCCTCCCGGTCGAGTCGGCGGTGAGTCGAGCTGGTCAGTCGGGCGACTGCCGTCCGACCATCCCGGCGGACCGGCCGCCTTCGCGTCAGCACTCTGCCTAGTTCTGACCCAGCATTTTTCCAGACGCCAGATGTCTCAATGAAGCTGTACTAGGTCTTTGTGTGTGCAGGTTCGGGGTCCTACCGTGGAGGCCCGGCACCGGAGAGCCCGGTGGATCACCCGACGGAGGGAGCAGCATGGAGATCCGTCAGCTGCGCTACTTCGTCACGGTCGCGGAGACCCGGCACTTCGGACAGGCCGCCGAGCGCCTGCACATGGCCCAGTCGCCGCTCTCGCAGGCGATCCGCCAGCTCGAGGCGCAGGTCGGCGCCACCCTGTTCAACCGCACGACCCGCCGCGTCGACCTCACCCCCGCCGGCGAGGCCTTCCTGCGGGACGCCCTGCGCATCCTCGACTCGGTCGAGGCGGCCCGGGAGCGCGTGCAGCGCATCGGCGACGGGCACAGCGGCCTGCTCCGCATCGGCTGCACCGGCCTCGCGGCCTACAAGCAGCTGCCGCAGCTCGCCCGGATCGCGGCCCGGGAGCTGCCCGGGCTGATCCTGCGGTACGTCCCCGACCTGCTCACGCCCGCGCAGGAGGAGGCGCTCGCGGAGGACCGCATCGACCTCGCGGTCCTGCGCCCGCCGCTGCGCCGCGCGGGCCTGGCGTCCCGGCCCGTCGCCCGCGAGCGGTTGACGCTCGCGGTCCCGGCCGGGCACCGCCTGGCCGGCGACGAGCCGGTCGGCTTGCACGAGCTGCGGGACGAGGACTTCGTCGTCTACGGCGCCCGGGACTCGGTCGTCGACGCGGCCGTCACCCAGGCCTGCCTCGGCGCCGGGTTCCTGCCGCGGCGTACCCACGAGGTCGCCGAGACCTCGGTCATGCTCACCCTGGTCGCCGCCGGGCTCGGCGTCGCGCTGCTGCCCGAGTCCGCGCTCGCCCTGCGCGTCGACGGCGTGCGGTACGTCCCGCTCGCCGACGGTGCCCCCGATGACCACGGCGCCCCGGAGGCGCCCCATGTCGACCTCGCGCTCGCCTGGCGGGCCGACGAGGTGAACCCCGCCCTCGCGCGGCTGGTGGAGGTGCTGGAGGCCAACGGCTTCGTGCCGCCCGAGCCGACCGCCGTCCCGTACGCCGGCCGCGTGCCCGCACACCCCGGAGAGGCCCGATGAAGATCGCGCACGTCGAGGCGATCCCCTTCGCGATCCCGTACCGCAAGCCGTTGCGTTTCGCCTCGGGCGAGGTGCACACCGCCGAGCACGTGCTGGTGCGGGTGCACACCGACGACGGTGTGGTGGGGGTGGCGGAGGCGCCGCCGCGCCCGTTCACCTACGGGGAGACCCAGCAGTCGATCGTCGCGGTGATCGACCGGATCTTCGCCCCGGAGGTGGTGGGGCTCTCGCTGCTCGAGCGCGAGGTGATGCACGCCCGGCTGGGGCGCACCGTCGGCAACCCCGCCGCCAAGGCCGCCCTGGACATGGCGGTGTGGGACGCGCTGGGCAGGACCCTGGACCTGCCGGTGACCCAGATGTTGGGCGGGTACACCGACCGGATGCGGGTCTCGCACATGGTCGGGTTCGCCTCGGACGCGGCGATGGTGGCCGAGGCCGAGCGGGTCCGGGAGGCCTACGGGATCACCGTGTTCAAGGTGAAGGTGGGCCGCCGCCCGGTCTCGCTGGACGTGGGCGCCTGCCGGGCGCTGCGTACCGCGCTGGGCCCGGACGTGGAGCTGTACGTCGACGGCAACCGGGGCTGGACGCCGTCGGAGGCGGCCCGCGCGCTGCGCGCGATGGACGACCTGGACCTGACGCTGTCCGAGGAGCTCTGCCCGGCCGACGACGTGCTGGGCCGGCGCTGGCTGACCGCGCAGACCACCATCCCGACGGTGGCCGACGAGAGCGCCACCACCCCGGGCGAGGTGACCCGGGAGCTGCTCGGCGGCGCCGCGACGATGATCAGCATCAAGACCGCGCGGACCGGGTTCCACACCTCGCAGGCGATCCTGCACCAGTGCGCGGGGATGGGTGCGGAGGTGGTGATGGGCAACCAGGTCGACGGGCAGGTCGGGACCGCGTGCACCGTCGCCTTCGGGGCCGCGCACCGGCACAGCTCGCGGCGGGCCGGGGAGCTGTCGAACTTCCTGGACATGAGCGACGACCTGCTCACCGAGCCGCTGGAGATCAGCGGCGGGGAGCTGGCCGTGCGGCCCGGACCGGGCCTGGGGATCGAGATCGACCCGGACAAGCTCGCGCACTACCGCACCGACCGAGCCTGAAGATCGACGAACTGACCGACACCTTTTCCGAACCGCACCGACGCGTCAGGAGACACATCATGACCACCACCGAGAAGCCCGGCGCCGAGTCCGGCACCGAGGTCAACCCGACCGCGGCGGGGTCGGGGCGCAACGCCACCGCCTCGTTCGCCAAGAAGGAGCGGGCCGCGGGCCCGGTCGACCACGCCCGGGTCTCGGCGATCGCGACCGACGCCATCGCCGCGCTGCACGAGGTGATCCGTCGCCACCAGGTCAGCTACGCCGAGTACGACGCGCTGAAGGCGTGGCTGATCAGCGTGGGCGAGACCGGGGAGTGGCCGCTGTTCCTCGACGTGTGGATCGAGCACGTGGTCGAGGAGGTCGCCAACGCCGACCGCAAGGGGGCGGTGGGCACCATCGAGGGCCCGTACTACATCCCGGGCGCCCCGGAGTCCGCGTCGGAGGCCACGCTGCCGATGCGGGAGGACGAGAAGGGCACCCCGCTGCTGTTCCAGGGCACGGTGACCGACCTGGACGGAGCGCCGCTGGACGGGGCGCTGGTGGAGCTGTGGCACGCCGACGACGACGGCTACTACTCGCAGTTCGCCCCGGGCATCCCGGAGTGGAACCTGCGCGGGCAGATCCGCACCGGCGCGGACGGGCACTTCGCCTTCCACACCATCCAGCCCGCCCCGTACCAGATCCCGACCGACGGCTCCTGCGGCAAGCTGATCGAGGCCGCCGGCTGGCACCCGTGGCGCCCGGCGCACCTGCACCTGAAGGTGTCGGCCCCGGGCAAGGCGCTGGTCACCACCCAGCTGTACTTCGACGGCGGCGACTACGTCGACGACGACGTGGCCCAGGCCGTGAAGCCCGAGCTGATCCTGCGCCCGACCCCGGCCGCCTCCGGCCAGGGCAACCAGGTCACCTACGACTTCGCCCTGGACCCGGCCGAATGAGCTCGCCCGCGAGCGGATCGGCGCCGCGTCAGCTGTTCGCCGTCCGCATGGACGTCGCGCTGCCGCCGGACATGGACCCGGCGGCTCGCGCCGACCTCCTCGCCCGGGAGAAGGCCTACTCGCAGGAGTGGCAGCGCTCCGGGCACTGGCGCAACATCTGGCGCTGCGTGGGTGAGTACGCCAACCTCTCGATCTTCGAGGTCGAGAGCAACGCGCAGCTCCACGAGATCCTCTGGGGTCTCCCGCTCTTCCGGTACATGACGATGACGGTCACGCCGCTCGCCGGCCACCCGTCGGACGTCCACCTCGGCTGACCTGGCCGAACCCCGGGTCGACTTCTCGAGGTCGCCCCTCGGGTCGACTTCTCGGAGTCGATCCTCCCGGCCGATCCTCCCGGCCGGCCCGCCGCGGCCCCCGTCCCGACGGGCCCGTTCCGGCGGCTGATCCGGCGGCCGGCCCCCCGGTGACCACTCCCGGGGCGGCCGGCCCCCGCCGCCGCTCTCGCGCACCTCGCGCCTTGAACTCCGCACGTCGCACGACGGCACGTTCCGCACGTCTGCGCGCCCGCACGACTGCGCGCCCGCACGACCGCACGACACCGGCGTCGACCGGCGCCGGTGCCCCTGCACGCCCTTCCCCCTCGGGAGACAACGATGACCTCGGTCAGGGAGAAGCGGGACGTCCCCCGGGACGTGCTCCGCCGCAGGACCGTCACCTGGATCGTCGCACTCGCCACCGTCGGCCTGGTCTTCGACGGGTACGACCTCGTCGTCTACGGCACCGTGCTGCCGCAGTTCCTCCGCGACCCGAGCCAGATCGGCGCGGTCACCCCGGCCATGGGCGGCGCGCTCGGCAGCTACGCCCTCGTCGGCGTGCTGGTCGGTGCCCTGCTCGCCGGCTCGGTGGGCGACATCATCGGCCGCCGCAAGGTCATGCTCACCGCCTACGCCTGGTTCTCGGTCGGCATGGGCCTGACCGCCCTCACCACGACGACCTCGCTGTTCGGCCTGCTGCGCTTCGGCACCGGCATCGGCGTGGGAGCCCTGGTCGCCACCACCGGCGCACTGGTCGCCGAGTTCGCGCCGAAGGGCCGCAAGAACCTCTGCAACGCGATCACCTACTCCGGTGTCCCGCTCGGCAGCCTGCTCGCCGCGCTCCTGGCCATCCTGCTGCTCGAGTCCGTCGGCTGGCGCGGGATGTTCCTGATCGGCGCCCTGCCACTGGTGACGCTGCTGCCGCTCGCCCTGGTCAAGATGCCCGAGTCGCCCGCGTGGCTGCTGTCCCGCGGCCGGGTCGCCGAGGCGCGTGCCGTGGCCGAGCGGACCGGGGTGGTGCTCGACGAGACCGCCCCCGCCGCGCCGATCGGTGCCGACGCCCCCGCGCGGGAGCGGGCGGGCTTCGCCGGCCTGCTCAGCCGCTCCTACCTGGTGCCGACGATCCTGCTCGGGCTGCTCAGCGCCGTCGGTCTGCTCCTGGTCTACGCGCTCAACACCTGGCTGCCCGAGCTCATGGGCCGCGCCGGCTACTCGACCAAGGGGTCGCTGGCCTTCCTCCTGGTGCTCAACGGCGGCGCGGTGATCGGCGCGGTGATCGCGTCCCGGGTGGCCGACCGGGTGGGTCCCAAGCCGGTCGTCGCCGGGGCCTTCCTGCTCGGCGCCGTGTCCATCGCGCTGCTCACCGTGAGCTTCCCGGTCGGCCTGCTGCTGGCCTTCATCGCGGTGGTCGGCCTGGGCACCAGCGGCACGCAGATCCTGATCTACGGGTTCGTGGCGACCTACTACCGCACGTCGGTGCGGGGTGCCGGGGTGGCGTGGTGCGCCGGGTTCGGGCGCCTCGGCGGCATCGGCGGTCCGCTGATCGGCGGCCTGCTGATCTCCTCCGGCCTCGCCCTGAACTCGATCTTCTACGTGCTCACCGCGCTGGCGGTCGTCGGCACGCTGCTCACGGTCGTCGTGCCGAGCGCGGCCCGGCGGTCCGCCCCGGCCCGTGCGGCCGACTCCGACGCCCTGCCCGATCCGGCGGTGAGCTGAGCGCCGTGCGACGCGAGACGGTGTCGTCCGGACCGGCCGCGTACCGCTCCCTCGAGACCGTCGCCTGCTGACATGCTCCGGCGGGGCCGACGCGCAGTTCCGGGCGCCGGCCCCGCCGGGGAGCACGACCCGTACGACCCGCACGGAGGCACCGTGGCCACGCCGCACGTCCGAGGCCCGTCCGGCGACCCGTCGACCGGTGCGTCGGCCGATCAGTCGTCGGACCCGTCGCCCGAGGCGACCCCGCCCGTACCGCCGCGTTTCGAGCGGCCGGCCCGGCCGCCGACCACCCCGCGGCGGTTCGTCCGCGACCTCGGGCCGCAGTACCTCGCGAACGGGCTGGTGGGGATGATCTTCGCCGCGACCGGCCCGGTCGCGGTCATCTTCGCGGTGGGCGTGCAGGGCGGGCTCTCCGAGCGCGAGCTGGCGTCGTGGCTGTTCGGCGTCTTCTTCCTCAACGGCATCCTCACCGTGCTCGCGTGCTGGCTCTACCGCCAGCCGCTGGCCTTCTTCTGGACGATCCCGGGCGCGGTGCTCGTCGGACCGGCCCTCGGCCACCTGACCTTCCCGCAGGTCGTCGGCGCCTACTTCGCGACCGGGCTGCTGATGCTGCTGCTCGGACTGTCCGGCTGGGTGCGGCGGGCGATGGCGGCCGTGCCGATGCCGATCGTGATGGGGATGGTCGCGGGCGTCTTCCTGACCTTCGGCACCGGGCTGGTGCGGTCCGTCGCGGCGGACGTCCTGGTCGCTGCCCCCATGGTCGCGGTGTTCCTCCTGCTCAGCGCCTGGGGTGCGGCCGGGCGGAAGGTACCGCCGATCCTCGGGGCGCTCGTCGTCGGTGTCGTCGCGGTCGCGCTGTCCGGCCGCTTCCACCCCGCCGGCGACACCGTCGGCTGGCTGGCGGCGCCCGTCCTGGTCACGCCGCAGTGGTCCTGGCAGGCGATGCTGGAGCTGGTCCTGCCGCTGGCGATCACGGTGCTGGTGGTGCAGAACGGCCAGGGCGTCGCGGTGCTGCGGACCGCCGGGCACGAGCCGCCGATCAACGTCGCGACGATCGCGTGCGGCGCCTGGTCGCTGCTCACCGCGGGCGTCGGGGCCGTGTCGACCTGTCTCACCGGACCCACCAACGCGCTGCTCGCCGCCTCGGGCGAGCGGCACCGGCACTACGTCGCCGGGATCTCCTGCGGGCTGCTCGCGATGGTCTTCGGCCTGTTCGCGCCGCTGTTCACCCGGCTGCTGCTGGCCGTGCCGCCGGCGTTCGTGGCCACCCTCGGCGGGCTCGCGATGCTGCGGGTGCTGCAGGCCGCGTTCGTCACCGCCTTCGGGTCGCGGTGCACCTTCGGGGCGCTGGTGACCTTCGTCGTGACCGTCTCGGACGTCACCGTGCTGAACATCGGGAGCGCCTTCTGGGGCCTGCTCGCCGGGTTCGGGGTGACCTGGCTGCTCGAGCGCCGCGAGCTCCGCGAGGCCCGCGGCTGACAGCGGACAGCCGCCGACGGCGGTGTCGGGGCCGGTGGATCGACCAGCCGTTCTCGTCCGGGTAGGGGTGCCCCGCCGCGGTCGGAGCGTCCTGCACGACGAGCGGGTCGGCATCCCGTCCGGCCCGTTCCGTGGCCCAGGTGCCGGCCGGCCCGGCGGCCGCGAGGACGAGCAGGGCGAGCGCCGGAAGGAGGCAGCGGAACCGGTCCCCGGTCACGGGGCACCGTCCCGACCGTCCCGGCCGTCCAGGGCGTGCAGGACGGCGATCATGTCCTCGGCGCCGAGGCCGAGGTCCACGGCGGCCGCGAAGAGTTGCAGGCAGGCGTCCATCAGCGGGGTGGCGGCACCCGCCTCCCGCGCCGACTCACGGACCAGCCGGCAGTTCTTCAGGACGTCGTCGATCGCGGCCTGGGCGGAGAAGTCGCCGGTCAGCAGCTTGCCGAGCTTGACCCGGGAGACCGCGGACGCCATCGGGCCGGCGTCGAGCACCTCGGCGAACAGCCGCGGGTCCAGGCCGTGCGCGGCGGCCAGCCGCCAGGCCTCCGCGAGCCCGGTGACCAGCGTGATCAGCACGGTGTTCACCGCGAACTTCAGGCGCAGCGCCGAGGGGACCGGCCCGCACTCCACGGTGCGCGCGCAGAGCGGCGCCAGCACCGGGCCGACCCGCGCGACGTCCGCCGGGTCGCCGGCGAGCATCGCGACGAGCGTCCCCTCCTCGGCCGGGGTGCGGGAGCCGGACACGGGCGCCTCGACGTAGCGGCCGCCGGCGGTCCGGAGATCGGCCTCCAGCCCGGCGGACCAGGCCGCCGACGCCGTTCCGGTGTGGACGATCGTGCGCCCGCCGACGAGCCGGGGGAAGGCGGGCGTGCCCCGGCCCAGGACCGCGTCGACGGCGGCCTCGTCGGCCAGCATCACCAGCACCGTGTCGGCCTGCGCGAGCACCTCGGCCGGGGTCGCGGCGAGGCGCGCACCCGCGACCACCACCGGCTCGGCCCGGGCCGGCGTCCGGTTCCAGACGACGAGCTCGTGCCCGGCCCGGGCGAGCCGCACCGCCATCGGCAGGCCCATGAGCCCGAGGCCGAGGAATCCGAGCGGTGCGGTCATGCCGGCCCCCGCGGGTGCAGGACGTACTCCACGCCGTCCGCGACCCGGTGGCGCGTCACGGGGACCCGCCGCGCGGCGGTGCGGACGAGCCCGTGGGCGGCGACGTTGCCGTGCCCGACCAGGGCGTGCAGGGTCCACTCCCGGTAGCGGGGTGCACCCAGCACGGCGGCGAGCAGGGCCGCGCCGACGCCCCGCGCCTGGTGAGCGTCCGCGACGAGCGCGCACAGCTCGGCCCGCCGCTCGCCGTCCGGATGCACCCCGAAGAGCCCCACCGGGTGCGCCGCCGACGCCACGAGGGTCCGGCCCTCCCGGAGGGTGCGCGCCAGCCGGGCCAGCACCTCCGCCCGCGGTGGCGCGACGGCCCCGAGGAACCGTGCGGCGAGGGCCTCCGGGCTGCAGAGGTCGACGACCGCGACGACGTCCGGCCAGCTCGCCGTGGTGATCCGGTGGCCGACCTGCGGGGGCCGGACGTCCACGGCGGTCACGGGAGCCACGTGGGATCGAGCAGCCGGACCCGGGCCCAGTGCTGGGCGCAGCGCCGGCGCAGCATGGTCCCGGCTCGGCGGCGCGGGGCGAGCGGCGCGACCGGGCGGTCGCCGGGTGGCAGGACCGGCATGGCGGGAGCTCCCTTCGGGCGGGGCCGACCTGCCCATGGCAGGACCAGCGGCCGGTCGCGGGCAACGGCGTCCGGCCAGCGCGTCAGCCGGGCGTCAGACGGCCGGCGACCCCGCTGACGTCGCGCTGACGCCGGCCCGTCCGGCCCCTTGCCGCAGGCTGCGCACCCGATCTACGTGTGGCACATGGACCGGGCGGCGCGGGAGCGCGAGCTGTGGCGGGGGATCGAGGCGGTGCACGCCGTCGCCCACTTCGCGCCGGAACCGGCCGACGATCTCGCCCGGCTGTGGCACGCTGCGACCGTGCTGCGCGAGTACCGGGGCGACGGGCACGGCCCCGTCACCCCGCGCGGGCGCGAGGCGCGGGCGGTGATCGAGCACTGCACGGACGACGCCGCGGCCCCGGTGGCCCTCCGGTGACCCCGCGGTTCCTCGTCCTCGGCCCGCCCGCGGTCCTCACCGTGGACGGGCGGGCGGTGACGCTCACCGGCCGGCGCGACCGGACGATCCTGGCGGCCCTGCTGGCCCGGCGGAACCGCACGGTGCCCGTCGACGTGCTCGCCGAGGCGGGGTGGGGAGCTGAAGGCGGGTGGACCCCGAACGCCCTGCAGGCCCGGATCTCGCACCTGCGCCGGCTCGTCGGGCCGGACCGGATCGTCCGCGAGGGCGGGCACTACCTGCTGCGGACCGGCCCGGACGAGGGCGACGACGACCTGCTCCGCGAGGCCCTCGACCGCGCGCGGGGCCAGCTCGGCGCGGGCGCGCCGAAGGAGGCCGTGGCCGCGCTGGAGGAGGGGCTCGCCCTCGTCCGCGGCGAGCCGTACGAGGGTGCCGCCACGTGCGCCGCGGTCGCCCCCGCCGCGGGTCGGCTGCGGGAGCTGCTCGTCGCGGTCCGGGAGGTGCACGCCCGCGCGGTCCTCGAGGCCGGCGACGCCCGCGGTGCCGTCGACCTCGCCGCCGCCCTGGTCGCCGAGGACCCGCTGCGCCAGCACGCCCAGGCGGTGCTGGTCGAGGCGCTCGACCGGGACGGGCGCCGGGCGGAGGCGCTGGCCGGCTACGAGCGGGCCCGTCGGGTCCTGGCCGAGGCCGCCGGTCTCGAACCCGCGCCGGAGCTGCGGGCCGTGCAGGCCCGGATCCTCGCCGACGAGCGGTCGTCGGCCAGGCCGGAGGCGGCCGGGCCGGGCGTGCTGCAACCGCCGGACATGATCCGCTGGCTCGCCCGGCACGGGCACCGCCGGGCCGCCCTGGACCTCGCCGTGCGCTGTGCGTGGGGCTGGTGGCTCGCCGGTGACCGGGGGCGCGGCCGGCGGCTGCTGCTCGACCTGCTCGACGACCGTCCCGACTCGACGACCGCACGGCTCTGGGCGGCGGCGCTCGCCGCACACGACCGGGACGAGCCCGCGGCGCTCGCCGAGGTGCGCACCCTGCTCGACGGGCGCCTCGCCGCCGGCGGTCGCATCGAGAGCTCGGTCGACGGCCTGGCCCTGCTGGTGCTGGCCGACCGGCACGCCGAGCGTGGCGAGCCCGACCGGGCGACGGCCCTGCTCGCGGCCGCGCGGCCCGCGGTGGAGGCGGTCGGCGACCCGTGGGGCACCGCGCTCGACGACCTCGTGCACGCGCGCGTGCGGCTCGCCGCCGGCCGTGCGGACGAGGCGCAGGCCCGGGCATCGGCCGCCCTGGCGGTGTTCGAGTCGCTGCCCGACGCGGCGGGGCGGATGCGCGCCCTGGAGCTGCTCGGCTACCTCGACGAGGTGGCGGGCGACCTCGGCCGCGCGGCGCGCCGCTACGGCGACGCGCTGCTGCTGGCCGTGCAGGGCGGCTGGCCGCACGCCCAGTGCCATCTCTCGGTACGCCTCGGCAGCGTGACCGACCTGCTCGGCGACCACCCCGGCGGCCGGCAGCGGCTGGCCGAGGCGACGGCGCTCGCCCGGCGGGTCGCGTCGCCGTCCCTGCTGGCCTGGGCCGTCAACACCCTCGCGCTGGTCGACGCGCGGGCCGGCGACCGCGCGGCGGCGGAGCGGGGGCACCGGCAGGCCCTGGGCTGGTACCGGTACGCGGGCTCGGTGGCCGGGGTCGCCCTGACCGCGGCCGCGCTGGCCCGGGTCTCGGCGCCGGCCCGGGCGGCCGTCCTGCTCGACCAGGCGGAACGCGCGGCCGTGGCGACCCGGGACCCGCGGGCCGTCGCGTACGTCGTCGAGGGCCGGGCGCTGGCCGCGCGCACGGACGAGCGGGCCCGCCACTTCGTCGCGCTGGCCCGGCGGCTGCGCACCGAGGCGGGCCGGCCGCGCGTGCCCGGCGAGCAGCCGGACCTGGACCGCCTGGAGGAACGCCTCCGGAACCGTCCCGGACCGGCCGACCGGTAGTCAGCCCGCGGCCGCGCTGGGCGGCCCGTCCAGCAGGGCGTCGAGCACGACCGCCCGCAGGTCGCCGGTCGCGCGGAAGACCGCCCGCTGCCGGTCGGCGCCCGTGCCGCGGCGCAGGACGGCGTCGACGAGGTCGGAGACGAGCGGGAGGTCACCCGCGTCGTCGAGGGCCGCCCGGACGTGGGTGACGAGCCGGTCGAGCACCGTCCGCGCCGGGGCGGGCCGCCAGGTCAGGGGGTCGACGAGGTCCGCGGCGACGCCGGACCGCGCCGCCCGCCAGGACGCGAGCCGGAGCACCTCGGTGCGGACGGGATCCGGGTCGATCCCGGCCCGCCACTCACGGATCGCGGTCTCGACGAGGGCCCGGGCCAGTGCCGCGATCAGCACGGCGTCGTCGGGCTCCCGGCAGACGTCCGCCACGCGGATCTCGACGGTGGGGTGATGCGTCGAGACGCGGGCGTCGAAGTAGAGCATGGCCGGGTCGAGCAGGGTGCCGGTGCCGAGCATGGTGTCGGCGAGGGCCCGGTACCCGGCCGCCGAGCCGAAGGGGCCGTACGGGCCCGCCGAGGGCCAGCGCGGCCAGACCTGCGCCCGGTAGCCGGCGTACCCGGTGTCGGCGCCGCCCCAGAAGGGCGAGTTCGTCGACAGCGCCAGCAGCGGCGCCAGCCAGGGGCGGATCCGGTCGAGCGCGCCGACGGCCTCCTCGTCGTCGGCAACGCCCACGTGCACGTGGCAGCCGCAGGTCAGCTGCTCACGGCCGACGAGACCGAAGCGCTCGACCATCCGCCGGTACCGCTCGTTCGGTGACGTCGTGGGCTCGACGTCGAGCGGGTAGGTGGCCAACGGCACCACGCCGACCCCGATCGCCTCGGCCGCCGACTGCGCGGCGGCGCGCGTGCGGCGGATCTCCTCCGCGAGGTGGCCGAGGTCGCGGCAGGGGTCGGTGCCGGTCTCGAGCTGCTCGCGCTGGAGCTCGGCGCACAGGTCGCCGGTGTCGGGGGCCGACCGCAGGACGCTGGTGGCGACCGCGCGGGCCCGCCCGGTCGCCGGGTCGACGAGCAGGAACTCCTCCTCGACGCCGACCGTGCGGGGTTCGGTCCGCACGGTCCCGGTCGCGGTGAAGGTCTCCGTCGGGTGCGCCATCCGTCCGCCCTCCGTCGTCTCGCGACGCGGGCCCCTCCCGACCAACGTCGCGCCAGTGCAACGGCTGGTCCCTCAACCGCTCTCGGGCGTACCCACACCGGCTCCCCGGCAATCCGGTGTCGCTGACAGGGGACCGCCGTGGTGCCAGGCTCGTCCGTGTGGTCCGGATCCAGCTGCACGGTCGGTTCGTGGTGGTCGTCGAGGACCGGTCGGTCGAGCACCTCCTCCCCGGGCGGCGGGGCCGGGCGCTGGTGGCGTACCTGGCCTGCCGGCGGGCTGCGGTCGACCGGTGCGAGCTGGCGGAGGCGCTCTGCTCGTCGGGCGCCGGGCTGACCGCGCTGCTGTCGAAGGTCCGCGCGGTCCTCGCGCCGGTGGAGATCGTCGGCCGGCAGAGCGTGCAGCTCGTGCTGCCCGAGGGTGGGCTGGTCGACGCGGCGGTCGCGGCCGAGGCGGCGCACCGGGCGGACGCCGCGGCCGCCCGGCGGGACTGGCCGGAGGCCTGGACGCACGCGTTGAGCACCTTGTTCGTGACCCAGCGGCCGTTCCTGCCGGACCTGCGGGAACCGTGGGTCGGCGAGCACCGCGAGGAGGTCGGGCGGTTGCACCGGCGCGCGCTGACCACCTACGCGGAGGCGTGCCTGGCGCTGGCCACGCCGACCGAGCTGGCGAGCGCCGAGCGCAGCGCCCGCGAGCTGGTCCGCGCCGCACCGCTCGACGAGAAGGGGCACCGGTTGCTGATGCGGGCCCTGGCCGCGCGCGGCGACCGGGCCGAGGCGCTGCGGGTCTACGAGCGGCTGCGCCGCATGCTGCTCGACGAGCTCGGGGTCGGCCCCGGCCCGGAGACCCGCGCGGTGCACGAGGAGATCCTGCGGTAGCAGGCGGTTGCGCCGTCCGGCGCAGCCGGGCGGCAGGAATTCGGCAAGGTCGCGGCGAGGCGGGCGCGGATACTCGGGAACGGCCGGCCGGAGCGGCCCGGCCCTCGACGAGGAGGGAACCGGAATGAAGCAGGTCAGCTGCGAGTGCGGCTACTCCACCCGGTCCGAGAGCGAGGACCAGATCGTCAGCACGGTCCTGCAGCACGTGGCGGTCGACCACCCCGACCTCGCGCCGTCCGTCACCCCGGACGTCGTGCGCGGCTGGATCGAGATCGTCCCCTGAGGTGCCGGGCGGGCCGCGGAGGGGGCGGCCCGCCGGTCACTCGCCCTTCACGTTGACCAGCTGGCGCAGGGTGTGCCGGACCTCGACGAGGTCGGCGGCGTCGGCCATCACGACGTCGATGTCCTTGTACGCGGCCGGGATCTCGTCGAGGAACGCGGCGTCGCGGCGGTACTCGATCCCGGTCATCGCCCGGTCCATGTCCGCGAGGGTGAAGGTCCGCCGCGCCGCCCGCCGGGCGTAGGCGCGCCCGGCGCCGTGCGGGCTGCTCTCGAAGCTGTCCGGGTCTCCCTTGCCGACGACGACGTAGCTCGCGGTGCCCATCGAGCCGGGGATCAGCCCCGGCCGGCCCGCGTCCGCCCGGATCGCACCCTTGCGCGAGAGCCAGACGTCCCGGCCGAGGTGGTGCTCCCGGGCGGTGAAGTTGTGGTGGCAGTTGATCCGCTCCCGCTCCTCCACCTCGCCGCCCAGGAACCGGCCGAGGATCTCGAGGAAGCGGTCCATCATCTCCTCGCGGTTGGCCAGCGCGAAGTGCTGCGCCCACTCCAGGTCGCGGATGTAGGCGTCGAACTCCGGCGTGCCCTCGGTCAGGTACGCGAGGTCCCGGTCCGGTAGCCGGACGCCCTGCTCGCGGCACCGCTCCTGGGCGATCCGGATGTGGTGGCCCGCGATCGTGTTGCCGATCCCGCGCGAGCCGGAGTGCAGGAAGAGCCAGAGCGTGCCGTCCTCGTCCGCGGTGAGCTCGATGAAGTGGTTGCCGCTGCCGAGGCTGCCCAGCTGGAGGTCCCAGCCGACCCGGGTGAGCCCCTCGTAGAAGGGCAGCCGGTCGGCGGCCTCCTCGGCCAGGGTCGCGACGCGCGGGGCCGCGGTGTCGCTGATCTTCCGGTTGTAGTGGCCCGCGCTGAGGGGGATGCGCTTCTCCACGGACCGCCGCAGCTCGGCGAGGGGCCGGCCGGCCAGGTCGTCGCGGGTGTACTGGGTGCGGACGGCGATCATGCCGCAGCCGATGTCCACACCCACGGCGGCGGGCATGATCGCCTCGACGGTCGGGATGACCGAGCCGACGGTGGCGCCGGCGCCGAGGTGCGCGTCGGGCATCAGGGCCAGGTGCGGCTGCACGAACGGCATCGACGCCGTCCGCTCGGCCTGCGCGAGCGTGCTGGGCTCGAGGATCGAGGCCCAGCTGTAGAGCTTGTCGCTGATCTTCTGCACGGGCGTCCTCCCGTCCGGGGCGTTCCCCGTCCGGGCCGGATCTCACCCGAGCCCGGCCCCGATCCGGCGCAGCAGCGCGCCCGCCTTTGTGCGGCACCGCTCCGGGTCGAGGTCGACGAGGGCGTGGACCTCCCGGATCCCGGCGGCGGCGAGCTCCGCCCGCGACACCTCGCAGCGCCCGCAGACGGCGACCACGGGCACGCCCGCGGCCCGGGCCGCCGCGGCGACGCCGGCGGGCGCCTTGCCGTGCAGGGTCTGCGCGTCGAGCGCCCCCTCCCCGGTGACGACGAGTGCGGCGCCGGCGAGCTGCTCGGCGAACCCCACGAGCTCCAGCACGACCTCGATCCCGGGCCGCCGCCGGGCGCCCAGGGTGGTGAGCGCGGCGAACCCACCCCGCCCGCGGCGCCGGCACCGGGGACGTCGGGCGTGCCGTTCTCGTCGCCGAGCAGCCGGGCCCAACGGGTGAGCCCGGCCTCCAGCGTGGCGACCTCGCGCGGGCCCGCTCCCTTCTGCGGGCCGTAGACCGTGGCGGCGCCCTGCGGGCCCAGGAGCGGGTTGTCGACGTCGCAGGCCAGCACGACGTCCGTCGACCGCAGCCGGGGGTCCAGCCCGGTGAGATCCACGCGCGCGGCGCGGGCGAGCCCGCCGCCGCCGTCGGGTACCGGACCGCCGCGGTCGTCGAGGACCCGGGCACCGAGGGCGGCGAGCAGACCCGCCCCGCCGTCCGTGCAGGCGCTGCCGCCGATCCCGAGCACGACGGTCCGGGCGCCGGCGTCCAGGGCGGCCGCGACCAGCTCGCCGGTCCCGCGGCTGCTCGCGCCCAGCGGGTCCGGCCCGTCCGGCAGCAGCGCGAGCCCCGACGCCGCGGCCAGCTCGACGACCGCGACGCCGTCCCGCACCGCGATCGCGGCGTCGACCGGCTTGCCGGTCGGCCCGGACACGGTCACCGGCAGGCGGGTGAAGCCGGCGGCGAGGGCCGCCGCCAGCGTGCCCTCGCCGCCGTCGGCCACCGGCAGCTCGCGGGCCTCGCGCCCGGCCGCCCGCAGGCCGGCGGCGAGGTGCGCCGCGGCCTCCGCCGCCGTGAGCGTGCCCTTGAACTTGTCCGGTGCGACCAGCACGTGTCCCGTCACGCGCGCGGTCACGGCAGCGGGATCGTCGCGGTCGGGGCGTGCTCCCGGGTGGTGGCGAGCTCCTCGAACTCGGTGATCGCGTCGATGTCCTGCCCCATCGCGATGTTCGTGACCCGTTCCAGCACGACCTCGACCACCACCGGCACCCGGTGCAGCCGGGCCAGCTCCCGGGCGCGGGCGAACGCGCCCGGCAGATCGGCCGGGTCGGTGACCCGCAGGGCGTTGCAGCCCAGGCCCTCGGCGACCTTGACGTGGTCCACGCCGTACTTGTCCAGCTCCGGCGAGTGGATGTTGTCGAAGCCGAGCTGCACGCAGTAGTCCATGTCGAAGCCGCGCTGTGCCTGCCGGATCAGGCCGAGGTAGGAGTTGTTCACGACCACGTGCACGTACGGCAGGCCGAACTGCGCCCCGACCGCCAGCTCCTCGATCATGAACTGGAAGTCGTAGTCGCCCGACAGGGCGACCACCGTCGCGTCGGGGTCCGCCACCCGCACGCCCAGTGCCGCCGGGACGGTCCAGCCGAGCGGTCCCGCCTGCCCGCAGTTGATCCAGTGCCGCGGCCGCTGGACGTGCAGGAACTGGGCGCCGGCGATCTGGCTGAGCCCGATCGTGCTGACGTAGCGGGTGTCCGGGCCGAACGCCCTGTTCATCTCCTCGTAGACCCGGTGCGGCTTGATCGGCACGTCGTCGAAGTGGGTCCGGCGCTGCAGGGTCCCCTTGCGCTCCACGCACTCCCGCACCCATTCGGCGCGGCCCGGCAGCTCCCGCCTCCGGGCGGCCTCGAGCATGCGGCGCAGGAAGGCGCCGGCGTCGGACACCACGCCGTAGTCGGGGGCGAAGACCCGCCCGATCTGCGTGGGCTCGACGTCCACGTGCACGAACCGCCGCCCGCGCCGGTAGACGTCCAGCCCGCCGGTGTGCCGGTTCGCCCACCGGTTCCCGATACCCAGGACGAGGTCCGAGGCGAGCAGCGTCGCGTTGCCGTAGCGGTGCGAGGTCTGCAGCCCGGCCATGCCGGCCATCAGGGGATGGTCGTCCGGGATCGAACCCCAGCCCATCAACGTCGGGATGACCGGGACGTCGAGCAGCTCGGCGAGCTCGACGAGCTCGGTGCAGGCGTCGGCGTTGACGATCCCGCCGCCGGCCACGATCACCGGCCGCTCCGCCGTCGCGAGCAGGTCGAGGACGCGTTCCACCTGGGCACGCGTCGCCTCGGGCCGGTGCACCGGCAGCGGGGCGTAGGTGTCCGGGTCGAACTCGATCTCGGCCTGCTGGACGTCGATCGGCAGGTCCAGCAACACCGGCCCCGGCCGCCCGGACCGCATCAGGTGGAAGGCCTGGGCGAGGGCCCCGGGCACCTGTGCGGGTTCGCGGACCGTCATCGCCAGCTTGGTGACGGGTGCGGCGATCGCCGCGATGTCGACGGCCTGGAAGTCCTCCTTGTGCAGCTTCGCCACCGGCGCCTGGCCCGTGATCGCGAGGATCGGGATCGAGTCGGCCATCGCCGAGTACAACCCGGTGATCATGTCGGTGCCGGCGGGGCCGGAGGTGCCCACGCAGACCCCGATGTTGCCGGCCTTCGCGCGGGTGTAGCCCTCGGCCATGTGCGAGGCGCCCTCGACGTGCCGCGCGAGGACGTGGGTGAGCGTCCCGTCCTCGCGCACCGCGTCGTAGAAGGGGTTGATCGCGGCCCCGGGCAGGCCGAACAGGTGCGTGACGCCCTCGGCCCGCAGGATCGCGACGGCGGCGTCGACGGCGCGCATCCTCATGACCGGCCCCGCCCGCTCAGCTCCTCGACCTGCAGCAGCAGCGCGCTGTGGTCGAGCCCGCCGTGCCCCTGCGCCCGCAGCGACCCGACGAGCTGGGCGACGTGCGCGCCCAGCGGGATCGCGACCCCGGCCTCCCGCGCCGAGGCGGTGACGATGCCGAGGTCCTTGTGGTGCAGGTCGATCCGGAAGCCGGGGGCGAAGGTGCGGGCGCGCATGGTGGCGCCCTTCCGCTCGAGCACGGTGCTGCCGGCGAGCCCGCCGCCGAGCACGGCGAGCGCGGACTCGGTGTCGACGCCGTGCGCCTCCAGGAACACCAGCGCCTCGGCGACCAGCTGGATGTTGCCGGCGACGATCAGCTGGTTGGCGGCCTTCACGGTCTGGCCCGCACCGGACGGGCCGACGTGGACCACGGTCTTCCCGACGACGTCGAGGAACGGTCGGGCCGCGGCCACGTCGTCGGGCTCCCCGCCGACCATGATCGACAGCGTTCCGTCCACCGCAGCGGGCTCGCCGCCGCTGACCGGGGCGTCGACCGGGCGGATCCCGCGCTCGCGCTCGGCGTCCGCGATCCGGCGGGTGACGTCCGGGCGGATGGTGGAGCAGTCGATGTGCAGGGTGCCGGGCTTGGCGTGGGCGAGGATGCCGTCCTCGCCGAGGACCAGGCCCTCGACGTCCGGGCTGTCCGGGACCATGGTGATCACGACGTCGGCCTCGCGGACCGCGTCCGCGGTGTCGACGGCGGCGCGCCCGCCGCGCTCGACGAGGACGTCGACGGCGAGCCGGGACAGGTTGTGGCCGACGACGTCGTGGCCGGCCCGCACGAGATGCGCCGCCATCGGGCCGCCCATGATGCCGAGGCCGATGAAGGCGACCGTCGTCCTTCCGTTCTTTCCGGATGTGGTTTCTCCGGGCGTGCTCTTGTCGGGCGTGGTCTTTCCGGGCGTGGTCATGCGGACTCCTTCAGCCACGCGAAGTCGGGTCGCGTGGGCACGTATTCGAGCGCGGTCCGGCCGGTGTATCCGGCCTCGTCGAGCGCGTCGAGCAGGTGGGCGAGGTCGAGTTCGCCGGTGCCGGGTTCGTGACGCCCGGGCGCGTCGGCGAGCTGGACGTGGGCGATGCGGTCGGCGTACGTGGTGATCACGGCGTCGAGGTCCTCGCCGTTGACCGCGAGGTGGTAGAGGTCGGCGAGCAGGCCCAGGTGGGGCGCGCCGACCCGGTCGAGGACGGCGACGGCCTGCGCGGCCGTGCGGATCGGGTAGCGGTCGGCGCCGCTCAGGGGTTCGAGGACGATCGTCGCGCCGATCCGCCCGGCCTCATTCGCGGCGTGCGCGAGGTTCTGGGCGGCGAGCTCGTCCTGCCCGGTGGCACCGTCGATCCGGTTGCCGTACAGGGCGTTGAAGATCCCGATGCCGAGTCGCTCGCCCAGCCCGACGGCCACGGCGACCGAGTCCCGGAACTCCTGCTCCCGGCCGGGCCAGGAGGCGAGCCCGCGGTCGCCGGCGGGCATGTCGCCGGCGGCGATGTTGAGGCCGACCAGCTGCACGCCGGCCTCCTCGACCGCCCGGGCGAAGCGGTCCACCTCGGGGTCGGACGGGGCGGCGGAGTCGAACGGCCACCAGAACTCGACGGCGTCGAACCCGGCCGCCGCGGCCGCCGCCGGCCGCTCGAGCAGCGGCAGGTCGGGAAGGACGATCGAACAGTTGAGGGCATGACGGAACGTCACGAGAAGTCCTCCGGGACGTTCGCATTATGTTTTCATAATGCGATGTCGAACCCCTCTGAATCGCGTTGTGGAAGCACGATGCGACTCGAGGGCGGGTCGGGAAGCGTCATGGAGCCATGACGCCTTCTACCGGGCGGACCGCCAGCGGGTCTGCAGGGACTCGCGACCCCGCTCGGTGGGGGTGCCCCACAGGCGTACTCGCGAGAGGCCGCCGTCGGGGAAGATGTCCAGCCGTACCTCGCTGACGGCCGGCCGGTCGGCGAGCACGAACCGGTGCCGGGTGTCGGGCTGCAGCGGGGTGTCCAGCAGGTCCTGCCAGGCACCCTCGCCCCCCTTCTCGTCGCCCCCCCTCCCGTCGCCGCTGCTCGCATCGACACAGCGTCCGCGCAGGACGGCCGAACCGGGGGCGTTGTACAGGAAGTACGAGGTGTCGATCTCGGCGAGGGCGATCCGGCCCTCGGTGCCGAGCCCGAGCTCGACCCAGTCGTTGCCGGCGTCGCGGCGGCGGGCGGTCTCCCACCCCTCGCCCATCGAGCGGGCGGGCCCGGGCAGCAGCAGATTGTGCGGGCTGCTGTAGAAGCGGTTGGACACGTCGCGCACGTGTCCGCCGTTCTCGATCGCGACCAGGTCCACCGTGCCGAGCGCGTCGAGCAGCGCCGGGTCCGGCAGGGCCTCGCCGTGCACGCGCAGCCGCGCCACGCCGCCGTCGGGCACGATCCGCAGCCGGACGTGTGTGACGCGACGGTCGCAGCGGACGTCGAAGGCGTTCTCCGAGTCCCCCTTCAGCGGCGACAGGGGGAGCAGCGCGAACCAGGTGCTCCCGTCGGCCGACCCGTCCACCGCCGCCTCGGGCGGGAAGTTGCCGGTGAACCAGGTCGTGTCGACCACGATCCGCCGGACGACGCCGGGAGCACCGAGCCGGACCACCGCCTCGTCGTGCCCGGGGGTGCGCCGGCGGCGGGTCTCCCAGCCGTCGTAGACCTTGCCCCGGTGCCCGAAGGTGGTCGGGTCGAAGGTCGGCGGGCCGGGGACGATGAGATTCTCCTTGGCCGCGAAGGACTCGTCGGTCGCGGAGACCACGCTCCCGCCCAGGGTGCGCAGGGCGAGATCCGGGTGCATCAGGTGTCTCCTCTGCAGATCAGCCGGCCCGTGGGACGGTCCGGGTCCACCCGCTCGCCGCGCAGCCAGGTGCCGCGGACGACGCCGTGCAACGTGCGGCCGGCGTACGGGGTGGTGGGGTGGCGGTGGGCGAGCGTGCCCACCGCGAAGGTCTCGTCGGGCGCGACCACCGCGAGGTCGGCGTCGGCGCCCGGGGCGATGCGGCCCTTGCGGCGCAGCCCGACCAGGTCCGCCGGGGCCGTCGCCATCCGGGTGACGACGGCGGCGAAGGACCAGCCGCGCCGGCGCGCCTCGGTCCACACCACCGGCAGCCCGATCTGGAGCGACGCGATGCCGCCCCACGCCGAGCCGAAGTCGCCGGTGCCCTTGAGCTCGGGCGTGGCGGGGGAGTGGTCGCTGACGACCATGTCGATCACGCCGTCCGCGAGGCCCTGCCACAGCAGGTCCCGGTTGGCCTCCTCGCGGACGGGCGGGCAGCACTTGAAGCGGGTGTCGCCGTCCGGCACCTCCTCGGCGGTCAGCGCGAGGTAGTGCGGGCAGGTCTCCACGGTGACCCGGACGCCCTCGGCGCGGGCCTGCGCCAGCAGCGGCAGGGCGTCGGCGGAGGACAGGTGCACCACGTGAACCCGCGCGCCCGTCTCGCGGGCCATCCGGACCAGCCCGGCGATCGCCGAGTCCTCCGCCGCGCGCGGGCGGGAGGCGAGGAAGTCCCGGTAGCGACGGCCGTGGGCCTCGCCGACCAGGTCGCCGTCCTCGGCGTGGGCGAGCAGCAGGCCGCCGAACGCCGCCAGCTCCCGCATCGCCTCGCGCGGGTCGGGCAGGGCCGGGAACTCGGGGACGCCGCTGTCGAGCAGGAAGCACTTCACCCCGAACACGCCGGCCTCGTGCAGGGCGCGCAGCTCGCGCTCGTTGCCCGGGATCGCGCCGCCCCAGAACCCGACGTCGATCGCGCACCGCCCGTCGGCCGCCTTGCGCTTGACCTCCAGCGACGGCACGTCGACGGTCGGGGGCAGGGCGTTGAGCGGCATGTCGACCAGCGTGGTGACGCCGCCCGCCGCGGCCGCCCGGGTGGCGGAGGCGAAGCCCTCCCACTCGGTGCGGCCGGGCTCGTTGACGTGCACGTGCGTGTCGACCAGGCCGGGGATCAGCACCTCGTCTCCGCCCAGGACGATCTCGGCGGCGTCGACGGCGGCGTCCCGGTCGAGGACCGCGGCGATCCGCTCGCCCTCGACCAGCACCGCGGCCGGCCGCTCGACGCCGTCGACGACCGCGCGGGTCGCGCGGAAGACCGTCCTCACGACGCCTCCCGGTAGGCCCGCCAGCTCGCCAACCGCGAGATGTCGGTGCGGGGCGCGGGGTGGCCGGCGCGCAGCACCATGGCGAGGGACCCGGAGCCGTCCGCCAGCTCGACCACGCCGAGCTCCAGGCCGTCGGGCTCGCCGGGCAGCAGCACCTCGCGGAGCTGCGCGTACGTCATCTCGTAGACCTCGCCCTCGACGGCGGCCTCGCCGCCCTCCTCGAGGGCCGGGTAGCGGCCGTCGACGGCGTGGAAGCGGTAGCGGGGGGCCGTCCTGGTGCGGGCGACCAGGGGCGCGTCGCCGACGAGGTGGTGGTCGGCGCCGCCGGACATGGCGGTGCCGTTGAGGAACATGCGGGGCATGCCGGCTCCTCTCGTGAGCGGCAACCGCCCTTCCAGGGCAGTTGCCGCGCACAGGGTCAGAAGGTGATGTGCTCGGGGCGGATCGGGACCCGGCGGAGGGCCTTGCCGGTGGCGGCGCGGACGGCCGCGGCCACGGCCGGGCCGGACGAGATCGTCGGGGGCTCGCCCACCCCGCGCACGCCGTAGGGCGCGTGCGGGTCCGCGTACTCCAGGACCTTCACCTGCATCGGCGGCATGTCCAGGATCGTGGGGATCAGGTAGTCCGTGAACGACGGGTTCTTCACGTGCCCGTCCTGCACGACGACCTCCTCCATCAGTGCCAGGCCCATGCCCTGCGCACTGCCGCCGTGGATCTGCCCGACGACCGCGTCCGGGTTGAGCGCCCGCCCGACGTCCTGCGCCGTGTCCAGCGCGACGACCTTGACCAGCCCGAGCTCGGTGTCGACGTCGACCACCGCGCGGTGCGCGGAGAAGGCGTACTGGACGTGCGCGTTCCCCTGCCCGGTCTCCTCGTCGATCGGGAAGGTCGGGCGGTGCCGCCACTCGACGGTCTCCTCGACGGGCTCGTCGAGCACCTCGACCAGCCCGGCGACGACCTCCCCGGACCCGCTGACGATCTTGTCGCCGTCGAGCCGCAGGTCGCTGCGCTGCAGCAGCTCCGCGGCGCGCGCCAGCACGGAGGTCCGCACCGCCTCGCACGCCGCCTTGACCGCGCCGCCGGTCACGTAGGTCTGCCGGGAGGCCGAGGTCGAGCCGCCGGAGCCGACCGAGGTGTCCTTGGGATGCACCACGACCTGTTCCACGCCCAGCTCGGTGCGGCAGATCTGCTGCTCGATGGTGATCAGGCCCTGCCCGACCTCGGCGGCGGCGGTGTGCACGGTGGCGACGGGCTCGCCGGCGACCGCCTCGAGCCGCACGCGGGCGGTCGAGTAGTCGTCGAACCCCTCGGAGAACCCGACGTTCTTGTAGGTCACCGCGTAGCCGATCCCGCGCACGACCCCCTCGCCGTGCGTGGTGTTGGAGACCCCGCCGGGCAGCTCGCGGATGTCGCGCTCGCCCTCGGGCTCCGGCGGGAGCGGCAGGTCGCGCACGGTCCGGATCAGCTCGGCCACGGGCGCCGCGGAGTCGATCACCTGGCCGGTGATGTTGTGGTCGCCCTCGCGCATCCCGTTGCGCGCCCGGATCTCCACCCGGTCGACGCCGACGCGGTCGGCGAGCTCGTCCATCAGCGCCTCGTGCGCGAACGCGGCCTGCACGCACCCGAATCCGCGCATCGCGCCGCAGGGCGGGTTGTTCGTGTAGACGCCGCGCGCGTCGACGCGGACGCTCGGGATCCGGTACGGGCCCAGGCCGAGGGTGCCGCCGTTGCCGACGACCGCCCCGGTCGACGACGCGTAGGCGCCGCCGTCGAACAGGATGTCCGCCTTCGCGTAGATCAGCTCGCCCTCCTCGGAGGCGCCGAACTCGTAGCGCAGCCAGGCGGGGTGCCGGTGGACGTGCCCGAAGAAGGACTCGTCCCGGGCGTAGCTCATCTTCACCGGCTTGCCGGTGTGCAGCGCGAGCAGGCAGGCGTGGACGTGCATGGACAGGTCCTCGCGGCCGCCGAACGCGCCGCCGACGCCGGCGAGGGTCAGCCGGACCTGCTCGGGCGGCAGCCCGAGGACGCGGCACACCTGGCCCTGGTCGACGTGCAGCCACTGGGTGGCGACGTAGAGGTCGACCCCGCCGTCGCCGTCCGGCACCGCGAGCCCGGACTCCGGGCCGAGGAAGGCCTGGTCCTGCATGCCGACCTCGAAGTCCAGCGCCACCACGACGGGGGCCGTGGGGTCCGGGTCGCCGCGCCGGATCTTCATGGCGCGCACCAGGTTGTCCTCGCGGGAGGCGTGCACGAGCGGGGCGTCGGCGTCGAGCGCGCGGCGCGGGTCGGTCACGGCCGGCAGCACCTCGTAGTCCACGGCGATCCGCTTCGCCGCCCGGCGCGCGGTCTCGGGGTGGTCCGCGGCGACGAGCGCGACGGGTTCGCCCTGGTAGCGGACCACGCCGTCGGCCAGCGCGGGGGTGTCGAGGTGCTCGAGGCCCACGGCGTTCTCCCCGGGGACGTCCGCCGCGGTGAGTACCGCGGACACGCCGGGCACGCGCAGCGCCTCGGTGACGTCGATCGCGCGGATCCGGGCGTGCGGGTGCGGGCTGCGCAGCGTGACGCCCCAGACCATGTCGTCGTGCCACAGGTCGGACGAGTAGGCGAACTCGCCGGTGACCTTGAGCGTGCCGTCGGGGCGGAGCGGCGAGTCGCCGAGCCGGCCGGCTCCCGTCGGGGCTCCGGTGGCGGTGGAGCGGGTCTCGGTGGAGGTCATGACGCCTTCTCCAGCAGGGTGCGGTGGACGCGGGCGCACTCGCGCGCCACGGCGTCCGTGTCGACGGTGACCACACGGTCGTGCTCGACGACCGGGCGGCCGTGCACGAGCAGCAGGTCCAGCGGCGGCGGGGCGCCGAGGACGAGCGCGGCGACCGGGTCGGCGACGTCGGCGTGCGCGAGCCCGTCGAGCCCCCAGAGGGCCAGGTCGGCGAGCTTGCCGACCTCGATCGAGCCGATCTCGGCCTCCCGGCCGAGCACCCGGGCGCCGCCCATCGTGGCCAGCTCCAGTGCGTCCCGGACGGTCAGCGCGGTGGGCCCGCCGACGGCGCGGGCGAACAGCACCGCGTGCCGGACCTCCTCGAGCAGGCTGCCGGCCTCGTTGCTCGCGGCGCCGTCGACGCCGAGGCCGACGCGGGCGCCGGCGTCCCGCAGGTCCCGGGTGCGGGCGATCCCCGCACCCAGCCGGGCGTTCGACGACGGGCAGTGCGCCACACCGGTGCGGGTCGCGCCGATCCGCTTCACCGCGGGGTCGTCGAGGTGGACGGCGTGGGCGAACCAGACGTCCGCGCCGGTCCAGCCCAGGCCCTCGACGTACTCCAGCGGCGAGCAGCCGAAGCGCTCGCGGCAGAAGTCCTCCTCGTCGAGGGTCTCGGCGAGGTGGGTGTGCAGCCGCACGCCGCGGCGGCGGGCCAGCTCGGCGGACTCGCGCATCAGCTCCCCGGTCACCGAGAAGGGCGAGCACGGGGCCAGCGCCACCTGCAGCATCGACCCCGGCGAGGGGTCGTGCCAGCGGTCGATCGCCGCCTCGGACGCGGCCAGCACGGCGTCCCGGTCCTCGACGACGTGGTCCGGCGGCAGGCCGCCGTCCTTGCGCCCCAGGTCCATCGAGCCGCGGCAGGGGTGGAACCGCAGGCCCACCTCGGCGGCGGCGCGGATCTCGGCGGCGAACACGTCGCCGCCCTCGCGCGGGAAGACGTAGTGGTGGTCGGTGCTCGTCGTGCACCCGGTCAACGCCAGCTGGGCCAGCGCGCCGGTGGCGCCGGTCTGCACGGCGTGCTCGTCGATGCCCGCCCACACCGGGTACAGCGTGGTGAGCCACTCGAAGAGCGTGGAGTCGACGGCGAGGCCGCGGGTGACCCACTGGTAGAGGTGGTTGTGCGTGTTGACGAAGCCGGGGGTGAGCAGGCCGCCCCGGGCGTCGACGACCTGGTGGTCCTCGCGGTCCGGG
Organism: Pseudonocardia yuanmonensis; assembly: GCF_039542425.1. NCBI lineage: Bacteria > Bacillati > Actinomycetota > Actinomycetes > Pseudonocardiales > Pseudonocardiaceae > Pseudonocardia > Pseudonocardia yuanmonensis. The sequence goes on from NZ_BAABIC010000009.1 coordinate 208,475, forward strand.
GCCGGTCCGGCGCCGACGGCCGTGATCCGGTTCCCCTCGACGACGACGTGCCCGCCGGCGATCTCCGCGCCGGTCACCGGCACGACGTGGGCGTTCTCGATGATCATCGCTGCGCCGCCGCCCGCACCGCGTCCAGGATCTTCTCGTACCCGGTGCACCGGCAGAGATTCCCGGCGAGCGCCTCGCGGATCTCCGGGTCGCTCGGGTTCGGGTTGCGCTCCAGCAGGTCCTTCGTCGACATCAGGAAGCCGGGGGTGCAGAAGCCGCACTGCACGGCGCCCTTCTCCACGAACGCCTGCTGCACGGGATCGAGCTCCTCGCCCGCCAGGCCCTCGACCGTCGTCACCTCGCGTCCCTGGGCCTGCCCGGCGGCGACCAGGCACGAGCACACCGGGGTGCCGTCGAGGTAGACGGTGCAGGAGCCGCACTCGCCCTGCTCGCAGGCGTTCTTGGACCCGGGCAGGCCGAGCCGCTCGCGCAGCGCGTAGAGCAGGCTCTCGCCCTCCCAGACGTCGTCGGCCTCGCGGCGGCTGCCGTTGACCGTCAGTTCGATCCTCATGCGGCGCTCCGGTTCTCGTCGCGGTAGGAGTCCCAGGCCCAGGTCGCGGCGCGGCGCGCCATGACGGACAGGGCGTGGAGGCGGTACGCGGCGCTGCCGCGCACGTCGTCGATGGGGGCCGCGGCGTCCCGGACGCGGCGGCCGAACTCTCCTGCGAGCCCCTCGGGCAGCGGGCCGCGGGAGTCCCACAGCCCGGCGGCCTCCAGCTCGCCGGCCAGGAACGCGGCGGCCCCGGGGGCCGGGCGCGGGGTGGGGGCGGCCGACCCGACCCCGGTGCCGACGACCCGGCGGTCCGGGTGCAGGGCGAACCCGAAGGCGGACACCGCGATCACCATGGCGTTGCGGGTACCGATCTTGCAGAACTGCTGCGGCCCGGCGGGCGGGGCGATCAGCACGGCGGCGATGAGCTCGTCCGGCTCCAGCACGCTGCGCTTCACCCCGGTGAAGAACTCCGCCACCGGCACGCGGCGGGTGCCACGCACGGAGGCGATCTCCACCTCGGCGAACGCGGCCAGCAGCGCCGGGTGCGAGTCCCCGGCGGGCGAGGCCGCGCCGAGGTTCCCGCCGACCGTGCCCCGGTTGCGGATCTGCGGCGAGCCGACGGTCCGGGCGGCCATCGCCAGCCCGGGCAGCGTGCCGCCGAGCTCAGTGATCACCCGGCTGTAGGTGACGCCGGCGCCGAGCCGGATCCGGCCGTCGTCGTGCGACCACTCCTGCAGCTCGGGGACCCGGTTCAGGTCGAGCAGGGCGGCCGGGCGCCGGTGGTCGAAGTTGAGCTCGACCATGACGTCCGTGCCGCCCGCCAGGGGCAGGGCGTCGGGGTGTGCCGCCTTGGTCTCGAGGCCCTCCGCCCAGGAGGTCGGCGCCAGGAAGTCCATGCCGAGAAGTACAGCGCGCACTCGTGACGGCCACGAGTCGCCGCCGCGACGAACCCGTGGCGGTCCGGGGCGGCGCGGTTGTACGTTCCTCCAATGCTGCTGCGCGACCTGGTCGGGCGTCCCGACCTGAGGCTGCGGCTGCTGCACGGCGACGAGGCGGCCCTCGAACGCCCCGTGCGCTGGGTCTACACCACGGACCTGCCCGATCCCGGGCGCTACCTGTCCGGCGGCGAGCTGGTGATCAGCGGGCTGGTGTGGCGGACGAGCGGCGCGGACACCGAGCGGTTCGTGGGCGCGCTGGCGCGGGCGAAGGTGGCGGCGCTGGCCGCCGGGGCGGCGGTGTTCCACGGGATCCCGGACGACGTCGTCGAGGCCTGCCGCCGGCACGACGTCCCGCTGGTCGAGGTGCCCGAGGAGATCTCGTTCGCGGCGGTCACGGAGTACGTCGTCGGCTCGGTCACGGCGGCGCGGGGCGACCGGCTGGCCGTCACGGTGGGCCGGCAGCGGCAGCTGCTGGCCGCGGTGGCCAGCGGGCTGGGCCTCGACGAGCTGACCGCGCAGGTGGGGGCCGCGATCGGGCTGACCTGCCGGGTGTTCACCGCGACCGGGCGGGCGCTCGCGGCAGGGCCGGAGCCGCTGCCCGCACCCGAGCTCGACGCCGCGGTGCGGACCTTCCTCACCGCGGACCGGCTGCCCGCGGTCACGCCCGGCCCGGCGCGCACGGTGCTCCCGGTGGGGCCGTCGTCGGAGCTGCGGCCCACGTCCTGGTTCGTGGCGGTCGACGGCGCGCGGCCGGACTGGGACCAGGAGACCGTCGAGGCGGTCGGGGAGCTGGTGGCGATCGCCGCGCTGGACCGGGCCCGGCGCAGCGAAGGGCTGCGGCTCGCCCGCGACATCGCCGACGACGCGATCGCGCTGGTCGCCGAGGGGGCGGGGGAGCGCCCGGAGCTGCCGGTTCGGCTGCGGCAGGCGGGGCTCGACCCGTCGCTGCCGCTCGCCGTCGCGGTGGCGGGGTTCAGCGGGCCGGGCCGGGTGGAGACGGCCCGCTCGGTGCTGGTCGACGCGGCCGCCCACCTCGGACCGCCGGTGGTCGGGACCCACGAGGGGCTGGCCGTCGCGCTGGTGCCCGGCGACACGGCCGTGCTCGACGCCGCGCTGGCCCGCCTCGAACCCGGGTTCGGGGCGGAGAAGCTCGCGGTCGGGGTGAGCCGGCCCGCCGCGCTCGCCGCGCTGACCGGGGCCCTGCAGGAGGCCGTGCACGCGCGGACCCTGGCGCAGCAGCGGCCCGGCGCGGTCGCCGTCGTCACGGCCGCGGAGGTGACCTCGCACGTCGCCCTGCTCGCCGCGGTGCCGGACGACGTCCGCCGCACCTTCGCCGACCGGGTGCTGCGCCCGGTCCTCGCCTACGACGAGCGCAACGCGGCCGGCCTGCTGGAGACCCTGGAGGCGTTCCTGGACTGCTCCGGGTCCTGGAGCCGCGCCGCGGAACGGCTCCACCTGCACGTCAACACGGTGCGCTACCGGATCGGGCGGGTCGAGGAGCTGACGGGACGCAGCCTCGGCGACTTCCCGGACCGGGTCGACCTCTTCCTCGCGCTCCGCTCCCGCTGACTACGGCAGCACCACCACGCGCTGCGGCTCGCCGAGCTTCTGGTGCAACGTCTGCAGCGCCTTGTCCGCCTCCTCGAGCGGGAAGCGGTGGGTGATCGAGCGGCTCAGGTCGAGCCGCCCCGCGGTGATCAGGCCGAGTACCGCCCGGATCGACGCCGTCGTGAACGCGTAGCTGCCGAGCACCTGCAGCTCACGGCGGACGAACACGGTCGGCGGCGGCAGGACGATCGACTCCGGTCCGATCCCGCAGACCACGAGGCGGCCGCCCGGTCGGAGCAGTTCCGCGGCCGCGGCGATGCTGTCCTGCCGGCCCACGAACTCGGCGGCGACGTCCACCCCGGCCCCGCCGGTCGCCGCCAGCACGGCCTCGGTGGCCTCGGGCCCGGGCTCCAGCACGAGGTCCGCTCCGGCCTCGGCGGCCCGGGTGCGCTGCGACGCCCGCGGGTCGACGGCGATCACCGGCGACGCCCCCTGCAACCGGGCGATCTGCACCGCGTGCAGGCCGAGTCCACCGGCCCCGACGATCGCGACGGCCTCGCCGGCCCGGACCCGGGCGACGTCGGTCAGCGCGTGGAACGGGGTGGCGACGGCGTCCGTGACGATGGCGCCGACGTCGAACGGGACGTCGTCGGGCAGGGGCAGCAGGGCGCCCGCCGGGACCGCGACGAACTCGGCCAGCCCGCCGTCCCGGTGGACCCCGACGAGGCTGCGGTTCGCGCAGATCGACGCGCGCCCGGCCAGGCACTGCGGACAGGTGCCGTCCGGGAGCAGCCCGTTGACGACCACCCGCTCGCCCACGGCGGGTCCGTCGACCTCCGGGCCGAGCTCCGCGACCGTGCCCGCGATCTCGTGCCCCAGGGTGATCGGGAGGAACCCGACCGGGCTGCCCTCGATCGCGAAGTGCACGTCCGAGCCGCAGACCCCTGCGGCCCGGACCTGCACGAGGACCTCGCCGGCGTTCGGCACCGGCCGTGGCAGCCGCTCCGGGCCGAGGGGACGGTCGGCCCCGTGGAAACGGGCCACGCGCATCGTCTCGGGCATGGGGCACCTCCGCGTCGTCACGGCCCGGTGCGGGGAGCCTCGTCCTCGCCCGGGCCGGTGACCAGTACGCAGATCTGCCACTTGCGTCAGTCGCGGGTGACCGTCGCCTGGATGAGGCCGTACGGGCGGTCGGCGGCGTAGAACACCTCGTTGTCGTTGGACAGCCCGAACGGGGCCAGGTCCACGACGAAGTGGTGCTTGTTGGGCGCGGAGAGGGAGATCTCGGTGATCTCCGGGTGGGACTCCAGCACCGCCTTCCCCATCTCCCACAACGTCTGCTGCAGGGCGAGGGAGTGCACCGTGGCGAAGCGCTCCAGGAGGATGCGCCGGACGTCGGCCCAGGCCTTGTCCCAGTCCACCTCGGTTCCCGAGTAGGCCCACTCCGCGACGAGCGAGGTCGACATGATCCGGTCGTGGGTCTCCTCGAGGGTCGTGTAGCGGTCGGTGAGGAAGCCGGCGAACTCCGAGCCGGTGGACTTGAGCAGCACGAGGTCCCGCAGGCCCGACACGACCCGCTCGCCCTCCGCGGATGCCTCCACGACCGTCGTCCGGATCTCCGACTCGCGGCGCACCCAGGTGTGGTCGTGCCCGCGCCCGTCGACCGGCACCCGCTCCCAGGTGTGCTCGTCGACCGCGATCCGCGCCCCCTCGACCGGCTCGACGTCCGCGACGAAGTGCCGGGCCAGCGTGAGCGCGTAGTCCTCGATCTCGCGCAGGCCCTTCTCCTTGGCGTAGGCGTAGCAGGTGTTCTTCTGCGTGTCGGTCGGCAGCACCCGGGACTGGTCGCCCGCCAGGTGCGCCGCGGCGAAGTCGCCGCGCAGCGAGGTCGTCACGGTGACGTCGCGGATCTCGTGCCGCGGCGAGTCCCGGTAGATCCGCACCACGCGGTTCTCGGCCTTGCCGTAGTCGTTGGCGCCCAGCCTGATTCCCATGTCTAGCTCCCGCGGTAGGTCGAGTAGGCGAACGGGGACAGCAGCAGCGGAACGTGATGGTGCCGCCCCGGGTCGGTCACGGTGAAGGTCACGGTGACCTCGGGATAGAAGTCCGACCGGTCGCCCGTGGCGAAGGTCAGGGTGTGGACGCCGGGGCCGGGCTCGGTGAACCGGCCCCGGCCGTCCGCGTCCGTGGTCAGCCGGTCGCGCTCGCGGCCCTCCGTGCGCAGCACGACGGTCATCCCGGCGGCGGGTGCGCCCGTCGCCGCGTCGAGGACGTGGGTGGAGAGCGTCATGCCCCGAACACCCGCTCCAGCCGCAGCCGGTTGATCGCGGTCAGCTCCGCGAGGGCGACGCGGCGCTCGGTCGCCGGGTCGTTGCCCAGCCGGGACCGCAGCGTGGCGAGCAGGTCCTCGGCGTCGCGTCCGCTGGCGCACACCAGGTAGACGTGCCCGAAGCGTTCCTCGTAGGCCCGGTTGCCCTCGGCCAGCGCGTCCAGGACCTGCGCCGGCGCCGCGGCGACCGCGCCCTGCTCGCGCCGGGCCGTGCCCCGCGCGGCGCGGTCGCCGATGCGCGGGTGCCCGGCCAGGGCGGCGTCGAGGTCGTCCCCGGTGAGCGCCGCCGCGGCCGCGGCCTGCAGCGCCGCGAGGTCGCCGTAGGGCCGCCCGGCGGCGACCTGCCGCGCCCACCGCGGGGCGGAGCAGACCTCGCGGAGCAGCTCCTCGGCACGGCGGGCGGGCAGGGCGTCGAAGCCGTGGACCGTCAGGGGCTCGAGGGCCGTCATCGGGCGCCCGATCCGAAGGCCCCGGCCCGCGCGGTCGCGATCGGGTTGGCCTCGGCGACGAGGTCCTCGAAGCGGCGGTTGGCCACCTTGGCGATCTCGATTAGCGCGGCCGCGTGCTCCTGGGCGGGGGAGTTGCCCAGGCGGCGCCGGCCCTCCCGCAGGATCGCCGCGCGGTCCGGGTGCTCGCGCACGCAGACGATCAGCGGGATCCCGAAGCGCTCGCGGTAGGCGGCGGCGAGCTCGGCGAACTCGGCGCGGTCGTCGTCCGAGAGCCGGGTGAGACCGGCCGAGGCCTGGTCCTCGCGGGAGTCGTCGCCCTCCTCGCCGTCGGCCACGCGGTCGCCGCCGAGGTCCGGGTAGGCGGCCATCAGCGCGCGCTGCTCCTCGCGCGGCGCCGCGAACAGCGCCTCCTGGAAGGCGGTGCGCAGGGCCGCCGTGTCGGCGAACGGCTTGCGGTCGTAGGCCCGGCCGACGACGTCCGTCGGGCCCTGGAACAGCCGGCCGAAGGCCGCGACGAACTCCTCCCGGCTCATCCGGTTCACCTCGCCGAGCCGGATGGTGGGGGTGCCGGGCGCGCCGGCGATCGCGGGCCCGCGGCCGACGTGGTGGAACACCAGGTTGAGCACGATCGCGGTGATGCTGCCGAGCGTGATGCCGGAGCCGAACACGATCTGCGCCCAGCCCGGCAGGGCCTTGGCGACGTCGGGCTGCGCGGTCACGAACATCGCCAGCCCCAGGCTCGTCCCGACGATCACGACGTTGCGGTGGTCGTGGAAGTCGACCCGGGCCAGCGTCTGGATCCCGACGACGGCCACGGTCGCGAACATCGCCAGGGCCGCGCCGCCGAGCACCGGGTGCGGGATGCCCGCGACGACCGCGCCGGCCTTGGGCACCAGCCCGATCAGGATCATGAACACGCCCGCCGCGGCGACGACGTACCGGCTCTGCACCCGGGTCAGCCGGACCAGCCCGACGTTCTCGGCGAAGCAGGTGTAGGGGAAGGAGTTGAGGACGCCGCCGATGGTGGTGGCCAGGCCGTCGGCCCGCAGGGCCCGCGCGATGTCCTCGCGGCCGACCCGCTTGTCCACGATCTCGCCGGTGGCGAAGACGTCGCCGGTGGTCTCGACCGCGGTGATCAGCATGACGACGATCATCGAGACGATCGCGGCACCGGCGAACTTGGGCCAGCCGAAGTAGAAGGGCGTGGTGACGCCGAACCAGGAGGACTCGCCGACGGCCGCGAAGGTCGCGTCGCCCAGCAGCCAGGCGACGCCCGTGCCCAGGACCAGCCCGATCAGCACGGCGACCGTGGCGGTGAACCCGCGGAACACGCGCTGGATGACGACGATGACGGCGAGGGTGCCGAGGGCGTACGCGAGGTTCCGGGCGCTGGTGGGGTCGGGGGCGGAGCCGCCGCCGACGGCGTCCTGGGCGGCGACCGGCAGCAGCGCGAGGCCGATGATCGTGATCACGGTGCCGGTGACGACCGGCGGGAAGAAGCGGATCAGCTTGCTGAACCAGGGGGCGATGAGGAAGGTGAACAGGCCGGCGACGATCACGGCGCCGTAGATCACCAGCAGGCCCTCGGTGCCGCCGCCCGCCGCGAGGCCGATGGCGATCATCGGCGACACCGCGGTGAACGTGACGCCCTGCAGCAGCGGCAGCCGCACGCCGATCTTCCAGAACCCGACGGACTGGATGATCGACGCGATGCCGCAGGTGAACAGGTCGGCGTTGATCAGGTGGATGAGCTCGCGCTCCGACAGGCCGATCGCGCCGGCCAGCAGGATCGGCACGATGACCGCGCCGGCGTAGAAGGCGAGCACGTGCTGGACGCCGTAGACGGCCAGCTTGCCGGCGGGCAGCACCTCGTCGACCGGGTGCGGCCTGCGGCCGGGACTGCGCGGACGGGATCGGGCGGTAGCGCGCACGGGCACCTCGCAGGGGGTGGTGTGGGACGGCTCATACCTTCGGTCGCCGGTCCCGCGTCCGACAGGCACCGCGAGCACGAACGCACCGGGCCCTCGCCGCGGAGCTTTGTGCGATCCGACAGCGCCGGTCAGCCGCGGATCGCGCGGGAGAGGGCGGCGATGTCGGCCGGGCTCACCCGGCAGCAGCCGGCGACGATCCCGGCGCCGGCGGCGATCCAGCCGGCCGCGTCGACGGGCCGGAACCGCGAGCCGCCGGTCCAGCCCCGCCCGTCCCAGCCCTCACCGCTGTTGGGATACGCGACCGCGGGCTTGCCGGTGACCTCGCGGGCAAGCGCCACCGCCGGGCCGACGTCCTCCGGCGCGCAGCAGTTCACCCCGACCGCCACGATCTCGTCGACCGCCGCGGCCACGGCGAACGCCTCGGCCAGCGGCTGCCCGGCCCGGGTGCGGTCGCCGGCGACGGTGTAGCTCAACCAGGCCGGGACGCCGAGCCCGGCGACGGCGCCGGCGAGCGCCTCGCCCTCGTCGGCGTCGGGCACCGTCTCCAGCGCCAGCAGGTCCGGGCAGGCGTCGGCCAGGACCTCCAGCCGCGGGCGGTGCCAGTCCCGCAGCGCCGGCACGGACAGCCCGTACCGCCCGCGGTACTCCGACCCGTCGGCCAGCGCCGCCCCGTACGGCCCGACCGACGCCGCCACCAGCCCGCCGTCCATGCCCTCCAGCACCGCGTCAGCCGCTTGCCGGGCCAGGTGCACCCCGAGCCGCAGCAGCCGGACGGCCTCGGAACGGTCCAGCCCGCGGGCGGCGAACCCCTCGAAGGAGGCCTGATAGGTCGCGGTCGTCGGTCGCGGTCGTCGCCAGGTCCGCGCCGGCGCGGAAGAAGGCGTGATGCACGGCGAGGATCTCCCCGGGCGCCTCGAGCAGCAGCCGGGCCGACCACAGCGGGTCCGCCAGGTCGTGGCCGCGCGCCTCCAGCGCCGTTGCCAGGCCGCCGTCGGCGACCAGAACGCCGTCGCTCCCTGGTACGCCGTCCACACCTCAGTATCGGACGCACTTCAGCGCCGCAGGACCAGGCGCGCCAACCGGTTCCCGAGCAGCTGCGCGGCCTGCACGATCACGATGATGATGAGGACGGTCACGAGGGTGACGGTCCAGTCGAACTGCTGGTAGCCGTAGCTGATGGCGAAGTCGCCCAGCCCGCCGCCGCCGACGTAGCCGGCCATCGCGGACATGTCGACGACCGCGACGAAGATGAACGTGTAGCCGAGGATCAGCGGCGCGAGCGCCTCCGGGACGAGGACGCTCCAGATGATCCGGAAGCGGCCCGCGCCCATGACGCGGGCGGCCTCGACCACCCCGGGGTCCACGGCGACGAGGTTCTGCTCGACGATCCGGCCGATGACGAAGGTCGCCATGGCGGCCATCGGGAACAGCACGGACCGGGTGCCGATGGTCGTCCCCATCACGAGCAGCGTCAGCGGGCCGATGGCGGTGATGAAGATGATGAACGGGATCGGCCGGATGATGTTGACCAGCACGTTGAGCAGGTGGAAGACGGGCGCGTTCTGCAGCAGCACGCCGCGGCGGGTGGTGTGGAGGGCCACGCCGAGCAGGAGCCCGAGCAGCCCGGCCACCAGCATGGTCCAGAAGACCATGTAGACGGTCTGCTGGAAGGACAGCCACAGGATCGGCGCGAGCGTGCCCCAGTCGGTCATCCGGCCTCCTCGGTGAACCGGTCGGTCGGGTCGCCGGCCTCCTCCACCAGGGTGTGCCGACGCAGGTCGGCGATCAGGGCGTCGACGGCGGGGTCCGGGCCGGCGAGCTCGAAGGTGATGCTGCCGAGGGGCTTGTCCGCGAGCTCGCGGATGCCGCCGTAGACGATCGTGCTGCGGACCCCGTGACCGACCGGGTGACCGACCGGGTGACCGGCGGCGTGGCCGGCGGAGTGCGCGGCGAGGACGTCGGAGAGTGCGGAGCGGGTGCCCGGGTCGGCCCGCACCCGGACGGTCACGATGCGGCCCGGGAAGTGTTCGCGCAGCCGGGCCAGCGTCTCGTCGGACGGCCGGTCGCGCAGGACGCTGTGCACGAACCGGCGGGTGGCGGGCTCGCGGGGGTCGGCGAACACGTCGTAGACCGGGCCGTGCTCGATGACCCGGCCCTGCTCCATGACCGCACGGTGTGGCAGATCGAGCTGACCACCTCCATCTCGTGGTGATCACGACGATGGTGGTGCCGAGCTCGATGTTCACCCGCCTGAGCAGGGCGAGGACGTCCTGGGTGGTCTCGGGGTCCAACGCGCTGGTGGCTTCGTCGGCGAGCAGGATCCCCGGCGAGGTGGCCAGCGCGCGGGCGATCCCGACACGTTGTTTCTGCCCGCCGGACAGCTGCGCCGGGAACTGGCGGGCCTTGTCGGCGATCCCGACGAACTCCAGCAGCTCGGCCACCCGGGCGCGGCGCCGCTCCCGCGACCAGCCGGCGATCCGCAGGGGGTAGCCGACGTTGCCGGCGACGGTGCGCGAGGAGAACAGGCTGAACTGCTGGAAGATCATCCCGACGTCCGCGCGGAGCGCGCGCAGCCCGCGTTCGCCGAGCGTGCCGGTCTCCCGCCCGGCCACCGTCACGGTGCCGGCGGTGGGCAGCTCGAGCGCGTTGACCATGCGCACCAACGTGCTCTTGCCGGCCCCGGAGTAGCCGATCACGCCGAGGATCTCCCCGGCCCGGACGTCGAGGTCGACGCCGTCGACGGCCCGGACCTCGCCGCCCCGCGGGCCGGTGAAGGTCCGGGTGGCCCCGCGGAAGGAGATCACCGGGGTCACGGGTCAGCCGCCCGCCTTCCGGATGGTGTCCTCGATCTGCACCGTGGTGGCCTGCAGGTCCGCGGCGTCGTTGGTCTTGAAGACGCCGGCGGTGCCGAGGTCCTTGCGGGCCGCGTCGATGACCTCGGGGTCGTGGTAGAGCTGCGCGAGCTTCAGGTAGGTCGGGTCGTCCTTGTCGGCGGCCCTTGCGACGAAGGCGTTGATGTAGGGCTTGGCCGCCTCGCTGTTCGGGTCCTCGGCGAAGAGGATCCGGTCGTCGCCCAGGTTCGCGGCGTTCGCGTAGTTGTTGTTCACGACGGCGGCGTCGACGCCGTCGATGTTCGCCGCGGTCTGCGCGGCGTCGACGGGCAGCACGGTGACCTTCGAGGCCGCGGTGTCGACGTCGTTCGGGGTGGACAGCGAGTTCCCGCCGCCCTTGAGCGAGACCAGCTTCGCCGCCTGCAGCACCAGCAGCGCCCGGGCCTGGTTGGTGGGGTCGTTCGGGATCGCGACCTTGCCGCCCTGCGGGATCTCGTCCACCGAGGCGTGGGTGGTCGAGTACAGGGGCAGCGGGTAGACGGCCGTGGCGCCGATCGGCACGAGCGTGTCGTCGTTCCTGACGTTGTAGTTGGCCAGGTACAGCAGGTGCTGGAACTCGTTGAGCTGCAGCTGGCCCTGCGACAGCGCCGGGTTGGGCTGGTTGTAGTCGGTGAAGTTCACCAGGTCGACGGTGATGCCCTGGGCGGCGGCCTTCGCCTTGTAGACGTTCCAGTAGTTCTCGCTCGCGTCGGCCACCCCGATCGAGACGGTCCGACCGTCGCCCCCGGAGTCGCCGGAGGGGGCGGAGCCCGGGGCGGCACAGGCCGTGCCGGCCAGGGCGGCGAGCAGGACCGCGGGCACGAGCCGGAGCAGCGCGCGCGGGAGGCGCGGAGGGCGCGGAGGGCGCGGCATGGCGGACCCATCCTCTCGGGGAGCGGACCGGCGGCACGGGCCGCACGGCACGTCGCGCCCGTGGGTGCGCCGCAGGTCACGGTGCGACGGCCCGCCTGTACCCGGCCGCCCCGATCCACGCCTCCCGCCGTCGGCGGACCCGGCCGTCGCAGCGGCATGGTCCGAACGCGTGATGTGGCCGGACCCGCGCACCCGGCATGCTCGGGGGCTCCGGACGGGAGGGGTGGGCCATGGCTGCGGTCTCGCGGGGGTTCCACGGGCGCGGGCGGCGCGACGAGCGGCTGCCCCCCGGGCAGCGGGACATCGGCGACGGCTTCCCGGTGCTCACCGCCGGGCCGACGCCGCACACCCCGCTCGACGAGTGGGACTTCGTGGTGCAGGGGCAGGTCGACGGGCTGCACCGGTGGACGTGGGAGGAGTTCGGGGCCCTGCCCCACGAGCCGGTCACCGTCGACATCCACTGCGTGACCAGCTGGTCGAAGTTCGACACCCGCTGGTCCGGGGTCCCGATCGACACCCTGCTCGAGGACGTGGAGACGGCGGCGGAGTACGTCGTCGCCTTCTCGGACGGCGGGTACACCACGAACCTCCCGCTCGAGGACCTCACCGGCGGGCAGGCCTGGGTGGTCGACACGTACGAGGACGAGCCGCTCGCGCCGGAGCACGGCGGGCCGGCCCGGCTGCTCGTGCCGCACCTGTACTTCTGGAAGTCGGCGAAGTGGGTGCGCGGGCTGGCGCTCACCTCCTTCGACGAGCCCGGGTTCTGGGAGACCTTCGGCTACCACAACTACGGCGACCCGTGGCGCGAGCAGCGCTACGCCGGGGACTGAGGCGGAGACGACGAATGGCGACCACGCTCGACGACCTGCGCGACCTGTTCGCGCTCGACCTCACCGGCGCCGTCCTCACCTGCGGCGGGTGCGGGGAGCGCACGGAGCTGCACGCCCACGACCTCTACCCCGACGCCCCGGCGCTCGTGGTGCGGTGCCCCTCCTGCACGGCCGTCGTGCTGCGCTTCGGCACGGGCGGCGGGCGGATCCGGCTCGACCTCTCCGGCACCCGCCTGCTCACGGTCACCGCACCGGACCCTGCCGGGAGCTGACGGCCGCCTCAGTCGTCCTCGACGCCCTGCAGGACCGTGATCCTCCGGGTGGCGGAGTCGCCGAGCACCCGCAGCGCCTCCTGGTAGGCCTCGGACTCGTAGGCGGCCCGGGCGGCCGCCGGGTCCGGGAACTCGATGATCGTCGTGCGGAGGGCCGAGTCGCCCTCCAACAGGTCGACGGGGTTGCCCCGGGCGAGGAACCGGCCGCCCGCCGCCCGCATGGCCGGGCCCGCGAGCTCGGCGTAGCGCCGGAGCCGCTCCTCGTCGTGGATCGCGGTGAACGTGTTGACCCAGTACGCCGTCACGACCCCGATCCTGCCGCCCGACAGGCGTCGAGCCGTCGACGTTCGCTCACGGGGGACGTCGAGCCCGTTCCGCTGGGTGCTCAGGTGTCGGCCCGCTCCGCGGCCGGCATCTCGGTGCCGGGCTGCGTGCCGGGCTCCGGGGCGGGGGTGGTGGCGCGGGCCGCGACGACCGCCGAGCCGAGCAGCCCCGCCGCGAGCTGGGCGGCGGCGACGCCGGCGCCCTTGCGCTCGATGCCCAGCGCATGGTCGAGCGAGAACACGCCGGGCCCGGTCGCGGCGATCCCGAAGACCGCGGCCATGACCACCGCGTTGTACTCCCACCCGCCCTGCGTCGCCCAGGGCCCCTTCGACCCGTGGACGTGGTACACGGCGGAGCCCATCGTCCCCGTGATCACGCTCGCGGCGAGCGGGGTGGCGAGCCCGGCGGCGTGCAGCGCGCCGCCCGCCGCCTCCGACACGCCCGCGGCCAGCGCGTTCTGCTTCCCGGGCCGCAGCCCCATGCTCTCGAAGCCCGCGGCGGTCTGCGCGAGCCCGTGCCCGCCGAACCTCCCGGTCAGCTTCTGGAGCCCGTGCCCCAGGAACAGCAGCCCGATCACGGCCCGCAGGACGGCGATCCCGATCGACATTGCGACACCTCCCGGTCGTCCGGTCGAGAGCCGCAGGTTCCCGCTGAGCCGCGCCCCAATCCGACGGGGCGCGGTGCGTCAGCTCGCGCGGGTCGCGGGGTCGCCGGTGACGGCCTCGTCGAGGTCCCGGCAGAGACCGAGGTGGTCGGCGACGCCGGTGAGCTGGAGCGGGCGCCGCACCCGCGTGTTCTCGCCGACGACGACGCGCAGCGCGGTGCCGGTGGCGGTGGCCGTGCGCCGGGCCAGCAGCAGGTCCGCGATGCCGTAGGAGGCGAGCAGGGTGACCTCGGTCAGGTCGACGACGACCGTCGGGAGACCCGCGGCGAACGCGTCGGCGTAGGCGGCCCGGACCTGACCGCTGGTCTCGCCCGCGATCTCGCCCGCGATCCGGACGACGACGGCCTCCTGCCCGCCGTGGCCGCGACGCGACACCGTCACGCGCGCCTGCGGCCCCCTCGGCGGTCGGGACGTCATGGACGAACACGATACAGAGCCGGCGCGGACATCAGGCAGCTGCTCCCCGCGTGCCGGGCTCCGGAATGCCGGTGCCGGGGAGCGCCCGGACGCCGAGGTCGCTGAGGATCCACACCGCCGCGGTCCCGCCGGCGAGGTCGATCCCGGGTGGGTCGAACAGGTCGCAGGCGCGGGCGCGGCCGGCGGGGCGGAGGTAGACGACGATCCCGCGGCCCTCGGCGGCGAAGCGGGCCATGGCCGCGTCGAGCCCCCGCCGGCAGGAGCAGACGGTGGAGCGCAGCACGTCGCCGGTGAGGCATTCGGTGTGCACGTGCACGGGGACGGTGTCGTCCACCGGACCGGCGATCAGCGCGACGTGCTCGGCGTCGTCGTGGGTGCTCGCGTACCCGACCGCCCGGAACCGCCCGTGGTCCGTGGGCAACGACGTCTCGACGACCCGCCGGACCTGCGGCTCGGTGCGCCGCCGGTAGCGGATGAGGTCGGCCACGGAGATCAGCACGAGGTCGTGCTCCGTCGCAAAGCGCTCGAGCTCCGCGGCGCGGGCCATCTCGCCGGGCCGGTCGCGGGACACGATCTCGCACAACGCGCCGGCGGGCGGCAGGCCCGCGAGCCGGGCCAGGTCGACGGCGGCCTCGGTGTGCCCGGGCCGGGTCAGCACGCCGCCGGGCCGGGCCCGGAGCGGGACGACGTGTCCGGGCCGGACGAAGTCCGCGGCGGACGAGCCCGCCGAGCCGAGGGCGGCGATCGTGGCGGCGCGGGCGGAGGCGGAGATCCCGGTACCGGTGCCCGCCAGGTCCACGGTCACCTGGTAGGCGGTGCGGTAGCGGTCCTGGTTCGCACGGTGCATCGGGGACAGCCCGAGCCGGTCGCAGTCCTCGCCGGGCAGGGCCACGCACACGAACCCCGAGGTGTGCCGGACGGTGAAGGCCACGAGCGCGGGCGTGGCGAGCGTCGCCGCGAAGATCAGGTCGCCCTCGTTCTCCCGGTCGGCGTCGTCGACGACGACCACGGGGTCACCGGCGGCCAGTGCCGCGAGGGCGTCGCGGACCCGCTGCTCGGCGGGGTCGGGGCGGACGAGGTCGCCGGCCGTCCCCTCGGGGAGGCTCCTGAACGCCTGCCGCAGCTCGCCGCCCGGCGTGGCCGGTTCGATCCCCGTCATCGGGACCTCTCTCGTCGGGCGCAAGCCTCGATGCCCACGCTCGCGGCGACGGTAACCCGGCTCGGCCGGGGTGAAGTGTTCGGAAATAGGACGCGCGGGCCCACGGGGCGAGCCGTCCTCCGCTCCGGTCCACCACCCTCGTGGTGGGCCGATCAGCGGATTGCCGGGGATCCGGGCGCCGGTACGCTGGCCCGCTCACGGCCGTGCCTGCTCACAACCCGATCGCGACCGCGATCGGCACGCCACACGGCCGCCCACCGCGGCGGCCGTATTGAGAGGTGCGCCATGACCGTGACGCTGACCCGGGTCGACGGTTCCCGCGAACGACTGTCCGACGAGGTCCTCGGCGAGTTCGACGCCGCCCTGCGCGGGTCCCTGGTGCCCGGCGGCCCCGCCGGCGAGCCCGAGCCGCGGCAGGAGTGGAACGCGATGTACGGCGACCGGGCGGCGCTGACGGCGCGGTGCACCGGGACGGCCGACGTCGTCGAGGCGGTGCGGTTCGCCCGCTCGCAGGGGCTGCTGGTCGGCGTCCGCGGCGGCGGCCACTCCGTCGCCGGCCTGTCGAGCATCCCCGACGGCCTTCTGATCGATCTCTCGGCGATGCGCGGCGTCCTGGTCGACCCGGAGCGCCGGCTGGCCCGGGTGCAGGGCGGGGCCGTGCTCGGCGACGTGGACCGGGAGACCCAGGCGTTCGGCCTGGCGACCCCGCTGGGCCGCGTGTCGGAGACCGGGGTCGCCGGGCTGACGCTGGGCGGCGGCTACGGGCACCTGAACACGAAGTACGGGCTGTCCTGCGACAACCTCGTGGAGGCCCAGGTCGTGTGCGCCGACGGCAGCGTCCGGACCGCGTCGGAGACCGACGACCCGGACCTGTTCTGGGCGATCCGGGGCGGGGGCGGGAACTTCGGCGTCGTCACCTCCTTCACCTTCCGGCTCCACCCGGTCGGGCCGGTGGTCGGCTTCGCCGGCGCGTTGTACCCGCTGGAGGACCTGGGCGCGATCGAGCGCGGCTGGCGGGAGTACGCCACCGGGGCGCCGGACGAGGTCACCACCTTGATCGTGACGATGACGTTCCCGGCTGCGCCCGGCATGCCCGAGGTCATCCACGACCGGCCCGTCGCGATCGTCGCCGCGGTGCACTGCGGGCCCGACCCGGACGAGGGGATGCGGGTGCTGCAGCCGTTGCGCGAGCTGGGCACCCCGCTGTTCGACCTGTCCCAGCCGATGCCGTACGCGGCCGTCCAGACCTCGTTCGACCCGTTCTTCCCCCGCGGCGGGCTGCGGGCCTACTGGAAGTCCCAGTACCTCGACGAGCTCACCGACGACGCGATCGACGCCCTCGTCGGCCGGGCCCTGGACCGACCCGCTCCGCTGACCCTGGTGAACACCTTCCACCTCGGCGGCGCCGTGAACGCGGTGGATCCGGAGGCGACGGCGTTCGCCGAGCGGACCTCGCCGTTCATGGTCTCGTTCGACACCATGTGGACCGACCCGGCCCAGGACGAGGCCGCGATCGCCTGGGGCCGCTCCGCCTGGGAGGAGATGACCAAGTACGGCAACGGCCGGGTGTTCCTGAACTTCACCGGCCGGCAGGACGAGCCCCTGCAGGCCGGCACGGACACCGCCTACGGCCGCAACCTGCGCCGCCTCGGCCGGATCAAGGCGGCCCTCGACCCGGACAACTTCTTCCAGCTGAACAACAACATCGTCCCCACCCCGGGCTGACGACGCGATCGGAGAGGAGCATCGGATGACCCAGCCGCAGGAGCCCGTCGCCCCCGTGAGCGAGGCGTCCGCGACCGCTGGGCGGCCGCCGGCGACGGGCCCGTTCGACGACGAGACCCTCGCCCGGTTGCTGCACGACCTCGACGTCGCGAACGACTGGCACCGGGGCGGCTGAGGCGATCCGGCCCTCACCCTTCCGCGGACTGGTGGTCGCCCCGGCGCCCGTCGCCACCCTCGGGGAGTGGCGGGCGCGGCGGATCATCAGCTCGCGGAGGCCTTCGCCCTCATCGCGCACGCGGGGACGAGCTGAGCCGACCCGGGACGACTCGGCCGCTCCGGCCACCTCGCCCGTCGCTGCGACCCCGCTCGCTACGGTGGGCCGGTGCCCCGGCTGACCCTGCTCCCGCGGGTCGCCGTGGACGGTGTCGCGGTCCCCGGGGACCGGCCGGCCGCGCTGCTCGCCGCGCTGGCCGCGGACCTGCCGGCGGGCTGCTCGACGGGGCGGCTGGTCGCCGAGCTCTGGCCGGACGACCCGCCCGCGGATCCGGCCAAGGCGCTGCAGGTCGTCGTCTCCCGGGTCCGGGCCCGCATCGGGCCGGAGCTGATCGCGACGACCCCGACGGGCTACCGCCTCGCGCTCGACGCCGCGGACGTCGACGCGGCGGCGCTTCTCCGGTACGCGGCCGCCGCCCGGGCCACGGACGCGGCGGCGGTGCTGGCTGCCGCGGACGCGGGCCTGGCCCTGTGGTCGGGCGCCGGCGACCCGGCGGAGCGCGGCCCGCTCGGGGCGCTGCGTGCGGCGCGCCGCGGGACCGTCGCCGAGCTGCGACGACGGCGGGCGCTGGCGTTGTCGAGACTCGGCCGGGCCACCGAGGCCCTCGGGCCGCTGGAGGAGCAGGCGGCCGCCGCCCCGAGGGACGAGGAGCTGCTGCTCGAGCTGTTGCGCAGCGAGGCCGCGGTGCGCGGTCCGGCCGTGGCGCTGTCCCGGTACGAGGACCATCGGCGGGCTCTGGCGGAGGAGCTCGGCACGGACCCCGGGGCCGCGTTGCGGGCGCAGCAGGCGGTGCTGCTGGCGGAGTCCGCGCCGGTCCGCCGCCGCGGGGTCGTCGCCGAGCCGAACGCGCTGCTCGGGCGGGACGCCGACGTCGCGGCGGTGCTCGCCCTCCTGCGCGCCGCCCGCGTGGTGACGGTGTCGGGTCCCGGCGGGCTCGGCAAGACCCGGCTCGCGCACGCCGTGGCGGCCCGGGCCGACGCGCGGACCGTCCAGGTGGTGTCGCTGGCCGGGATCAGGTCGGGCGTCGACGTCGCCGCGGAGGTGGCCGCCGCCGTCCGGCCGGACGGCCCGCTGGCGGGGGCGGCGCCGGACCCGGCGAGCGCGGTGGCGGAGGCGTTGGGATCCGGTCCGGCCCTGCTGGTCCTCGACAACTGCGAGCACGTCCTCGACGCCGCCGCGGACCTGGTGCACGCCGTGGTCGCCCGGGCCCGTGACCTGCGGGTGCTGGTGACCAGCAGGGCGCCGTTGAACCTCTCCTCCGAGTCGGTGTACCCGTTGCCGCAGCTGGACCCGGCGGTCACGGTGGCGCTGTTCGCCGAGCGGGCGCGGGCGGCCCGGCCCGACGTCGTCCTCCCGGAGGCGGAGGTCGAGGCCCTGTGTGCCCGGCTGGACGGGCTCCCGCTCGCCGTGGAGCTGGCGGCGGCGCGGGTCCGGGTCCTGCCGGTCGGGGAGATCCTTCGCCGGCTCGGCGACCGGTTCGCGCTGCTGCGCGGCGCCGGCCGGGACCGCCCGGAGCGGCACCGCACCCTGGAGGCGGTCGTCGGCTGGAGCTGGAACCTGCTCGACGACGAGGCCCGCGCGGCGCTGCGCACGCTGTCGGCGCTGCCCGGCGGCTTCACCGAGGAGACGGCGGCCGGGCTGCTCGGCGGGGACCGGATCGACCTGCTGGAGACGCTCGTCGACCAGTCGCTGCTGCGCCCGCCGGACGCGGCGGGCCGGTTCCGGATGCTGGAGACCGTCCGCGAGTTCTGCGCGGCCCGGCGAGCCGAGGCGGGCGAGGAGGTCCTCGTCACCGGACGGGTCCTGGAGTGGGGGAGGCGCACCTCGCTCGCCGTGCACGCGCGGGTGTTCGGGGCGGAGCCGCAGCCGGCGCTCGAGCGGATCCGGGCCGAGCAGGAGAACCTGCTGCACGTGCTGCACCTCGCCCGCGCCCTGGGCGACCGTGGCACCCTCGCCCCCGTCGTCGCGGCGTTGGGTGCACTGTGGACGGTCGAGGCCGGCACACAACGCCTGCTCGCGACCGGCGCGGACTGCCTCCCCGCCCTGTCGCGTCACCGGCCCACCGACGAGCCCGGGCTCGCCGCCCTGCGCCAGGCCGTCGTCCAGCACGCCGCGGTCTGCCTGCTCCTCGATCCCGCCGCCGCGGTCCGGCCCCTCGCCGTCCTGCGCCGGCTCCCGCCGGGCCCCGCCGACACGGCCATCGGTGCGATCGCCGAGGTGGTCACCGTGCTGCCGGACGCGGCGGCGCTCGGCGACCTGTGCACGGACCCCCGCCCGTTGGTCGCCGCGATCGCCCTCGGAGTGGTCGGCTACGTCCGCGAGGCCCAGGGTGACCTGGCGGGCGCCTACGCGACGGCCCGGGAGATGCCGGACCGCATCCCCGCCCGCATGCCGTGGCTCCACACCTTCGTGCACGGCCGGCTCGCCGAGCTGAGCCTGCAGCTGGAGCGCCACGACGAGGCCCTCGTCCGGCTCGCCGCCGCCGGCAAGGCACTGGCCGAGCTCGGCGTCGTCGGCGATCCGATGGGTCTGCGGCTCGGGATGGTCGTCGCCCACCTGGGTCTCGGCGCGACCGGCGACGCCGAACGGGCCCTCGCCACCGTCCCGCCGCCCGCCGACACCCCGGACGCGGTGAGCTTCGACCTCGTCGCCCGGGCCGAGCTCGCGCTGGCGAAGGGGGAGGTCGAGGCCGGGCTGGCGATGTGGCGCCGGGCGACCACGGTGCTCGACGTCGACACGTGCGCCGCGTGGCTGCGGCCGTACGCGTGGTCGTTGCGGGCGATGGCGGTCGTGGCCCACGTCCGGCACCACCGGCTCGACGAGGCGGCCGGGACGGCCGACGATCTTCCCGCCGCCCTCGACGCGCTGCTCGCGACGGGCGTGCCGGACCCGATCTGCGGCACCCTGCTGCTCGCCCTGGGGCTCGTCGAGGTGGAGCGGGGGAGGGCGGTGCGCGGGGCCTGGCTGGTCGCGATCGCCGAGCGCTTCCACTACCTGCGGGAGTACCAGCCGACGATGTCGAGCGCGGCGGCGCGGGCCGCGGTCACCGCGGCGGCCGGGCCCGCGTACGCCGAGGCGGTGGCGGAGTACGCGGGCCTGGACCGGGACGACCTGCGCGCGGAGGCGCGGGACCTCGCCGAGGCCTACCGGGACCTGGTGTAGAGCCGCTTCGCGCGCACGTACCCCGGCACGGCGACCAGCACGCACCACCCGAGCGCCAGGCCGACGTCGACCGCGCCGGGGGTCCGCCCGTCCAGCAGCGCCCGCAGCGTCTCCGTGATCGGGGTGAAGGGCTGGTACTCGGCGAACCAGCGCAGCACCGTCGGCATCGAGTCGGCCGGCACGAAGCCGCTGCCGAGGAAGGGCAGCAGGACCAGGAACATCGGCGTGTTGCTTGCCGTCTCCACGGACCTCGCCGCCAGTCCCATCGCGACCGTCAGCCAGGTCACCGCGAGGGTGACCAGCAGGAGCAGGGCGACCGCCCCGAGCCAGCCCGGCAGCCCGGCCGCGGGCCGGTAGCCGATCAGCAGGGCGCCGGCGAGGACCGCGACGAGCGCCACCGCGTTCTGGATCACCGTGCCGAAGACGTGCCCGGTCAGCACGGACGGCTGGTGGATCGCCATGGTCCGGAACCGGGCGATGATGCCCTCGGTCATGTCCATCGCCACCGAGATCGCGGTGCCCTGGCCGCTGGACGCGACCGTGAGCAGCAGGATGCCGGGCACGACGTAGGCCAGGTACTCGGCCCGGCCACCGCCCCCGCCGAGCCCCGCGCCGAGCGTGCCGCCCAGCACGAACACGAACAGCAGGAGCATCACGACGGGGAGGCCGACCAGCATCACGGTCAACGACGGGTAGCGGACCAGACGGCGGACGCCGCGGCGCAGCATCGTGCGGGTGTCGGCGAACGGCCGGACCGTCGGCGCGGTCGCCGCGTGGGTGGTGGTCATGCCGGCACCTCCTGGCGGCGCCCGGTCAGGGCGAGGAACACGTCGTCGAGATCGGGGGTGTGCAGCGTCAGGTCGGCGACGGCGAGCCCGGCCCGGTCGGCCCGGTCGAGCACCGTCCGCAGCGCGGTGACGTCGCCGCCACCGGGGACGTCGAGCACCAGCGCGTCGGGATCGGCCGCGGCCTCGCCGAACACCGCGGCGGCCCGGGCGAGCTCACCGGCGTCGTCGAAGCGGAGGCGGACGTGCCCGCCGGGGACGCGGCGCTTGAGCTCGTCCGCGGTGCCCTCGGCGACGATCCGGCCGCCGTCGAGCACCGCGATCCGGTCCGCGAGCTGGTCGGCCTCCTCGAGGTACTGCGTGGTGAGGAAGATCGTGACCCCCTGCGCGACCAGCTCCCGCACGATCGCCCACAGCGCCCGCCGGCTGCGCGGGTCCAGCCCCGTCGTCGGCTCGTCGAGGAAGATCACCTGCGGCCGGCCGACCAGCGTCATCGCCAGGTCCAGCCGCCGGCGCATGCCACCGGAGTACGTGCTCGCCGGCCGGTCCGCGGCGTCGGTCAGGTCGAGCCGCTCGAGCAGCGCCGCGCACCGCCGCACCCCGTCCGTCCGGCCGACGTGGTGCAGGTCGGCCATCAGCCGCATGTTCTCGGTGCCGGTCAGCAGCCCGTCGACCGCCGACACCTGGCCGGTCACCCCGATCGCCGCGCGCACCGCCCCGGCCTCGGCCACGACGTCGTACCCCAGCACGCGCGCCGAGCCCCCGTCCGGGCGCAGCAACGTCGACAGGATGTGCACCGTCGTCGACTTGCCCGCGCCGTTGGGCCCGAGCAGGGCGAACACCGTGCCCCGCGGCACCGTCAGCTCGATCCCGGCCAGCACCTCCTGCTCGCCGTAGCTGCGGCGCAGGCCGGCCACCGCGATCGCCGTCTCGCGTTCCATCGTGCTCCCTCCCCGCGGTGGGTCACCGCGTCGGAGGGAAGGCTCGGGTGCGCCGGTTTCGCGGCGCCTTCACCGCGCCTTCACCGCGCCTGCACCCTCGCCTCAGGCGCCGAACCAGTCCTTCAGGCCCCGGCGGGCGTGCCGGATGGTCAGGCTCCCCATCCCCGCGCTCCCGGTCACGACGAGGTGGGGACCGGTCGCGGACGGCGTCTGCGGCACCTTGGTCGACACGGATCCCCAGGAGGTCTTCACGCCGTCGACGTCCGCCGACCCGCCCGGCGGCAGGACGATCGTGATCGACCCCATCCCGGTGGAGACGTCGACCGCGATCCGCGGCGGCGTCGCGGTCCGGGTGAGGTCCAGGTGGATCGAGCCCATGCTCGTGGTCAGCCGGAGCGCCCGCGGCACGGGCCAGTCACCCGCCCGCGTGATCGACCCCATCTCGGTGGTCAGGTGCACGGCGTCCCGGGGCGTCGGGACCGCCGGCTCCGGCGGGGCGGGCAGGCCGGCCCCCGCCGGCGCCGGGAGGTCCGCCAGCGGCAGCTCCAGCTCGGCGAAGGTCCTGGCCGAGTAGACGACGTCGAGCCGCTCCTCGAGCTCACCCAGCGTGATGCGACCCTCGGACAGAGCGGTGTGCAGCTGCTGGGCCGCGGCCTCACGATCGGCGTCCGAGATCCGCAGCTTCCCCCGCTCCACACGCCCAGGCTAGTGGACGACCGGCCCTGCCCCCTGTCACTCGCCTGCGACGGCAGGGTCGCGCCGGCACACGAGGAGCAGCGAGCCCGAGCGCAACCCAGGCATTCACCGGTGCGCGGCCAGGAGGCGCAGCGCACCTGCGACGGCGTAGCTTCCGGTCAGCCCGCCCAGCGAGTACTGCTGGACGCGGCAGGTCTCGGCGGCGCAGGTGAAGCGCTGCGGCCAGCGTGTCGGCGACGTCGACGAACAGCGTCAGCCGCTGCCAGCGGCGTCGTTGCTGGCTGGGTTCGGTGAGGTAGCCGGTACCGAGGGCGATCGCGCGCCCCGCGAAGATCCGTGTCATGTAGACCAACTCTGGGCTGGACTCCACGCCGAGCAGCCGGGCCAGCGCCCGCGGCGCGACCAGACTCAGCGTGCCGAGCACGATCCGGCCCGTGGCCAGCCCGTCCAGCACCGTGTCGCGCCGTGAGGAGGCATTGATAAATCGCACGCCGCCGAGGCTGCAGTGCAGTCTGCCGCAGGCTCGATGACCTTGCAGGTAATGGCCAGCCGCGGCATGCAGCACGGGCTCGGCCACATCGGCCGGGTGGGAACCGAGCCGACGCGAACCGTTACTCGCCGCGAGGGCCCATGCACCGGCCGGACGCCGGAGCGGCGCCGGGGCATGTCGATCTCCGCCCCACTTCAACCTATAGCGCCCCGGGGGGCTTGCCACAAGACCCGGTGGGTGCCGCAAGCTCTGCGGCCGTCACCGGAAATCCGCGATGCCCGGGCGGTGGCTGCAGTCGACGGAAGTGGGGGAAGCCGTGGTGGGTAGCGGCAGTGGCGCGGCGACGTCGGTCGCGCTCGCTCGTCCCGTGCTGGGGTTCGAGCAGATCGACCGCCGCCAGATCGGGCTGGTCGGCGGGAAGGGCGCGCACCTGGCGGAGCTCTCGCGGATCGAGGGCGTCGACGTGCCGCCCGGCTTCTGCGTGACGACGGAGGCGTTCCGGCGGGTGACGGCGGGGGTGCCGGCGTTCGAGGACCGGCTCGGGCGGCTGTCGCGCCTGGACCCGGACGCCCGGGACGCGATCGCGGCGCTGAGCGCCGAGATGCGCGAGGTCGTCGCGACCCTTCCCGTTCCCGACGACCTGGCGGCGGCCATCACCGCCCCGCTCCGCGACGCGACGAGCGCGTACGCCGTCCGCTCCAGCGCGACCGCCGAGGACCTCCCCACGGCTTCCTTCGCGGGCCAGCAGGACACGTACCTGAACGTCGTGGGGGCCGCGGCCGTCCTCCACCACGTCCGGCGATGCTGGGCCTCGCTGTTCACCGAGCGGGCCGTGGCCTACCGCCTGCGCGGCGGCGTCGAGCACCGGCAGGTCCGGATGGCCGTGGTCGTGCAGGAGATGGTCGTCCCGGACGCGTCGGGCGTGCTGTTCACGGCCGACCCCGTGACGTCGAACCGGCGGGTCACCAGCATCGAGGCCGTCCTCGGGCTCGGCGAGGCCCTGGTCTCCGGCCTGGTGAACGCCGACCGGTTCACGGTGCGCGACGGCGCCGTCGTCGACCGGGCGATCGCCACGAAGCAGTGGGCGGTCCGGGCCTCGGCCGGCGGCGGGACCCGGCGTCGGGAGGTGGCACCGCAGGCCCGGGAGGAGCCGGCGCTGACCGAGGCGCAGGTGCTGCGCCTCGCCGACCTGGGCCGCCGCATCGAGGCGTACTTCGGGTGCCCGCAGGACGTCGAGTGGTGCCTGACCGGCGACGACGTCCGGATCGTGCAGAGCCGCCCGATCACGACGCTGTTCCCCGTCCCACCGACCGACGACGGGAGCGACCACGTCTACCTCTCCGTCGGGCACCAGCAGATGATGACCGACCCGCTGACGCCGCTCGGGCTCTCGTTCTGGCAGATGACGACACCGCGACCGATGGCCGAGGCCGGCGGGCGGCTGTTCGTCGACGTCACCCCGATGTTGGCCTCGCCGGCCGGCCGGCAGAACCTGCTGGAGGCCATGGGCCGGTCCGACCCGCTCATGGCGGACGCGCTCCGCACGATCCTGGACCGCGGCGACCGCGTCGGGGAGCCCTCCGCGGACGGCGGACCGCGCGCCGTCCCGCCGACGGAACCGGTCGACCCCGACCCGGCCGTCGTCGACGGGCTGATCGGGCGGACCCGGGCGTCCCTGGCCGTCCTCGACCGCGAGATCCGCACCCGGCAGGGTTCGGACCTGCTCGACTTCATCGGCGAGGACCTCCAGGAGCTGCGGCGGCTGCTGTTCGACCCCTTCGGTCACCGGGTGTTCATGACGGCGATGAACGCGGCGTGGTGGCTCGACGAGCACCTGCGCGAGTGGCTGGGGGAGGAGGGCGCGGCCGACACGCTCACCCGGTCCGTCCCGAACAGCGTCACGTCGGAGATGGGGCTCGCACTCCTCGACGTCGCCGACGTCGTCCGCTCCCACCCGGAGGTGGTGGAGTTCCTGCGCGGCGTCGCGGACGACGGCTTCCTCGACGACCTGCCCCGGGTCGCGGGCGGGCGCGAGGCCCGGGACGCGATCCGCGGCTACCTCGACACCTACGGCATGCGCTGCGCCGGTGAGATCGACATCACCAGGCCCCGGTGGAGCGAGCAGCCCACCGTCCTGGTGCCGGTGCTGCTCGGACACGTCGAGCACGCCGAGCCCGGGGCGAGCCGCCGGCGCTTCGAGCAGGGGCGGCAGGAGGCGTGGGCGAAGGAGCAGGACCTGCTCGCCCGGCTGCGGGCCCTGCCCGACGGGGACCGGCGGGCGGCCGAGACGAAGACGATGATCGACCGTCTGCGGACCTTCATCGGGTATCGCGAGTACCCCAAGTTCGGCATGGTCAGCCGCTACTTCCGCTACCGGCAGGCCCTGTTGCGGGAGGCCGACCGCCTCGTGCGCGAGGGTGTCGTGGCCGACCGCGAGGACGTCTACTACCTGCGGTTCGACGAGCTGCGCGACGTCGTCCGCACCGGGTGCGCGGACCGGGAGCTCATCGCGCGGCGCAGGGAGGACTACCGCGGGTACCAGGCGCTCACGCCACCGCGGGTGCTCACGTCGGACGGCGAGGCCCTCTCCGGGTCCTACCGGCGCGCCGACGTCCCGGCCGGTGCGTTGGCCGGGCTGGCGGTGTCCGCCGGAACCGTCGAGGGGCGCGCCCGCGTCGTCCTGGACATGGCGCAGGCCGACCTCGGCACCGACGACATCCTGGTCACGGCCTACACCGATCCGAGCTGGTCACCGGTGTTCGTCACGATCAAGGCGCTCGTGACCGAGGTGGGCGGCCAGATGACCCACGGCGCGGTGGTCGCCCGGGAGTACGGCCTGCCCGCGGTGGTGGGGGTGGAGCGGGCCACCCGCCTGATCCGGGACGGTCAGCGGATCCGGGTGAACGGGACGAGCGGGTACGTCGAGCTGCTGAGCTAGCCGGATGCCGGAAGGAGCGGCCGGCGTGCGCGGCGTCGACCTGCTGCTCCTGGCGTGAGGTGCCCTGGGCCGGCAGTGACGCTCTCCAGCAAGGATGTGTCGTGCTGTTCCCACGCGATCCCGCTCGCTCGCCCCACGCGCGTCCGCAGCGGCGCCTCTGCGCCGGCCTGTTCCACGGCGTGGCCGCGCCGCCACCGAACCGATGGGGCTGCACCTGCAGCTGGTCCCCGGCGTGGGAGGGATCTTCGCCAACCCGTTCCGATCCGTCGCCGGAGATGCCCACGTGCTGATGGTCGGGCTGTCCCCGGCGGGCCACTCGACCCTCTCATCCACCTGCACCGCGACGACGACCCCACCGGCTTCGACCGCGCGGTACTGACGACGCCGGCCGAGTTCGCCCCCGGCATCCGCGAGCGCATCGACACGGCGGCCTTCCAGCTCACCCGCCCACTCGATCTCCTGCAGGGCGCCGTCACACCCGTTGTCCGCACGGCTGGGCGACGACCGGTTCGCGGTCGCCCTCGGCGACGCCTGGGTCCTGAACGACCCCGTCGTCGGCCAGGGCGCCAACCTCGGCTCCCGCACCGCCTTCGTCCTGGCCGACACGATCCTGGCGCTCCCGCCCGACGACGAGACCTTCTGTCGCGCCGCCCACGCGGCGATGTGGGACGCCGCACGACCGGTCGTCGACTGGACGAACGCCTTCCTCCAGCCCCCGCCGCCGCACGCCAGGGAACTGCTCTATACAGCGGCGCGGGATCAGCGGGTCGCCAACACCTTCATCGACGACTTCAACGACCCGACCGCCCAGTGGGACGTCCTGTCCACGCCGCAGCACACCGCGGCCTGGCCGCACCGCGTCCGGGGAGACACGGGGCGGGCCGCATGACACACGAGATCGCTCGGTCACGGAGCCCGACCGCCGCAGGAGGGGTGGGGGTCGGGAGTCCGGGGTTCCGGCCGGCCGCGGGCCCGGATTCAGCCTGGCATCACCTCGCGGATCTCCTCGCGCAGCTCGTCGAGTGCCCGCTCCGGGACGAGCGGCACCGCGCGACGGACCTGCGCGAGCCCCACCGCGGCGAGCACTCCGGCGGCGGCAGCGAAGATGATCGTCGCGACCGCGGCCGCCGTCGTGGGCGGGAGTGCCTTCTCCAGCATCCGCATGATCAGCACGGTCGAAGTGCCTGCGGCCAGGGCGCCGAGCACCACGGCGACACCGAGCAACAGCACACCCTCGGAGGCTGCGCGCGCCTTGCCGGCCAACTCCTCCTGCGCGGTCCGCAGCTCCTGCTGGAGAACTTCGCGCATGTCGTCGACGAACCCACGGATCGCCTCGGTGCCGGAGTTCGCGGTGCGCAACTCCTGCTGAAACAGCTCGCGCACGTCGTCGACGAAGCCGCGGATCGCGTCGGTGCCGGAGTTCTCGGTTCTGGAGCTCTTCGGCCGATCGGAATCTCCGGTAGGGCTGCCCACCGCTTTGGGCGGTCGTGACGTCGGCATGAGGATCTCCTCGGTCATCGGGCCGGCGGATCGCTCCGGCCGGGGCTTCACCGCCGCAGGCGGCTCGACGAAGGCGTCGTTGGTCGCGAAGCGTGGGGCGACTGGTGCCGCTACCTGATGTCGGAGGACGTGACGCGAGTCGCACTGCCACGCTACTGCGAAGGGTCCTGCCGGTCCACCTGCCTGACGTCGGCGTCCGGAGCACGGTCAGGACGAGCCGGGAGCGGCCGGTCTCCCTTCGAATGACGAGCGTGGTATCCGTCCTTCCTCTGCTCGCTGGGCGGTGGGGCTTCCCGGTCTCGAGTGGGCTCGTCCTTGTCTCGGGCGTCGAGCAGCATGGCGACGGCAGCGACGACGGTGAGTTGTCGACGGCGGTCGCTGCGCCCGGTCGTCGGGCGTGGCCGTGCAGGTCGAATGGTGCGGGGTCGAGCCGCTCGATCGCCCCGCCGAGCGAGGGCATGTGCAGACGTGTGGGAACACGCTCACCTACCTGAGCGACCGGAACGCCGCGCGGAGCTCTTCGGCGAACAGTTGCGGCTGCTCCCAGGCGGCGAAGTGACCGCCTCGATCGACTTCGTTGAAGTAGATGAGGTTCGGGTAGGCCTGCTCCGCCCAGCTGCGCGGCGCCTCGTACTGCTCGCCGGGAAAGACGGTCACGGCCACCGGAATGGAGACGCCCTTGGTGTTGAAGAAGCCACCCTTGTATTCCCAGTAGAGGCGCGACGCGGAGACTCCCGTGTTCGTCAACCAGTACAGCGTGATGTTGTCCAGGATCTCGTCACGCGTCAGTTCGCCGGTGGCGCTCGTGGTCCGGTCGACAGCGGTGACGACCGCCGCGGCGGGCTGGCCGTCGGCGTCGTTGTGGTCGAGCAGCCAGGCGGCCAGGCCGACGGGTGAGTCCGCGATGCCGTACAAGGTCTGCGGGCGGGCGGCCATCATCTTGGCGTACTCGACCTGGGCGAACGTCCTCACCAGCTGTTGGTAGGCCCGGTGTTCCTCGGCCGAGAGACCGGGTGGCGGCGGGTCGCCGGCCTGGAGAGCCTTGTCGACGTCGGCCGGAACGGTGGCGGGCATGTTGGTGTGGATGGCGAGCAGTCCGGCGGGTGCCTGCAAGCCCATCTGGTCGACGACGAACGCACCCCAGTCGCCGCCCTGGGCAACGTAGCGGCTGTAGCCGAGGCGGTTCATCAGTTCTGCCCAGGCTCGGCCCATGCGCTCGGGGCCCCAGCCGGTGCTCGTCGGCTTCCCGGAGAACCCGTAGCCCGGCATCGACGGGATCACCACATGGAACGCGTCCGCTGCGCTCCCGCCGTGCCCCGTGGGATCGGTCAGCCGATCGACGATCTTCAGCTGTTCGATGACGGAGCCCGGCCATCCGTGATTGACGATGAGCGGCAGCGCGTCGTCGTGCTGTGATCGAACGTGGACGAAGTGGATGTCGAGACCGTCGATCTCGGTGATGTACTGCGGTCGGGCGTTCAGGCTCGCCTCGCACGTGCGCCAGTCGTAGTCCGTCATCCAGTAGCGCGCGAGCTTCTGCATCATGGCGAGCGGCACGCCTTGGGATTGATCCGCGACGGTCTCCTTCTCGGGCCAGTTCGTGGCCATGATGCGTCGACGAAGGTCCTGCAGAGCCTCGTCCGGAATGTCGACGTGGAACGGACGGATGCCGGTGGTGGGCTCGGCGGTGCTACTCATTGACGACCTCCCTCGTGAATGGGGTTATTCAAGGCAGTGACCGGAATGCGGCAGGCACTTCCCAGATGACGAGGCCGGGCTCCGGGCACGCCGCGAAATGGTCGCCTTTGCCGGCTCCGGTGAGGTGGATGAGGTAGGCGTGACGCTTGTCCAGGACCTTGTCTCGGGTCAGGCCGCCGACGGCGCGCCCAGCCGGGCCGTCCGTCTCGGTGACGACGTTCGGCAGGGCGCTCGGCCTTCTCTCGCACCTGCGCCAGTCGTACTCCGTCGCCCAGTAGCGGACGAACTCCTGCGTGACCGCCTGCTGCACGCCCTGTGAGAAGTCGGCGACGAGCTCCGGGTCCGGCCAGCGGGTAGCGGTCATGCGGCAGCGCGTCGATCTCCGCCTCGGCGATCTCGATCGTGCGCGGCCGGATCGCTGCATCGGCGTTCGTGCCGGACATAGGCATCCTCCTGGCTCCCGGCGTTTCCCACGACGCGGACCGGCGGCCGCATGCGTCGCGGGTCCTGCAGGCGGTCGGTCAGCTGCGGAACGTGGCCAGGATCGCGGTCAGTGCCGCCGGCATCTGCTCGAGGGCCTGCTCGGAAACCCACTGGACGGCGCCGGGGATGACCATGCTCTGCACGTTGTCCGCGGCGAGAATCATCACGTTCGACCTGCTCACCCCGGCTCGCCGCTCCGCCGATGGCGAGGACGGCACCGCCTCCTGTGGGTCGCACACCACAGTGTCGCCACAAATTCTGGGAGGGTGTAGTGGTGCCTATGGGTGGACGCGAAAGCACCCCGCAGGAGCAGAGTTCAGACCAATTCAGCGGTACCGCGAGCGCGAAGCGTGAGGCAGGTGTGGCCTCCTTTCGGAATTGATCTCGCAGCGGCATGAAGATCGTCGGCATGACTGCGGCGTGGCCGCAACGCTCCCGTGGACGTGCCGACGAGTACGGCGAGAACAACACGGCGCTGCGTTGAACTGCGAAATGCAGGCAATGGCCACTACGCCTGGCACGTCAATCCGCGAGTCCAAGCTTTGATCGCTCGGGGCCACCGTGTCTGATCTGCGGAGACGCGAGCTGAGGTGTTCAGTTGTTGCCTCGTGCGGCGCTTCAGCTCATTGCTGAGAACCGCGGCGTCAGGAATGAGAAACACAGGTTGTCCTGCTGTCTCTTGCGTACTCTGGGCTTTGCTCTTTCAGTCTCGACGACGTAGGCAAAGATCTACGGGGCGTGAGGTACCAGGCCTTCCGGCGCGTGGCGCCGAGCTCGTGACCCCGAGCACGCCGCAGACGCGACGGGTGTTCCACACGTCTGGTACTTGTCGTGGGGTTCTGACGCGGTCCATGGTCGTGCCGTGGCCAAGAAGCGGTGGGACGAACTGGATCCGCGCCTTCGGCAAGCGATCATGCTCGGCGGCGCCTTCGAGGCAGGGCTGAAGATTGCTGCTCTGATCGACCTCGCTCAACGGTCGAGCCGAGAAATCCACGGTTCCAGGGCGAGGTGGGCGGCCGCCATTGCGGTGGTCAACTCCGCCGGTCTCGTGCCGATCATGTACCTCCTGCGTGGACGGCGGCGTTGGCGCTAGCTGCCCCCGGATGCATGACCTCGCGATCTGCGCGGACGTAGCCCGAGCTCGGGCTGCCTGACAGCGCGGGCGCCGGTCGGTGCGGGGCATCACCGGCTGCGCCGATCAGCGGCCCAGCGTGGGGATGCGTCATGTCCTCGGCATGCGGGGGAATTGTCGTCAGTGAGTCATTTCGGCCCAGAGGAATCCGGCGGGTTCGCGGGCGATCGCGGTGACCCGACGCCCTTGATTCTTGCGGGCGGGAGGGCGCGGAAGCGGCGACACAGCCGTAGTTGCGCGGTCCAGGACCGGGCGAGGGTGTCGGCGGGCAGGTCGGCCTGGCGGGTGCCCAGCGCAGTGCCGACGATCGGGCAGTGCTGGTAGGCCCAGGGCGACTCGATCAGCTGGGTGCGCAGGTGGGCGTCGCCGGTCTTGGTGATGTGCCCGCGCCGGGCCAGGCTGCCCGAGGAGTACTCGCTGGGGATCAGCCGGTGAACGCCATGAACGCGTCTGCGCTGGGGAAGCGGCGCCAGGCGCAGACCTCGGTGGCCAGGTCGGCCCGCGCCGACATGCTCGATCACCTGCAGCGTGCTCGTCGGCGGCTGCACAGCTTCCTGTTGCGCCACGGCCAGATGCACGGGAGCACGCTAGATCAGTGCCGGGGCGATGACCTCGCCACCCCGCGCCCGCTCAGCAGCCGGTGCAGCCCACAGCCGGTCGGGCCGGCCTCATGACAGGCCCGCACCCACGAGGTGCCGACCGTCGCACTCAGAAACTGCAGTCGACAACCCTGTCCGGTCCTCGCTCTCGGCCATCACGGCCTCGCCGCCCACCACAGGGTCTCAGACGGACTCGTGCGCCGTAGGCAGTCGGAATCCTCCTGAGGGCGACTCGGGGCCGCCTACGACTGCCTCGGTTGCTTCGTCGCGCCGTCGGCGGCCGAGCCACGGTCGGGGGGTCTGCGAGAGTTAGTTTCATGCGAGTTGATCAGCGTTGTCGAACCTGCACCAGGGGATCCTCGGCGCCTTCCGGAACCTGGAGGTACGTGCCCAACGCGCCTGGCCGACCGAGTGTGTGATCACGAACTGAACCACGACGGAGGCGTACGGCCAACGCGAATGGGTAAACGCCTATGGCGGGTCGCCGCACGGTGCCCCCTGCGGAAGGAGAGCCGATGGGTACGACAGAGTACGTGTTCTACCTCATCGCCGCGGTCTTGCTGACGGTGGTGGTCGGGCAGGTGCTACTCCGCCGCGGCCAACCCTTCCTGGAAGAGGTGTTCCAGAGCAACGAAACCGCCCACTCGCTGAACATCCTGCTCTCGGTGCTCTTCCACCTGCTCACTCTCGGCGTCCTGGCCCTCCTGGCGACGATCGACGTGCCGATCATCACCAAATTCGGCATCGCGCTGGTGGTCGTCGGGATCGCGTACGGCGTCTCGATGCTGGTGCTGCTGCGAATCCGGGAGCGGCGGCGCCAGGATCAGCTCTTCGAGCGCCGGGCCCAGGAGCGCCAACGCCGCCAGACCCCGACGAGTGCGGACTCGCGCCCCACGCCCCCGCCGGCGAGCTAGGAAGCTAGGGCCGGGACGGCAAGCGCGGTCGGGAAGGTCGGGCCGCGCCCGAGGACTGATCTTGCCGGGCGGTCGGCGTGCTCGGTGGAAGGCCGGATAGCTCGGCGAGCAGCGTGCGAGGCTCGGATGTGCGAAACCCGTTGGGGATCGTCGGAGCACCAGCAGCGCTTGCAGCCAGCAGCGCTTGCAGCCAGCAGCGCTTGCAGCCAGCAGCGCTTGCAGCCAGCAGCGCTTGCAGCCAGCAGCGCTTGCAGCCAGCAGCGCTCGCGGCAGTGAGCCATTTCCAACCTGAGGTGGGCCGCAGGCGAAAGGCCCGCTCACCTACGTGAACGGGCCTGTGCCCCCGGCAGGATTCGACCCTGCGACCCAGAGATTAGAAGTCGTTCAGTAGTGGTGCGCCAGGGCTTCTCCCTTGGAAGAGGAGAGGTCTGATGCATGTAGTAGTGCGGCGCTACGTGGGTGCTTCGAAGCTCATCGACGTGACGTCGGAGCGCCAGTCGGACGTCCAGGAGGTCATCAGCTCGGTTCCCGGGTTCAGGGCCTACTACGGCGTGAGGGTGGGAAACGGGGTATGCTGACTGTCACCGTGTGCGACGACGAGGCCGGGACTAGCGAGTCCCAGCCGTCGCGCGGTCGAGTGGGTTCGGAATAACGTCTCCGGCGTGACGATTGATCCGCCGGAGATCATCGAAGGTGAGACCTACCTCAACTTTCGATCGCCGCGGGTGTACTTGGGTTCAACTGTAGTGCGTGGGTTTGTTCATCAAAACATTGTCCTCGCAAAGCTGCGAAGATGGCCAACGTTCCCGGTATTGCTCAGGAGCGCGGCCGGCAGCAGCGCCAGCCACGCATGTATTGCCGGTATGAAGAGCTAGCCGCCGCTGGGTGCGCTGGCTGCTGGCGGCGCGTCCATTGATATACGCAGGTTGATCAGCGGATCGGCCGGCACTTGAATGAAACCCCTGGTCGGGCGGTCCAGGTCGAAGGTGACCAAGAGGATCAGGGTGACCAGCACTGCCGCTAGGACGACGGTGAATACGCCCTGCCCGATGGTGGCGAGATGGAGGGCGAGCAAGCCAAGTGCCAGTGCCGCGCCGACGACCTCCAACAGCAGTACCTCGTCCGGCACCCGGTTGCCGAGGCCGTACGCTCGGGTCGATTGCGCGTCGAAGGTCTGATTGAGGCTGTCGACATACAGGCGGGGCGCGGTATCAATAGGAGCGGCATCAAGTGCCTGTCCGGCGAGCCGCCACAGCTGCGCCTCGATCTGTGTGCTGTCAGCAAGGACGCGGTTCGCCTCGGGGCTGCTCGGAACTGTCTGCGTCAGGCGGATGCTGGTGTCGGTGAAGCTCTTCAGCAGGGTGAGCGACTGTGTTCGTACCGGTTCCGCAAGCGTCTGCGCGCGCAAGTAGGTTGTGCCGATCGCATTGGACTCGGCGACAATCGCTGCCCTCCGGTCCTCGTATCGTCCGACGGCGAGGCTGAGGCCAAATGCGAGGATCAATCCCATGAAGCCCAGCAGCGTTGCCTGCATGACGCCGAACGGCTCACGCAGGTCATCTGACCGGTGCTGCACCTTCCGGCCAGCAACCAGGCCTAGCCCGGTCGCCAGGAGCGTGATCGCGAAGAGAATAAGCGCCAGCACCCACGTGCTCAGGGAGAAGAACAACATGGGCCCTCCTTGCGATCGGCGGCCGAGGCGTGTGCACCGGCGCGGGTATGCCAGTCGACGACCACTTTGAATATATTGATCTCGCGAGTGCACCTCATCATCTCGCCGGTGTGAACCGCTGGTGGTCTGCGCGCCGCGCGTCTCGGCGTGGAGGCCCTCGGTACGGCGGTCGACCTGCCTGCAAGAGCCGACGGGTCACTAGCGTCACACCGGCGCATCGGCGTAGGGCGACAGTGCGGGGCCCCAAGCGGGCCCGGATTGCGCTCGCCACCTCCGAGTCGCGGGAGTGTCGAGCGATCGGGCGTTTGTGCCATAGCGGCATAGCCGGCGTCGGGTTGGGTGGGCCCAGGCGGGTGGACGGGTCGCCTTCGCCCCGGCCCACTTCGTACGGGGGTCGCCGGCGATCCTCTCGAAGTAGCAGTTCGGTCGGCGAACTCGATCTCCACGTCGCACGTGCAGTCCGCGCGCTCGTCCTCGTCGAGGGTGTTGGCCCGGGCCAGCGCGCCGTCGGAGAAGATGTTGTGCAGGCCCACCACCGCAACGGCCGTTGCCGTATGCCTCATTCAAGCAACCAGACTTCGGCAGAACCGTTGCAGCGGACCCACGCCGGTCGCCAGCGCCGGCAGCCATGTCACCCTCCGGTGCGATCGGCTCGTGCACTCGATCTCAGGTCGGCTCGGACAGGACCGTGCGGAGGTCCGCGATGTCGGCCTGTAGCGAGCCGCCGGCGAACGCCAGCGTCTGCAGGGATCGTGTGGCGGCCTCGGCGTTGCCCCAGCCGCAGCGTCGGTGATCAGGACCGGCACGTAGCCGAGGTCGATGGCGTGCCGGATGGTCGGTTCGATGCCCACTTCCACGCGATACCGCAGATGAGGAAGGTGCGGATGCCGCAATCGCGCAGCGCGCGGGTATGACGGCCCGACCGAGACGCTTGGCCTGGCACCGCAACCGGGGTCACCGGCGCCTCGGCTTTCACGGTGCCGGTTCTGGCGACGGCTGCTCGCTCGGCGCGCGGGTGCTGCTTCCGTCCGACCTGCCAACGGGTCGATGGGAGCTCAGAATGGCTTCGGCGACCAACTGCGGCTCGTCGACCTGCACGTAGTGTCGCGCATTTGGGATCAGCTGAATCTGCGCTGTGGGGAACAGCTTGGTGAACCGGCGAGCGACGCCGGCGTTGAGGTAGGGATCATCGGCGCCGAACACGACCCGCACCGGTCGGTCGAAGGCGCGCAGCTTCGGGGCGCGGCGGGCGCGGGAGATCAGCGTGCGCGGCAGGTCCGCGTTCAGCCGCCAGAAGGCCGGGCGGGCGGCGCGGAACCGGTCGTAGTACAGCGGGAGCAGGTCGCGACGAACCGCCTCGTCGCGGATGAACCGTGCGACCTGCCAGAAGTACAGCGCTCGGTTGGGCCAGTCGAAGAGCCGCATCACGGGCCGGGCCAGATTCCGCAGGATCGGCGTCGCGTAGAGGATGATCGCTTCGGGTGGCCGCAAGGACGGCATCCAGCCGTAGTAGGTGTTGAGCAGCACGAGGGCCGCGACCCGGGCCGGGTTCGCAAGCGCCCAGTCGATGGCGGGCGGGCCGGAGGAGTCGTGGGCGACCAGGACGACCTCGTCCAGTCCCAGCTGGGTGATCACCGCATCGAGGTCGCCGGTCTGGTTCTGCGCGGTGTAGGGGTAGCCGGGCGGCTTGTCTGATTCCCCCCAGCCGAGGAAGTCGAAGGTGACCACCCGGCGGCGCCCGGCGAGGAAGGGCAGTGCCCGGTCGTACAGATGTTGGTCGTCGGGGAAGCCGTGCATCAGGACGATGGCCGGCGGATCGCCTGGATAGTCCCGCACCCGGATCCGGTGCCGGCGCTCGGCCCAGAGTTCGGTGAACGCGCTCGGTGTCGTCGTCATCGTGATGAGCTCCCTGGTCTGCCGTGAGGTGGTGACGTGCGGGTCGGGCGGAGCGGTGATCGGCGTGGTGATCATGCGCGGGACAGGCGGCACGTGCGGAGCTCCGGCCGGTCGAGGCCCGGGCCGGCCGGTGTGCAGGGAGGACGACCCGTCGCGGTCGCGGGATCACGGCGGCGAGGACAGCGGCGCCGGTCTCGGTAGGCGGCTGGGCGAGCAGCGCGGTCCTCGGCACGACCGTGCCGACGAAGGCGGGCGCCGGTCCGCCGCGGCAATGCCCATGATCAGACCGCGAAGGTGCTCTCGAGGTGGCTCCACGGCACTTCCCCCAACCTTGTTGGGTGAAGAAAGAGGCACGGTATCCCAGTGACTTGCGTCATACAACCCACCGTAGGGACGATGGGCCCGATGCTGCAGCGCACCTACCCGAACCAGACCTGCTCGATCGCCCGCGCCCTGGAGGTGGTGGGCGAGCGGTGGTCGCTGTTGGTGCTGCGGGACGCGTTGTTAGGGCGGCGCCGGTTCGACGAGTTCCGGGCCAACCTCGGGATCGCCAGCAACGTGCTGGCTGCCCGTCTGGACCGGCTGTGCAGCGAGGGCCTGCTGGAGCGGCGGCTCTACCAGACCCGGCCGGACCGCCACGAATACCTGCTCACGGACAAGGGCCGGGATCTCGCCCCCGCACTGCTGATGATGATGAAGTGGGGGGATCGGTACTACCCGCACCCGGGAGGACCACCACGGGTCGCCGTGCACGGCGGTGGCTGTGGCGGAGAACTAGACGACCAGCTGACCTGCCGGCGGTGCGGGCAGGTCGTCGGCTTCCGGGGGGTCGAGATTAGGCCTGGTCCCGGGCTGGCGGGGTACGAATCGCACTCGTGATCGGATCGGGCAAGGACGCCGGCTCGTCCCAGGCCTCGACCTGATCGCACTCTGGCTTCACGGAAGTCGCCGGCTTGCCGTCGCCTGCCCCGAGCCTCGAGCGAGTGATGTCGGGCGGGGGAAGGCGAAGACGTACCACCACTCGTTCGGCCGCCTCCCGGGGATGAGGTGAGGGAGCAGCCCGCGCACGCTCGCGGCGATGGCCTCGGGTGGCACGTCGACGAACTTCTCGCTGGACGCTTGGGGTCGTACCTCCGCGTCTGGCAGCACGCGCGGTACACGGCAGCAAGATCGTTCGCGGGCCCGGGGCTGGCTGTCAACAGTGCCGTGTAAGCGAGTCCGTGGTGGCGTTGCCTGCCCGATGCCCCTTGCCGCAGCGCTTCTTCGGTGCTCCATGCCCCCTGGACGAGCGGGCGCCCCGGCCCTGGCACCGCGAGCCCTCTTCAGCGCCACCGACGCGACCCTTGACCTGGTCAGGGGGCAGGGGCGCGTAGGAAGATGCCCGAGCCGGGTTTGGGAGAGAAGAAGCTGCTTTTGGCCGGTACCACCTGGCCTGCGTCGGCGATCGCGGTGAGGGTTTCGAGTTGCGGCGCCGGTAGCGCGAACAGTACGCCGCCGTCGGCCTCGCATGCGGTGAGGAGATCCTCGATCGGGGCGCGGGTCTGCTCGATCTTGGTGCCGGGGGGCAGCCCGTTGAGCACCCGGTCGTGGAGCAGCGAGACGTCCAGGCCGGGCGAGCCGGGCGGTCGCTCGCCGGAGTAGCGCGCGACGTACCAGCGGCGGTCGAGGTTGACCGCGATACCCGCCGCCATCGCCTCCTGTGGGTCGGCGACCGGGCGGACGTGGAAGCTTGCTTCGAGCAGGTCGCGGACCAGCGCGGAGTCGACGGGACCCGCGACCCGCCGGTCGAAGGAGGCCAACCGCAGTCCGTTGAGGGGGTAGGCCACGCACAGCACGCCGCGGCGGGAGCCCCGTCCGGAGCGGGACCGCACGTTGAGGCTGGCTGCCACGCGGTGGTGTCCGTCGGCGATGTAGTGGGTGGCGGCGCCCAGCTCTCGGCACAGCTTTTCGGTTTGCGGGCCTTGCGGGATTCGCCACACCGTGTGGCGTGAGCCGTCGGGTCCGGCGACGTCGCGGTCAGGCGGTAGTTCGGGCGCCAGCGCCAATGTCGCTTCGACCACCGGCCCGGCCCGGTGCAGGGTGCTGACCAGCTCCACCCGTTGGGGCGTTGTCGCCAGGTAGCGTGTCAGCCCATCGACCCGCTGCGGCTGCACCGACTCGTGACCCAACACCCTGCCGTCGAGGAACGCCTCTGGCATGATGTCGCAGACGATGCCGATGTGCTGGCCGTGCGGCGTGCTCTGCCGGTAGACGTAGAGCGCCGGGGGCATCGGCTCGTAGGAGTCGGGGCGTACCGCGCGCGGCGCCAACCGCGAGGCGATGGCGATCTCCACCATCGGGCCCACCTCCTCGGCGGCGGCTTCGGCGCGGACCAGCCAGCCCGCGAAGGTGCGTACGGCCTGCGCGCCGCAGGTCGTCGCCCCTCCGGTTGACGCGGCCGGCGTATCTGCGGCGGCTTCTGCCGCGTATCCGCGCGTCATCCGAGCTCCGTGCCGGTGGAGTCGAGGGTGGTCAGCGAGCTGCCCAGCACCTCGGGGAGCGCATCGAGGCCTGCCAGCAGGTCTGTGGGCACGATCCCTGCGACATCGATGGTGGCGACGGCCGCCACGCCGCCTGCGAAGATCTGGTTCTGCATGTGTTCAACGTTGAGCCTGGCCTCACGCAACAACTCCAGCACGCCGGCCAGCGCGCCGACCTTGTCGAGGTGACGCACTGTGAGGGTGGCGCTGCCCAGTCCGCGGGGTGAGAGGTTGACGCAGTTGCGCGCCTCGCCTGCCGCGAA
Organism: Pseudonocardia yuanmonensis; assembly: GCF_039542425.1. Classification (NCBI taxonomy): domain Bacteria; kingdom Bacillati; phylum Actinomycetota; class Actinomycetes; order Pseudonocardiales; family Pseudonocardiaceae; genus Pseudonocardia; species Pseudonocardia yuanmonensis. The sequence goes on from NZ_BAABIC010000009.1 coordinate 247,307, forward strand.
CGCGTCGACGATCTCCACCACCCCCGCGGCGATCGCGGCCTGGGCCTGTGCGGTGGAAGCGCCGATATGGTGGGTGGCCACCACCCGGGGATGTCTGGCCAGCGGCGAGTCCCACTCGGCGGTGCCCGAGCTGGGCTCGTCGGCGAATACGTCGAGACCGGCGCGGACGTGGCCAGCATCCAGCGCCGCGAGCAGCGCCGCCTCGTCGACCACCTCACCGCGTGAGGTGTTGACCAGGACCGCGCAAGGTTTCATGGCGGCCAGGAACTCGGCGTCCACAAGGTTCTTGGTCTCCGGCGACAACGGTACGTGGAGGCTCACCACGTCGGAGGCGGCGAGCAGGTCCGGCAGCGAGCGGTAGCACGCGACGTCGAGCTCGGCCAGCCGGTCGCGGGTGGCCTGGCTGCGGCCGGGACGGTCCAGACAGCCGATCCGCATCCCGAACCCGGCCGCCCGCTCGGCCACGGCGAGGCCGATCGAGCCCAGGCCGAGGATGCCCAAGGTGCTGCCGAGCAGCCCGTTGGCCTCGGTGTAGGTCGATTTCGCCCAACGGCCCTGCCGCGCGTCGGCAACGTTGTCGGCGATCCTGCGGTCCAGCGCCAGGATCAACCCCATCGTGAGCTCGGCGACCGCGACCGCGTTGCGGCCGGGCACGTTGCAGACCAGAACACCGTTGCGGGCCGCGACCTCGATGTCGATGGTGTTCGTGCCGGCACCGGCCCGGATCACCAGGGCGAGCTTGTCCGCGGCCTCGAACACCGCGCGGTCGACCTTCGTGCTGCGGACCACCAGCCCGTCGACGCCTGCGATCCGATCCGGCAGGTTCGCCGTGGTCAAAGCAGGCTCCACCGCACACCGATGTCCCCGCGACTCGAGCTCGGCAATGGTCTGGGCGGACACCGAATCGGCGAACAGCAGGTACATGGGCGGACACCCTTCACGACGGGTTCGCAAACCGGGCCCCGATCGGGCCGCCCTAGAGGCTGAACAGGCACCGCGCTCGACGGCCAGCCCTATGAATGACGACACGAGATCCACATGAGTTTTATATGGTGGAACTCATGTTCCGGTAAGTGCGGTTAGGGTGACGGCGGTCGAGCACCATGTCAAGAGAAGAGGGCGCGCGCTTGCCCCGCACAGCCGTGCGCCGATTCCGACCCCGGACGAGTGCCGGCGGCGGCCGGTCACGAGATCGGAGTGCGATTCGGCTGGGCGTCGACGCCGGGCTTCTTTGGGCAGGTCGGGTGCAAGGTCGAGAACGACGCGCTCCGGCGCGGTCCCTGGCTCATCCTCGGACCGGTCGTGGACGATCACCGATCCCTCGACGTGCAGGCCTGCAACCCGGCCGACACCGTGCTGTCGGTGCGCCTCGTACATAGGTGAACGCTGGCGCATCGCGGCGTGGTGTTCCTCGACGTCGTCTGCGGCAGGCGACCTTATGGCGGGGGACGCGACGGGCAGTACGGTTCGACCTACCCTTGAGCCACGCGGCTCGTCACCTGGGCTGGAGCTAGCGCGCGCCTGCTTGGCCGAGGCGCTTCCTCAGCGCTGGGCTCACGTCGAGAAGGTCGCGGAGCGCGCCGGAGTGCTCGCATGCGCTGTCGGGGCAGGGGACGGCGAGGTTCTTCATCCAGCCGCATGGTTGCACGACGTCGGCTACGCCCCGGATCTCGCGGTGACGGGATTCCATCCTCTCGACGGCGCTCGTTTCCTTACCAAGGAAGGCTATGTGCGTCTGGCTGGCCTCGTAGCCTTCCACTCCGCCGCTGCGGCCGAGGCGAAGTGTCTCGGGCTCGGGGACGAGCTGGCCTCCTTCGAGGACGAGCGCTCGCTGGTCCGTGACCTGCTGTGGTTCGCGGATATGACGGTGGGGCAGCCCAGACGGTACGAACTCAGGTCACCCCGAGGGAACAGGACATGAGACGAGGGCTCAACCGGATACTCGATGCGGTACTGACGATCATCGCCCCTACATCGAACGTCGTCCGGGGCGCCGGACGGCGGCCTCACGGGTCTGCCCGTCGGCTGAGCACAGTCCTCGCGACCACGAGTCCCTGAACCCAGGTCAGCGCGACTGCCGCGATCCCACCAAGAGTTCGGTGCCATCCAGCTTCGGTTCCGCGGCCCGGTCACCCGGCTGGCCGGTGGGCAGCCGCAGCGCGGGCACGGCGAGCATCTGGTGGCCACGGCACGTGCACCGGCGTCGCACCCGCTGTGAACTGGGTATTCTCGGCACGGCGGGGCATGGTTAAGCCTCCCAAGAACACGCGATCACGATGAGGGTCGGCGACGCCCAACAACCATCTTGCCATCGACAAGATAGCGTCGACTGCCGGCGGGCAACGGTCCTCGAACTCTCGGCCACGGTGCGGGCGCGCTGGCTCAGACAGGGAGACGCTTGCGCGCCTGCCGCTTCAACCTGGCGCACCGCATCAGGTATAGCGGCGTCGGTGGCACCCAACCGAGCTGCCGGGCCATGCCGAGGTCGTCGCGGTTGGCCCAATGTTCGATGATCTTGCCGTCCTTCATGCGGAACCAATGCGACTGGGTGATCGCGAACGTCTTTCCGGTCGGCGCGAACGCCTGTGTGACCTCGGCCTGCCCGCCGTAGAACACGATGGTGCCGGTGTGTCGTCCTCGCATCGTCGAGCTGACCGCCACCAGATCCCCCTCCGTGACGGCGTGGTGGATCTCGTACGACAGATCCTCGATCGCGGCGCGAAGCCAACACGCTAGCTCGTAGAAGGCGGCCGGACCCTCGCCACGAGCCGATGGTGGAGCTGCCTTGCGCTCGCGTGTGAACCCGTCGGGGTGCACCACGTCGTCGAACTCGGCACGGCTGCCCCCCGCCATGTGGTGGATGCTGCGAACCGCAACGGACTTCAGATCGCTCGACACGGCTGCGAGGTCGGCGTCCATGACGACTCCAATTAGATACAGTCGGGCTGTGCGCAAAGTGTGGGACCGCTGATGACCCAAGTCAAGAGGCCATACGACGCCTCCCGCCGACGCGCTCAGGCCCAGGCGCGACAGCGGGCGGTCGTAGCTGCGGCGAAAGAACTGTTCGAGCGCGACGGCTTCCGCCAGACCACGATCGCGGCGGTCGCCATGCATGCGGGCGTCTCCGCCGAGACCATCTACAAGGGGTTCGGCAGCAAGACCGCGCTGGCCAAGGCCGTCTTCGACTACGTCATCGCCGGCGACGACGAGCAGGTTCCGGTCTGGCAGCGCCCCGAAGCCCGAGCGGTACGCGCCGAACCCGACGCACGACGCAAGATCGCGCTGTACGTGAGCGGCCTGGCGCTCCGCGTCGAGCGTTCGGCGAAGGTCCAGATGCTGATCCGCGACGGCCGGCACGTCGACGACTCGCTCAACCCCGTCTGGCAGAAGCTGCACGACGAAGGGTTGACCGGCATGACCATGCTGGGACGCCACCTCCTCGACACCGGCCAGCTACGGGCCGGCATCGACCTTGACGAGGTGCGCGACGTGCTGTGGAACTACATCGCCGTTGACCACTACGAGCGGCTCGTGCTCGACCGGGGCTGGTCGCTCGACCGATACGCCGCATGGCTAACGCACGCGATCACTACCGCTCTCTGCCAGTGAGGTCGTTGGAGTTTGGGGACGTCGCCGGGGTCGCGCAGGCTGCGAGTACCTACCGTCCGCCAACTGTCCGCACAGACCTACAGCCGCGCGACCTCTCCGCGACACGCCCGACCTCGCCTCGAGCCGCCGCAGCGCCCAGGAGTTCAGTCAACTAACCGTTGCCTGGCCCACGCCGCGGCGGGGAGGGTGCGGTTGCAGAGTCGGCGGCTGCGGTCGCTGACCCGGCACTTCCCGGAGATCGTCGCGGCGGTGGCCGAGCTCGGCGAGGACGTGGTGCTCGACGGGCAGCTGGTGGTGTGGCGGCAGGGCCGGCTCGACATCCTCGCCCTGCAGGAACGCCTCCCGCCCTCGACCACCGGCGCCGCCCGGCTCGCCGCGGCCAAGCCGGCGGCCTACGTCGTTTTCGAACTGCTGGCGTGCCAGGGCACGGACCTACGCCCGATTCCGCGGATCCAGCGGCGCCGGCGCCTCGAGGAGCTGCTCGGTCTACGGTTGCTGCACGGGCTGGTGCTCATGCCCACCTCCGGCGAGGCAACCGTGGGGCGTTTGTGGATGCGCGAGCACGATTCGGGCACCGAGGGCGTGGTGGCCAAGCGGGTCGATCAGACCTACCGCGCCGGCGCCCGGGTATGGCGGAAGGTCAAGACGCGGCTGACCGCCGAGGCGGTTGTCGGGGGCGTGCTTGGGTTCCTCGGCGAGCCCGACGCGCTGGTGGTCTGCCGGTACGGCGCGCACGGCCGGCTGCGGTCGCCGGCCGCGACGCTGCTGACGATGCGGCGGCGCTGGTGCCGTCTTGGTGTCCTTCTCCCAGATGCGGGTGTTGATCTGGGCGATGCTGGTGCGGATGTCGAGGACGCCGTTGTTGAGGTCGAGGCGGTCCGAGCGCAGGGTGCAGAGCTCGCCGCGGCGGGCGCCGGTAGTCATGGCGAGCCAGGCGAGCATCCCCGAGTCCGGGTCCTTGACTCGGGTGTCGGGGGATTCGGATCCGGCGCCAGCTGGGACGGGGCGTCCGCCTGAGCCACCAGGTTGACGCCGATCCATCGCCACTTCACGGCGCGTGCGAAGGCGCCGTTGAGGAGCACCTGCATCTGGCGCAAGTAGGAGGCGCCGAGGGGTCTGCATACGTGCGGGGCGCAGCGGTGGCTGCAGGCATGTTCGCCAGATACGCGGTGGTCGATCTGACCCCGACGGCGTGAACAGCGGGCGCGGCAGCGGCGGAGCTGCGAGTAGAAGGTGTCGAGGACCTCGCCGTCGATCCGGCTGATTTGGACCTTCCCAGCAGCGGGCGGATATAGAGACGAGCCATGCGCTCGTGACCGTCGCGCGTGGTGGCCTCCACCTCGAGCACGTCGAGGTAGCGGTCGAGGAGCTGGTCGACGGTTGCGTTGGTACGGGTGGCTCGTCGCTCGTCGACCTCGTCGAGGAGGCGGGTGCGCACCTTCTCGGCTTCCTTGGCTGCCTGCGGTCCCGCTGGCACGTACTCCTCGGCGCGATGGCGCTTTCCGGACAGCGGGTTCGTGCCTACGTAGACCCACACGCGGTAGGAGCCGTTGCTGAGTCGCTCGATCTCACCGCGCTGACGGCGGGACCTCGAGCAGCTGCCATGGGGCGACGGTAGCGATACTCGCCCCACCACTCGCCCCACTTGTCGTGCTCGGCCAGAGGCGCATCGCCTCTGACCTGCGTGCCCCCGGCAGGATTCGAACCTGCGACCCAGAGATTAGAAGGCTCTTGCTCTGTCCAGCTGAGCTACGAGGGCGCGCGACCCGGAGGCCGCCGCCGACGAGGGTAACGGCTCGGGCGTCGTGGGCATCCCGGGCCGCCCGACCGTGCGACCCCGGAGCCCTGATCGGCCGGTTCCGCGACGTCACCCGTCCGTTTCGCGGTGTCCGGCCTCACGCCGCGGGGGTGCGAGATCCATACTGAGCGCATGGCACTGGGACTGCGCTCCGCGATCGGCTCGGACGTCGGCCGCCGGCGCACCGCGAACGAGGACTCCGGCGCGGCCGGGGACCGCCTGCTCGTCGTCGCCGACGGCATGGGCGGCCATGCGCACGGCGAGCTCGCGAGTACGCTCACCGTGGCGGCGATGTTGGAGCTGGACGAGCGGTTGCCCCAGGACCTCACGCAGGTGGATCTGCTCGGCGAGCTCGCCTCCGCCGTCGACGAGGCCTCCGAGCGACTGGCCGAGCACGCGCGCAAGGAGCCGGACACGCAGGGGATGGGCACGACGGTCGTCGCCCTGGTGTTCGACGGGGCCCGGCTCGCCCTCGCGCATGTCGGAGACTCCCGGATCTACCTCTGTCGCGGCGGCGAGCTGCGTCAGCTCACCCGCGACCACACCATGGTCCAGCAGCTGGTCGACGAGGGGCAGATCACGCCCGAGGAGGCGCTCGTCCACCCCCGTCGCTCGGTCCTGATGCGCGCGCTCAGCACCGAGCACCCGGTCGAGGCGGACCTCGAGTTCCTCGAGCCGCAGCCCGGGGACCGCTACCTCCTCTGCTCGGACGGGGTGACCGCGGTGCTGCCGGACAAGGCGATCGAGGACCTCATGGCCGCGCCGACCGGCCCCGAGGTCGTCGTCGAACAGCTGATCACATTGGCCAACCAGGGCGGGGGACCGGACAACATCACCTGCATCGTGGCCGACGTCGTCGACGCCGGAGAAGCCCAGGCGCAGGGGGTCCGGGTCGTCGGGGCGGCCTCCGAACTGGCCTGACGACGGGCCACCGGGCGCGGACCGCGGCACGGCGGCGCCGAACCACTCCGTCGGTCCGGGATCTCCGTCACGAGGGGCAGTCCGGCAGCGGGGTACGACGGAAACCGTCGTCGTGCGGGCATAGCCTGGTCGCATGGCGCAGACGACCGCCGACCCCACCCCGACGACGTCGGCGCGCCGGCCGCCTTCGGGCGTCGGCGGCCTGGTCGGGCTCGGCATCGCCGTGGCGGTGCTCGTCGCGGCGGGGCTCACGGCCCTCACCGGATCCCGGCCCGTCGAGAACCTCGGGCTGCCGGACCCGGGCACGCTCACCACGATCGGACTGCCCGCCGTCCGCGCGGCGGCCGAGGTGTGTGCGGTGCTCGCGATCGGGTTCCTGCTGCTGGCGGCGTTCTTGGTGGCGCCCCAACGGAGCGGCTACCTCGACGTCGCCGGGTACCGCGGGGTCCGCGCGGCCTCCTACGCCGCCGCAGGATGGGCCGTCTGCGCACTGCTGCTCGTGCCGCTGAGCGCGGCCGACGCGCTGGGCAGACCCGTGGTCGACGTGCTCGATCCCGGCCTGCTCATCTCGGTCATCCCGAAGCTTGCGGACGCGATGTCGTGGCTCTTGACCGCGATCGTCGCTCTGCTCCTGCTGGTGGCCTGCCGGCTCGTCCTCTCCTGGGGGTGGACGGTGGTGGCCTTCGGGCTCGCCCTGCTCGGCCCGCTGCCGGTCGCCCTCACCGGGCACTCTGCCGCGGGCGGCTCCCACGACGTCGCGACGAACAGCCTCGTGCTGCACGTCCTCGCCGCGGCGCTGTGGGTGGGCGGGTTGGTCGCGGTGCTGTCGCTCGCGGCGGCTCGGGCGGACGGCGACGGGGTGACGCTGGGAGTCGCGGTACGCCGGTTCTCCCGCGTCGCGTTCTGGTGCTGGCTGGTGCTCGCAGCCACCGGGGTGCTCAACGCCTTCGTCCGGATTCCGCCGGCGGACCTGTTCGGGTCCACCTACGGCGCCCTCCTGCTGGGGAAGACCTTGGCGTTGCTGGTGCTCGGTGGACTGGGTGTCCTTCACCGCAGGCACACGGTCGAGGCGGCCGGGCGCGGCGAACGCGGAGCGCTCCTGCGGCTCGGCGCCGTCGAGGTGCTCCTGATGCTGGCCACGCTCGGGCTGGCGGTGGCGCTCGGGCGCAGCGCACCGCCGGCGTCCGGTGCCGCGCCGCCGTCGCGGACCGAGGTCGTGCTCGGCTACGACCTCGACGGCCCGCCGACCCTGGCCCGCTTCGCCTTCGACTGGCGGTTCGACCTGTTCTTCGGCACCGCCGCGGTGATCATGGCCGTGCTCTACGTGCTGGGGGTGCGACGGCTGCGGGTCCGGGGGGACAGCTGGGCAGCAGGGCGGACGGCGGCCTGGCTGAGCGGCTGCGCGGTGCTCCTGATCGCGACGAGTTCGGGTCTGGGGAAGTACTCGCCGGCGATGTTCAGCGTGCACATGGGCACGCACATGATGCTGGCGATGCTCACGCCGATCCTGCTCGTGCTGGGAGCACCGGTCACGCTGATGCTGCGCGCACTACCGGTTGCCGGTCGGGGCAACCCACCGGGGCCGCGGGAGTGGTTGCTCGCCGCCGTGCACTCGCCGGTCGCCCGGTTCGTGACGCACCCGCTGTTCTCGTTGCCGGTGTTCGTCGGCTCCTACTACGCGCTGTACTTCTCGAACCTCTTCGCGTGGGCGCTCGACGAGCACTGGGCGCACGTCGCCATGAACCTCCACTTCCTGCTCGCCGGCCTGATCTTCTTCTGGCCCGTGATCGGCGTGGACCCGTCGCCCCGACGTCTGCCACCCGTCGTGCGGCTGGCGATCGTGTTCATCTCGGTGCCGTTCCACGCCTTCTTCGGGGTGGCGTTGATGGGCGCGGACACCGTGATCGGCGAGGACTTCTACCGGTCGCTCGCCCTCCCGTGGGTCACCGATCCGCTCGTGGACCAGAAGTTGGGCGGCGGGCTCGCGTGGGCCTCGGGCGAGGTCCCGCTCCTCCTGGTGATCATCGCGTTGCTCATCCAATGGTCCCGTCACGACGAGCGGTCGGCCCGGCGCGATGATCGCCGGGCGGACGCGGACGGCGACGCAGAGCTCAAGGCCTACAACGACATGCTGCACCGCTTGGCCCATGGCGGGGCGCCGTCGGGCGCGTCCGAAAAAGTCTCGGACGATCACGGGGACGACGCGCCGCACGACGAACGACGGCCGCAGGGCACATCCGTGGGGTCCCGGCCGGGCGAGGCGTCGGGTATCCGTGCAGGTGAGCCCCGTGGGGACGGGCCGCCCACGGGATGACCGCTCGTCGCGCGGCGGGACGGGGCCGGTTTCGCACCGATCCGCCGTCTTCGCAGGTCAGTGGGTAAATGGGGGGCCGATTTGACCACCCCCGGAGGCCCTGGTGTAACTTTCTCCCCGTCGCCGCGGCGAGCGGAAAGACGGATCGGGCCGGGTCTCCGGGCCGGGTCGGGCTCGCCAGTGGGTGACAGCCTCCGCGGAAGCGAAGCCTTCGGGTAACGTCGTGGAGGTGTCGGACGGAAGCTGGGGGTTGCCCCAGCGGCACGCACGACGTAGCATATGAGAGTTGCCTCCGATCCGGTCGGATCTGGTAGGCTCTCGAACAGAGCGACAACGCCCCGGACGGTCCCGTGAGGGTACTGGTGGTGTGCGGGTGTCTTTTGAGAACTCAACAGTGTGTCGAGCTTTGTGTTCTGGCGGTTTTTGTGCCAGTTCATGTTTTGGTTCGTGGTCCGGGCCCCGTCCTGGATGCGGACCGTTTTGTTGGAGCCAGTTTTTGTTGGAGAGTTTGATCCTGGCTCAGGACGAACGCTGGCGGCGTGCTTAACACATGCAAGTCGAGCGGTAAGGCCCTTCGGGGTACACGAGCGGCGAACGGGTGAGTAACACGTG